>CAXDNN010000009.1:0-31083 GCA_963990675.1 uncultured Synechococcus sp.
TAATGATACGGCGACCACCGAGATCTACACCTAAGCCTTCGTCGGCAGCGTCAGATGTGTATAAGAGACAGACCGAGGTATTGGCGGTGGTAGAGCGATGGGTCGAAAGCCTGTGATTTCCCCAGAAGACGTCCTGCAGGAATTCAGTGGCGCTGCCGATCAATACAACCGTGGAGCACGCCTGCAAGAAGGCATGGCCTGGCGACTCGCAGGCCATTGCCGACGTTTATGGATTCCCAGGGGATTGTGGGTGGATCTAGGAAGTGGAACGGGACGACTGGCCGATGCCCTGGAAGCCACCCATCCGGGGCAATCCGTTCTGCGCGTGGATGGCAGCGCAGCGATGCTGCAACATCAACAGTCCGGTGCCTCAACGCTGCAGTGGGACCTCAGCCGAGGATTGCCGCCCTGGCCCCAACAACCTCGATTGCTGAGCTCCAGCTTTGCCCTGCATTGGTTGCCAAATCCGGTTCAATCGCTGAGAGCGTGGATTCAGTCGTTGCAACCGGGCAGCTGGCTCGTGCTGGCAGTGCCCGTGAAGGGCAGCTTTCCCCAGTGGCACGCAGCCGCCACAGCGGCTGGAGAACACTGCACCGCGTTGCCGTTACCTGTGGGCGAACACCTGACGGACACCATTCCGCCTGGAATGGTCCAACGGCAACAACTGCTTCAATTCAGCCAAACCGCGGGTTCACCAGCGTCTTTACTGAAACCAATGATTGAAATCGGTGCCGGATCAACAACCGCAAACCGACTTCCCCCGGGGGCCTGGCGTCGGATTTTCAAAGCATGGCCACAGGCCAACATCCCCAACCGGTTTGCGTTGTCCTGGAGAATTCAGCTTCTGATCTTGAGCCGATGACGTCCCGATCGCGTCGCATCGTGGTTTGTGGAACCGACACCGATGTCGGCAAGACCGTGGTGAGCGCATGGCTCGTACAAGGCCTTGAGGCCACCTATTGGAAACCAGTCCAGAGCGGTTTAGACGGCGGCGGAGATCGCGAACGGGTCCGCAGTCTGCTTGATCTCCCCCCGCACCGACTGCTCCCTGAAGCGTTTGCCTTCAGCCAGCCGGTGTCACCGCATTGGGCCGCCGAGCTCGATCAAAGCCCATTGTTGCCAGAACAATTGGACCTCCCCGCCTGTGATGGCGCGCTTGTGGTGGAAACAGCAGGGGGCTTAATGGTTCCACTCACACGGCAACTTCTACAAATCGACCAATTGCAGCAATGGGGCTTACCCATCGTTCTGGTGGCTCGTAGCGGCCTCGGAACGCTGAACCACACCTTGCTGAGCCTGGAAGCCCTTCGACACCGCAATCTTCCGGTCCTTGGACTGATCTTGAATGGACCGCGCCATAGCGATAACCCCACCACCTTGGAAAGATTTGGTGGCATTCCCGTACTGGCCCAACTCCCACCACTGAATCCCCTCAACCGTGAGGCCCTTCAACAGCAATGGCAAGACCAACAGCTCAGCCCTAAGTTTCAGGAATTGTTGGATCAGACATCCCGTTGAATTCACGTCAAACGCTGGCAACCGTTGCTGTATCAGCGCTGTGTGTCGGAATCCTTGTGTTGTTTACGGATATCGAAGTCCAACTCGTCCGCTGGGTGACTTGCGGAACGATCGCGACGGAGAGTGAGCGGTCGAGTGAGGTTTGTCGCTAAGGGCTTAGACGAAGGACTTAGACGAAGGGCTTTGGAAAGACGGGCTTTGGAAAGACGGGTTTGGGAGCCAAACGACACAAACAATTGAGACAGCCCGAACTTCTAGGCAAGCCCATGGCAGTGGTGACCTCTACTTGAGGCTCCAAAATGGCGGCACTGCTGTAGGCGGCCATGACGCTTCAACGTCACCCCAATCTCTGGCCTCCATTCACGCAAATGGCCAGTGCAGCTGCGGCGCAGCGGGTAACAGCTGGTGAGGGCGCCCTGCTGTTGCGGGAGGAGGGTCCCCCGTTAATTGACGCGATTAGTAGCTGGTGGGTGACCTTGCACGGCCACGCCAATCCAGTGATGGCTGAAGCGATCGCCGATCAAGCACGACGGCTCGAGCAAGTGATCTTTGCGGATTTCACCCACGAACCCGCCGAGCAATTGGCTGTTCGACTCAGTGGAATCACCGGTCTTCAACGACTGTTTTTCTCCGACAACGGTTCAACGGCCGTGGAGGTGGCGATCAAAATCGCCTGCCAATGGTGGGCCAACCGAGGCCAGCCACGCCATCAAATCGTTGCCTTCGACGGCGCGTATCACGGAGACACCTTCGGGGCGATGGCCGTTGGCGAGCGCAATTTGTTCAGCGCTCCGTTCGAAGACAAATTATTTCCCGTCGCCCGCGTGCCCTGGCCCAGCACTTGGTGGAACGACGACGACGTTGACCGCAAGGAAGCAGTCGCACTACAAATCCTGGAAGACACCCTTCAAACCCCAACAGCGGCGGTGATCCTCGAGCCGCTCCTCCAAGGGGCAGGGGGAATGACCATGGTGCGTCCGGAGTTTCTTCGGGAGATTGAACGCAGAACAAAAGCTGCCGGGGCCCTCCTCATTGCCGATGAAGTGCTCACTGGATTCGGACGCTGCGGTGACTGGTTTGCTAGCCGCCGTGCCGGGATTCGTCCCGATCTCATGGCGCTATCCAAGGGACTCACGGGCGGCTGCTTACCGATGGGGGTAACGATGGCCAGTGAAGCGGTGTTCGAAGCCTTCATCGGCGACGACCCCAACCTCACCCTGTGGCATGGCCACAGCTTTACTGCCAATCCCTTGGGCTGTGCTGCCGCTAACGCCAGCCTGACGTTGCTCGAACGCAACCCAACGGCTTTTCAAAACTTTGAGGCGCGGCACCGGCCGCAGCTCGAAGCACTGGCTCAGCATCCACGGGTTGAACGACCACGGTTGCTGGGAACAGTCGCCGCCTTCGATTTGGTCGTTGGTGGAACCGCCGGCTACCTCAACCCAGCAGGTCCCACCGTCAAACGCATCGCCATGGAGCACGGCGTTTTTCTACGTCCCTTAGGCCAGGTGGTGTATCTGTTGCCCCCGCTCTGCATTAGTGATGCGCAACTCGAGCAGTGCTACGGAGCCATCCAAATCGCTCTCGATCAACTCTGAGCCAACCATTCCAAGGGAAAGGCCATTTTTAAGGACAAGTCTTAAGGGCCAGCCTGAATGGCAGCTTCCACGTCTGCTCGAGATAGGCCGTAGGGCAGAGAGCATTGTGTCTCCCCACTGGTTCCAGATGCCTGCCAAATCACCTTGAGGTCTTCACGATCCAAAAGAAGGATGGCGCTCCACTCGGGTCGATCCATGGTCCATCGGCACGGATCATTGTCGATCCGGATGGCGCCCAATTGCAGCAGCCAAGCCTCAAGCGCTCGGAGGGAGTGCTGATTGAGTGGTGAACTCTCCGGTGGGAGGGAGGACGACATCGGATCGCACGTTGGAGGTTTTCAAAGTCTGCTCATCGGTGAGCCAGGACGGTGACACTTGCCAATCGCGACCTTGAACAACCGCTACTCCCAATCCCAACAACAAGCTGAGTAGGAGCGCCAAGCTCAGTAAAACCAAGGAAAACCATTCACCCCCTGACAGCGGACGCCGTTCACCAATCCCATTCCAAGGATCAGAGGTTGGCGTCTGGACGACTTGTGGCTTCGCCATTGTTTCGCGAAGCATCGCGTCATAAGCATCACGACGGCCAGGGTCCGCCAGGAGGGCGTAGGACTCCTTGAGTTGTTGAAAGGCAAGCCTGGCCTGAGCTTCAGGTAGCGCCGTAGTGTCGGGATGCAATGCTTTGCTCTTGCGTCGGAATGCCTGACGCAATGCTTCCGGATCAACTCCTGGGGCCACACCGAGCCGTTGGTAGTGGCTGATGGAGACGTCCGACACAGACTTGATCTGGTCCTTCATCCTAAGAAAAGTTGCCAACGCAGCCCATGGCCGATGCCAAACCGGGAGCTGAATATTGGACGGCACTCGGTTGGCAACCGTCGACGGAGCAAGTCGATCAGCTCGCGACGCTGCAAGCCCTGTTGCGGGAATGGAACGAAAAAGTCAATCTCACCCGACTCGTGGAGGGCGATGACTACTGGATCAATCAAGTGTTCGACAGCTTGTGGCCCTTGGCTGCTGAGTTACAACAACCCGACCAACCCAGAACGTGCATTGATGTCGGCACAGGTGGTGGGTTCCCTGGATTAGCGATCGCCATTGCCTTGCCTGGTTCGCACCTAACACTGCTGGACTCCGTCGGCCGCAAAACGGCGGCGGTGGAGGCGATGGCCAGCAAGCTTGGCCTCGCCGATCGCGTGGCCGTTCGCACCGAACGGATCGAAACGACGGGTCATGATCGAGCCTGCCGCGGCCAGTTCGACCTCGCCATGGCGCGAGCGGTGGCAGCCGCCCCAGTCGTGGCGGAATATCTCGTTCCCCTTTTGAAACCCAAAGGGGAAGCACTGCTGTTTCGGGGGCAATGGTCAGAGGACGACACAGCGCAATTCAGCAGCGTGTTAAAGCCGCTCAAGGCTCAATTAACTGGGGTACAGGCCTGTCAACTACCAGCTGAACGGGGCATCCGTCACCTCTTGCGCGTGCAGCCCACTGGGACGTGTCCAGCCTCCTATCCGCGGGCCGTTGGAATTCCCAGCCGTACACCGCTGGGCTCCTAAGGGGGTTCAAAGACTGGTGAGCCGCTTCTGAGACTCGCCGGCCAAGCGCTGTTTGAGCTCCGCAAGGACACGCGGAATCGTGGCTCGCCAAGGACTATCCGCGAGTACGGCCTGAAGGTCCGACGCACTGACTTGATCATCGAAGCAATCGGCGTTGGATCCGGCAAACCAATGGCCTCCTTGGCCAAGCAGGCGATACCGCGCCGTTGCAAAGCTCTCGAGATCCCAAGCCTCCAGCAAATTATGGAGCCACAGCAAAACTGGCAAGTTGATCTCTCCAGGCGTGTTTTGCCAGGAGGGGAGCCCCACATGCCATGTGGCCATCCATTCGGCTCCTAGCGCATCCTCCGCCGCCCTCTCCAAGCGTTCATGCACCGGTTCGATCAGGTCAATGGCTTGAGGCAAGAGCTCAATGGCCTGGAGATGGCGATCAAAATCCTGCGGTGATGCAGCACCCACACTGATGGTGTGCACACGTTTGTCCTGAAGACAGAACAGATCGTTGAACACAATCGGGTGCAGTGGCGCACAAAGATCGAGCAATTTCTGGGATGGGCTGTGGAGGTGGCCCCCTTTGTCCGTTGGACTAATGATGAAAACGCCCATGTCTTGACGACGGGCCGCGTCCAAAGCGGGCCCATTGTCCTGACGGATGTAATACCAATGCAGATTGAGGTAGTCGAACGCCCCGGTGTTGCACGCATCCACAATCAACTCAGTGGGTCCATGGGTTGAAAATCCCACTGAACCAATTCGGCCCTGGGCCTGCCAGCGACGGACCACCTCCATGCAACCACCGGGACGAAGCGTCTGCTCAAGGTGGTCCGGCAAGTTGATTCCATGAATAGCCAGCAGGTCCAAACGGTCGCAGTCCAAACGTTCAAAGCTCAGCTCCAGCTCGGCTTCAAAGGCAACAACGTCGTCGCGGGGAGGAACTTTGCTTTGCAGCAAACGCTTGGGATCGGGTGCCCGGGGCAAGGCCCAACCCAACTGCCGTTCGGAGGTGCCGTAATGCCGAGCTGTCTCTACATGGTGAAAACCCTCAGCGACAGCCCGATTCAACGTGGCTTGCAGCTGTGCTTGCGACGTGTCTGAAATCTCCTCTGGCGGAAGATCGCTCCAGCTCTGCTGAAACCGCATGGACCCAAGCGACAGCAGGGGAATCTCCAGCTCAGTCCGTCCAAAACGACGAGTTGGAAGTGAAGCCATCAGCCCTGAGGACGTGCTTGCAGGTTTTGACGAACTAAATCCTGTTTCAACGCTTCGAGGGACTCAAACGGAACCCAATGGATGCAATCAACGGGGCAGGTATCGATCGCTTCTTGAATTCGCTCAGTGCTGTCGCCATCTTGACGAATGGCTCGAGAACGACCGAGACGGGGTTCAACGACAAACGTATTGGTGGCGACATGGGCGCAATACCGGCAACCAATACAAATGGCTTCGTCAACCCAAACTGCTTGATCCCTCAGCTCACCACCCAACAATGGTTCCCGTCCATTCGACTGAACGGGATGCGTGGCTGGAGCAGAAAAGGCGAGGGATGGATCAGCCAGGGTCAGGCGTCCCAGCGGGTGACCACGAGTTCGATCGAGCCATCCTGGGCTTGGGTTTGTTCAGAAACTTGGAACCCTTCATTGGCCGTGGCCGCCAACACGGTGTTTAAGGCATACCGCTGGGTGAGCTTGGCCAAAAACCGTTCGATTGGAATTTGTTGCTTCCACAGATCTAAATCGGTGACCAATTCATAGGCACCAGATTTGGAGTTCCAGCGGAAGCCAAGATCACCACCCACTTGCATCATGACGGCCAAATCAGCCGTCACGGTTTGACCTTGGTAACCACGCACGGGACGCTCGCCCTGCTCAGGGGGATAACCCATATCTTTGAGGGCTTGAACCAAAGGCTCCAGCTGGCGCAGTTCTGTTTTGACGGTGCTGAAATGCGACATCAGTTCAATTGCGCAGGAAGGGACTGGGACTGGGTATGGGTCTGCTGAAAGGATTCAGCAGTGGGCTCTTGGCGTTCAACGGTTCCAAGGGCAGCTTCCAAGCTTTCGGTGAGCTGCTGGCACGCAGGACCAATCACCCCTTCGACTCTTTCTTCCACGCGGCCATCAGGTCGAATGGTGAAACGAACCGTGCGTTGGGGCATTCATCCTGCGTGAGATGCTGCGCAATCTAATGGTGGTTTTAAGAAGTTGTTGGTCCCAATTGTCAGATCAGAAACCCGTCGTTAATTAAGGCTTGGAGGCGTTCTAAAACCACGGGGTCTTCTAACTGCTCAAGAGCGGTACGAGCCTCATCCTGAACGGAACTTTCACCGTCGTACAACAACGTCTCCACCAGCAGTTCAACAATTTCTTGTTGACGAGACTCAACCAATTGATCCATCAAACGGCCCAGGGCCCAAATGCAGTTACTTCGAACCACCGGTTCACTATCGATCTGAAGACTGGCGATTAATTGACTCGCTGCCGGATCCGCTTTTGCAGGCGAGCGGCTACCCGACTCAGCCAAGGATCCAGGGCACCACAATCGAACCGCGGCAACATCGGTTTGCAACGCGTGAATCAGGGGATTCAGGATCGGCGCATCGGGATAATTCCCCAAACTCCAAGCTGTCGCTTTGCGGACATAGGCATTGCTATCAGCCTGCAGAAGTTGAAGCAGCGGCTCCACCGCCGGCGGAGACGGATTACGGCCAAGGGCATAGACAGCACTCATCCGCTCCACTGGACATGGGCGTTGCAGCAGAGGTAGCAACAGAGGAAGAGCCCTGGGATCGCGATGTTCGCAGAACACTTGCAGCCCTTGCAGGCGCTGATCGTGGTTGCCACGTAAGGCAAGCAGGCCCTGATCGCAGGCCATCGCAATGGCAGGAGAAGCATCATCGATGGCTGGATCGGGCTCGAAAGCATCGAGCGGATCAAGACTTTCTTGAGCGGCCAACTCGCGCGCCAGCAGGTCTGGATCCAACGACAGGCTGGCGGGTCCTCGATCCCTTTGTTGACTTCGATCTTCCGTCATAAGTCGATGCTACGGGACCCGGTCAATTCCCTTGGGTGCTCAACCAACTGGAGCCGGCGCCAGCATGTCGCCCGGCAACCAAATCCTGGCGCTCACGGCGAACAATGCCAAGGCGAATAACAACACAATCAGCGCCGGGAGAACTGTGGAACGAAAAAAAGACAAGGGATCAGCAATCTCGTTGTTCATTCTGCTGATGGATGAACGGCAAGCGCTGGTCGACGCAAGAACAGAAACGACATCACCAGCACGCTGAGGCCACACCAGCCTGTGATGTGTTGATGCAACAGAAATCCTCCGGTGCCCAACAATCCCCCGAACAACAGTCCACAAGCCCAGATAAAACGCTGGAGCATCACAGGGAAGCTTTCAATTGGATCAACCTCAAAGCGGCGACGCAGCTGGGCCCAACCAGGACCCGGCGGTCGCACCTGGCGCACAAATCGCTCGAGCACAGCCTCAGATTCCGGAGGAGTGCACAACATCACGGTGAGCCATACCGCAGCGGAAACCCCCGTGATCACGGCCAGCCGTAAGCCGTAATCATCGATGCGCACCAAGGGAGTGATCGAGGTGAGCACTCCAACGAGAAAGCCGCAGAGCATCGCGGACAATTCGGCAGCAGCATTGACCCGCCACCAAAACCAGCGCAACACCAACACCACCCCTGGACCGGAGCCAATCGCAATCACGAGTCGGAACACCGCCCCAATGCTGTTGCTGACCAACGCCGTCATCACCCCAAGCACCAACAGCAACACCGTGGTGGCCTGACCAACAAAGAGCAGTTCCCGTGGGCCAGCTTGGGGCCGAATAAACCGTTCGTAGAGGTCATGGGTGAGGTAACTGGCGCCCCAGTTCACCGACGTGCTCACGGTGCTCATAAAGGCGGCAACCAGAGACACCACCACGAGCCCAAGCGCTACTGGAGGCAAGAGATCAACCGCAAGCTTTGGATAACCAAGCTCTAAATCGGCCTGTTCTGGCAATAAAACGAGCGCAGCCAAAGCCACCACCACCCAGAGCCAGCTGCGAATCAAGTAATTCACAACCAGAAAAACCCAGCCGGCGAGTCGTGCTTGCTGCTCGTCACGGGTGGCCAGCATGCGTTGGATGAACTCACCACCGCCATCACTGCGGCGAAAACTCCACCACTGCACGGCGATGTAAGCGGTGAACATCGGCACACTGATGCCTGCACCATCGAGCCAGACGAAGCCCTTGTCGTCCCACGTCCAAGGAACCAACGACACCAATTCAGGTCGATTCAGGGCTTGAAGTTGATCGAGCAGCGACGCCATCCCGCCGGTGGCATGCAGAGCAGCCACAGCAACCGCCAAAGCACCCAGCAAAGCGAGAACAAGCTGCACCAAATCGGTCATCACCACGGCCCATAGGCCACCAACCACCGTGTAGCTGACCACCAACAAGGCAACAACAGCCAGCAGCCACACCGTGTCGGACAGCCCCAGGAAGCTCGGCTCACCTCGAACAATCCCCAACGCTTCCACCACTTTTCGCAGGGCCAGAAACGCGTAACCGATCCCAATGCAGTTCACGGGTAACGCCAGAAGGAAGGCCTTAATCCCGCGAAGCCATGCAGCGGCAGCACCGCCATAGCGCAATTCGGTGAAGGCCGCATCGGTCAACACTCCACTGCGACGCCAAAGCGGAGCAAACACCACCGCCATCGCAACGTGGGCCAGCCCGAAGCTCCACCATTCCCAATTCCCGGCCAGGCCACGACTACCGACGAGTCCTGCGATATAGAGCGGGGTATCGATGGAAAAGGTTGTCGCCGCCATCGATGCGCCGGCCAACCAGCCGTTTAAACGCCGACCTGCAACGAAGTAATCCTCTTGGCCACGATTCCGGCGGGCAAGCCAAAGGCCCAACAAAAATGTAAGCAGTAGGTACAGGCCGAGAAGAAGCCAGTCAACTGCAGCCATTCATTCTGTCCGCCAATCCCTCCAGTCTTGAGCAAAGGGGAAGCGATCAGGGCGGATCAGGCCTAAGACCCTGCAGATCGACATGGAAAATCACCGCCCCCAGCAACATCAATTCATCACAAAAGCCTCCACCAACGAAGTAAATCAAGATCAAAATTTCCAAATCATCTGAACATCAACAACCAATCATTACCACAACCAAAAATGCCTCGGCGAAGCTTAATTTTGATCAGATCCTTTCAGATGTTGCCGACGCAATTGACCACAGGCAGCATTCTGATCTAGGCCACGGCTTGCCCGCAGACTGACAGCAACACCGCGGCGTTCCAAAACGCGACGGAAGGCTTCAATCCTTTGAGATGTTGGGCGCTTAAATTCTTCCTCTTCAATCGGGTTATAGGCAATCAGATTGACGTGACTTTGAAAACCACCCACGCGATCAGCCAACTCAGCGGCGTGCTCAGGATGGTCATTCAACTCACCAAGCAAGATGTATTCAAAGCTGACACGACGCCCTGTGAGATCTAAATAGTGTCGACAATCATCCAGCAAATCGTCATAGGGATACGCATGCGCCGTGGGAATCAATTCTTCCCTTAACTGCTGGTTGGGAGCATGCAAGCTCACCGCAAGGGTGAATTGAGCTCGCCCGAGTTTGTCTATCGCCAACTCTGCTAGCTGTGGCAATGTTTTGGGCACACCGACGGTGCTCACGGTGATGCGCCGTTGACCAATGCCGAGGTCGGTGTTCAAACAACGAATGGTCTCCAACACCGCTTCGCTATTGAGCAAGGGCTCTCCCATCCCCATAAAAACAATGTGCGACGGACGCCGATCCATCGCCTCACGCACACTCAAAACCTGATCGACAATTTCGTGGGTTTCTAAGGAGCGCTGCAATCCACTTTTGCCAGTCGCACAAAAACGGCAGGCCATCGGGCATCCCACCTGGCTGGAAATGCAGACCGTGAGTCGCTGGTCGGTGGGAATACCCACCGTTTCGATGGTTTCGCCGTCATCCGTCGCTAACAACAACTTTGTTGTGGCATCCGCGGCCACGGATTGATGCAGAAACTTCAACCGGCCAACTCGAAACGTTTGATCCTCAAGCTCAGACCGCCATTGCTTCGGAAGAGCGGTGATGTCTGAAAGCGATTTAACGCCTTTGTTGTATAGCCAATCGTGAATTTGACGTCCACGGAAGGACTTTTGCCCCTGAGCAATCGCCCAGTTCTCCAACTCGGCCGCACTGCGACCGAGCAAGACATTGTTCACCAATTCAATAACCCATGACCGAGCTTGAATTCCACGACCAAAAGGGCAATGAAGCCAAGCATGGCCATGCGCCCATTCAACTTTTCCGTATGGCCGTGAAAGCCATAACGGGGCAAGCGACGTTGGGGAATTTCGGTAGGTTCAATCATGGGTCAATCAATAACGGGCTCAGAGGTGGAAAGTCAATCGTCGGAAAGCAAGCCTTCCTCTTGGAGACCTTCAACAGCCTCGGCATCAACAATTTGCTCCTCCTTGAGCTCGTTATCAACATCCGGCCGCGTAAACGCAGCATTTGTGCTGGCGGAAGGATCAATGTTGTGACGGGTCCGCGTGGCTTCTAAATCGGCATCACTGGGATCGTCTAGCAGAGCACTGGAGCTGGCCGCAGGTGGCATATCCACGGTGTAGTCCGGACGCAGATTTTGCATCCGGCGGTATCCCGCAGGGTCCTCCGAAAGAATATCTGGATGAGGACCGGCTTCTTTCTGAAGCTCTTCTTCGAAGCCGCTGAAACCGGTTCCAGCAGGGATCAGGCGACCAATGATCACGTTCTCCTTGAGGCCACGGAGCCAATCGCTCTTCCCTTCGATCGCAGCTTCGGTAAGAACCCGCGTGGTCTCCTGGAAAGATGCCGCAGAAATGAAGCTGTCTGTGTTGAGAGAGGCCTTGGTGATACCCAGCAAGACCGGGGTGAACTCAGCCGGCGCCCCACCCGTAATAGCCATGGCCTGGTTGGTGTCTTCCACCTGTCTGAGCTCGATCAACTCTCCAGGGAGAAGGGTGGTGTCTCCAGCGTCTTCAACACGAACTTTGCTGGTCATTTGACGGACAATCACCTCAATGTGTTTGTCGTCAATCGAGACACCCTGAGATTTGTAGACGTTCTGGACTTCCGTCACAAGACGGTGCTGGAGATTTGCAATCGCTTCTTGAGCCGCGTCCATCAAAGGCTTACGACTACGGAAGTCTTCGAAGAAGCATTCCAGAAGTTCGTGGGGGTTAATCGGACCGTCTGTGAGTAATTCCCCAGCTGTGACTTGCTGGCCATCGTTGACCATCACATTGCGACCCAAAAGGATGGGGTATTCACCGATCGCATCGTCGGACTCGATCACATTGACGGAAAGGGAATCGTCGTCTTCCCCTTGCTTAATTTCAACCGTTCCAGGCTTCCGGCACAGAATGGCGGATTCCCGAGGACGACGAGCTTCCAAGAGCTCCTCAATCCTTGGCAGGCCCTGAACGATGTCTCCGGTCTTCTGGCGTTCGAACACCAGGAGAGCCAAGCCGTCGCCCCGTTGAACCAAGTCACCATCACGAACGTGAAGCAGGGAGTCGGGAGACACCATGTACGGACGACCCAGTCGAAGCGTGACGCTGTTGCCATCAACAGCTTCCACCTCACCGCAACAGGCTGAAGGTTCTCCACTGGCCAGCAAATCACCATCGACCACACGATCGCCAACCGCGACGGACGGTTTGCCTGACGTGGAAATAGTAGTGGTGTCTTCCGGACGCTCAACGATTAATCGACGGACAGGTTCAGCCTCCGTGGCTTCAGGTAGCTGAACGACACCTTCTTGCTTACAGAGAATCTGAGTTGTGGCGACAACATCACCCGCCTTCACTGAAATCCCATCCTCCACTTGAAGTTCAGTGTGGGTCGAACCATGGCTGGAGTCCGACATGGTGTCGCGACGAACCAAGATCGATTCGAGGATGACCAAACGCAAGCGAGAGATGGTCTTAGCTCGCTTATCGGGTGCCTTTTCCACATCCACCGTCATTTGCGGTGTGGTGTCGAAGGTTTCCAGAAGCAGTTGCGTCTTCAGCAGCTCAACTCCCTCAACCGACTTAATCAGTTCGTTGTCTTTAAAAGCCAAACGCTGAGTTGCTTTGATTCCCAGATGGGGGCCATTGGCCTGCTTCACGTGGGATAGCTCAGGAAGCTGAGCTTCATTCGGGATGGTGTATTCCTCAACCGGCCGGAGCAAGAGGGCCTTGCCCTCAGGCGTTTCTACTGTCTGTACAAATTTCATTGTGTCGACAGACACACCCTTGGCGACGTCATCACCGGGGTTCACCATTTGTCCGTCACCTTCAAAGCGTTCAAGCGCTTTGTTATCACTACTCAGGTGAAGATCTCCACCACGAACAATGATTTCGCGGAGAATATCGTTCTTTTGAGTAACAGTAACGATACCAGCCGTCTGACTAAAGATATCTTTAACAACCTCAGTACCAGCCTCAATCCACTGACCATCAGTAATCATCAACAAGGAAATATCTTTATTGATTTCATGGGTTTCCTGAGGAACCCACAGCAAGGTTCCCCCCTTGTTGACTTCGTATCCGTTTTTGGCAGATCGAGCTTTTTTAATGGCCAATCCGGGTGCAAATTTGACGAGACCTCCGGTGCCGGTGCGGAAGCGATCGTCAGCAAGTTCGGCGATCACTTCGCCATTACCAATCTTGCTTCCAGGAATGGTATTGAGGCGATAGCGGGTGCCATCTTTCGCCTCAAGATTCCAAAGTTCACCGGAATGGGTGGATTCCTCCAGCAACTTGAAATCTTTAAGGGTCATCGCCGTCGTGACGATTTGCACCTCTCGGGAATCACCAATGGAGTCGCGCAAACGAACATCGCCGCCAAATTCGCTGCGTTGGCTGGCTTCTGCAAGCACCTGACCTTCCGTCGCCGTGGACTTACCAGCCACGACAGGTAGGGCGTTAGGTGGGAGGTTATAAACATCACCGGCGAGGACCCACATCCGACCGAGACGCTGGGCTTTCAGGGTGATGTTTCCCTGACGGTCAGTAACTTCTCTTGGCTGAATTTTTTCCTCGTAACGAACCTGACCAGCCAAATCGCAGATCACATCCTTCGTTGCTTTTTCAACGCTCTTCTTCACCGCACCAGCGGCAATCTGCGCAACGGTGACGTCAGATTCAATGACCTGTCCGTTGTCGACGAACAGCAAAGAGCCAACCGTGATGTCGATTTTTTGGGGACGCCCCTTACCGGTGGGCTTAATCGTGAGCGTGAAATCAACCTCAGCCTGTTGAGCCTCAACACCATGGGGCGTGCGATAGGGGCGAACCCGCGCTTTGCTGCCGAACTCAACATCTCCAGCAACTTTGGATCGCACAACACCACTTTCAGCGGTGGACACACCGCCGGTGTGGAACGTGCGCATCGTGAGCTGCGTTCCCGGCTCACCAATGGACTGGGCAGCGATAATGCCAACCGCTTCGCCCAGATCAACCAACTCGTTGTGAGCTAGGGCCCAGCCGTAACACTTGCGGCAGACGGAGCGATTCGCTTCACATGTAAGAGGGGAACGAATGCTTACGGCTGTGACACCTGCCTTCTCAATGGTTCTGGACAGAGCAGGGTCGATTTCTGTATCGCGCTCAGCCAGCACCTCACCCTCAGAATTCACCACCTGCGCGGCCGTTAAGCGGCCCACCAAGCGATTACCAAATTTGCTGTCTTCGGCCTCAACAACAATGTGACGGGTCGTTCCACAATCGTCCTCTCGAACAATCACGTCTTGGGCAACGTCCACCAAACGACGCGTGAGATAGCCCGAGTCGGCCGTGCGCAACGCCGTATCAACGAGACCCTTCCGTGCTCCATAGGAGGAGATCACGTACTCAGTAACCGTTAAACCTTCGCGGAAGTTGGTACGAATCGGCAAGTCAATGATTTCACCCTGTGGGTTAGCCATCAAGCCACGCATACCCACAAGCTGACGCACCTGGGACATGTTTCCCCGGGCCCCAGAGTTGGCCATCATCCACACCGAGTTGAGCGGTGCGTTCTCATCAAAATTCTTTTTAACCGCGTTGACGAGACGCTCATTGGTCTCTGTCCAGGTATCAATCACCTTGGTGTGACGTTCAACCTCAGTAATTTCACCAAGCCTGTAACGCTCTTCCGTCGCTGTAATTTGTTCTTCAGCCTGGCCAAGAAGATCTTTTTTTGCCTCAGGAACTTTTAAATCATCAACGGAAATTGAAACAGCCGCCTGAGTTGCATATTTAAACCCAAGATCTTTCAAATTATCAGCCATCGATGACGTCACAGCCGTTCCGTGATGCTTGAACGACCAAGCCACCAAATTTTTTAGGGCCTTTTTATCAACAATGTGATTTCGAAACGGAGGCGGTGTTTTTGAGAGAGGCTTCGAGATCTTCTCCAGAGCAGCTTTGGCTGCTTTAGCCGCTTTGGCTGCTTTGGCTTTCGAGGGCTTACGGGGCTTGGAAGTGGTCATGACTGCGCGCAGATCAGGTGGATTGAAAGAAAAAATTCAGGTGTGATTCAGGCGGCGGCCACCGCATCAATGATGGTGTGATTCATAACCACGCGGCCAACAGTGGTGAGGATGTAACGGCTGATCAGCGCTCCTTCCTCGTCGAAGCGATCGCGTCGGTAGGTCCACTGTTCAATACGGGTTCCATCGCTCAACGTTTCCGACTTCAGTGGTTCCTGCAGTTCATCGTCGTCTTCAACTTCTCCGTTGAAACGGACCCAAACCCAATCGTGCAGACCAACTCGGGTGTCGTCGAAGGCATGAATAACATCATCAAGACCTGCAAAAGTTGCACCGCGATCACCGAATTCAGGTTGCGTTGCACCGGGCTGCAAGGCGGTGAGGTAATAAGAGCCCAACACCATGTCTTGTGATGGAGTGATGATGGGTTCACCTGTTGCTGGAGACAGGATGTTGTTGCTGGCCAACATCAACATGCGCGCTTCGGTCTGAGCCTCGATCGCAAGCGGAACGTGGACAGCCATCTGATCACCATCAAAGTCGGCGTTGAATGCCGGACAGACCAGAGGGTGCAGTTGAATGGCACGACCATCAACCAACTTCGGTTCAAACGCCTGAATCCCCAGTCGGTGAAGGGTTGGAGCACGGTTCAACATGATTGGATGACCGTCGATCACCTCCTGCAAAACCTGCATCACTTCATCATCGGCGCGCTGAATGAGTTTCTTTGCCGCCTTGATGTTGTTCACGATGTTCTGACGAATCAGACGGTGAATCACAAAGGGCTGGAATAACTCAATCGCCATTTCCTTTGGCAATCCACACTGATGCATTTTCAGTTTTGGACCCACCACGATCACGGAGCGGCCTGAATAATCAACACGCTTGCCGAGAAGGTTCTGACGGAAACGTCCCTGTTTGCCTTCAATGATGTCGCTGAGTGATTTCAGCGGGCGATTATTAGCACCAACAACCGTGCGACCACGACGACCGTTGTCGATCAGTGCATCGACGGCTTCTTGAAGCATCCGCTTCTCATTGCGGACGATGATCTCGGGCGCAAGGATTTCCTGCAACCGAGCCAAACGGTTATTCCGGTTGATAACGCGGCGGTAGAGATCATTGAGATCGGACGTCGCGAAGCGACCACCATCCAGCTGAACCATCGGACGGAGATCCGGCGGAATCACAGGGATAACGTCAAGCACCATCCAATCGGGACGGGCACTGGTCGCAATGAAGTTATCGATCACGCGAAGCCGCTTGATCAACTTGGCGCGTTTTTGACCCTTACTGCCATTGATGTCTTCACGAAGCTGCTGAGCGACTTCTTCAAGGCTGAGATCCTCAAGAAGTTGCTTCAGGGCTTCGGCACCAATGCCAACAACAGGCTCATTCTCAATTTCAGATTCTTCGGCGTAAATCTCGTCTTCGATTTCCAACCATTCGTCTTCCGTCAGCAGCTGCTTGTACTTCAGATCCTTGTGGTCACCTGGATCAAGAACGACGTAGCAGTTGAAATAAACAATCTGCTCAACATCACGAAGCGGCATATCCAACAGGATGGCCACATAGCTCGGAATTCCCTTCAGGTACCAAACGTGAGACACCGGAGCGGCGAGCTTGATGAAGCCCATCCGGTGACGGCGAACCCTGCTCTCGGTGACCTCAACCCCACAACGCTCACAAACAATGCCGCGGTGACGCACACGCTTGTATTTCCCGCAATGGCATTCCCAATCCTTGGAAGGACCAAAAATCTTCTCGCAAAACAACCCGTCCATCTCGGGCTTCAGGGTTCTGTAGTTGATGGTCTCCGGCTTGGTGACCTCACCCACCACCTGGCCATTCGGAAGGGTGCGCTGACCCCACTCCATCACCCGCTCAGGGGATGCCAGCGTGATCTTGACGTAATCGAAGTGATTCTCGGTACGGAGGTTGCTGTTGGTCATTGACGGTTAAGGAAGACGATTAATGAAGAAGAAGCGGGTTGTCGGTTCGTTCGTTGATCCGTCAGTCCTCGTCGTAATCAGCGACCCCGAGAGACTCATAGGTCGGACGACTTGGGGTACTTCGACGCGGGTTCACGTCTTGCATCAGATCGACTTCTTTCCCTTCGTCGGTGTACACCGCGATATCCAAGCCAAGGGACTGAAGCTCACGCATCAGCACCTTGAAGGATTCGGGAGTACCAGGGCGAGGAATTGGCTTGCCTTTCACGATGGCGTTCAAGGCCTCGTTACGACCTTGCATGTCGTCAGACTTGACCGTGAGCAATTCTTGAAGGGTGTAAGCAGCGCCATAGGCCTCAAGAGCCCAAACTTCCATCTCACCCAAACGCTGACCACCTTGCTGGGCCTTACCACCTAGCGGCTGCTGGGTCACCAAGGAGTAAGGGCCGGTGGAACGGGCGTGAATCTTGTCATCGACAAGGTGCACCAATTTCAAGAAATGGGAATAGCCCACAGCAACAGGCTGATCAAAGGGAAGACCAGTACGACCGTCGCGAAGAACAAGTTTCCCAGGATTTTCAGAGTTGTAGACCCAGTCTTTTCCAGACAGTTTTGCTGCCTCGGTCAGGAATGTGGTCACAGTCTGCTGGGACTTTTCAGCCCCATGCATTTCGTCAAAAGGAACAATCTTGACTCGGCAATCAAGATTGGATGCCGCCCATCCCATCAAGAGTTCGAACACCTGGCCAACATTCATCCGACTCGGAACACCCAGAGGGTTCAGAACGATGTCGACAGGAGTGCCATCGGGCAGATAGGGCATGTCTTCACGGGGAAGAATGCGGCTGATGATTCCTTTGTTGCCATGGCGGCCCGCCATTTTATCGCCGACCTGAATCTTGCGGCGCTGGGCCACATAAACGCGAACCACCATGTTTGCGCCCGGGGGAAGCTCATCTCCTTGTTCGCGGGTATAGATCCGAACATCAACAACCCGACCGCGCTCTGTTCCAGGAACACGCAGTGAGTTGTCGCGAACATCGCGGGCTTTCTCACCAAAGATGGCGCGAAGGAGTTTTTCCTCAGGTGGTTGATCCGACTCACCTTTTGGGGTGACCTTACCCACCAAAATGTCGCCACTTTCAACGAAAGCACCAACACGAATGATTCCCATTTCGTCAAGGTTGCCAAGGCTTTCCTCAGCAACATTCGGAATCTCCCGAGTGATTTCCTCAGGACCCAACTTGGTCTGACGGGCTTCAATCTCGTATTTCTCGATATGAACCGAGGTATAGAGATCATCGGTGACGAGGCGCTCGCTAACAAGCAAGGCATCTTCGTAGTTGTATCCCTCCCAGGGCATGTAGGCGATTAGCACGTTTTGTCCCAACGCAATTTCGCCACCTTCACAGGCAGAACCATCCGCCAAGACCTGACCAACAATCACCGGATCGCCCTGACGGACGATTGGACGCTGATTGAGGCAAGTGTCTTGGTTGGAACGTTGGTATTTCTGTAAGAAGTGCGTGTGTTCCTGACCGTCTTCATCCAGCACAACGATGGCGTTGGCATCTACGAAAACAACAGTTCCATTCACCCTTGAGATCGGAACCATTCCGGAATCGCGAGCCACTTGGGTCTCGAGACCAGTCCCCACCAGAGCACGCTCAGGCCTCAACAGAGGTACAGCCTGACGCTGCATATTGGAACCCATCAGGGCACGGTTGGCGTCGTCGTGTTCCAAGAAGGGGATCAACGAGGTCGCCACTGAGATCACCTGAACAGGCGATAAAGCAACGTAATCAACTTGTTCCGGTGGAACTTTTTCGAAATCCTGTCGATAACGAACGGGGATTAAATCAGCTTTGATCGCACCGTTGTCTTCGGTGGCAACATCACCGGGAGCAACACGAACTTCGTCTTCTCGGTCAGCAGAGAGATAAATAGGATCGCCAGACTTGATAACAACTCCGTTCTCAACTTTCCAGAACGGAGTTTCAATGAAGCCATACTCATTCACACGGGCGTGCGTCGCCAAAGAGTTAATTAGACCTGCATTCGGTCCTTCTGGAGTCTCAATCGGACAAAGACGTCCATAGTGAGAAGGATGAATATCGCGCACAGCGAAGCCCGCCCGCTCCCGGGTTAGGCCACCTGGACCAAGGGCAGAGATTCGGCGCTTGTGGGTGAGCTCAGCCAGAGGATTGGTCTGGTCCATGAACTGACTCAGCTGGCTGGATCCAAAGAACTCTTTGATCGCCGCCACGAGGGGCTTTGGATTCACCAATTGGGCTGGAGTGAGTGAATCGGTTTCACCAACCGTCATTCGCTCTTTAATGATCCGTTCGAGTCGATTGAGTCCGACACGAACCTGGTTCTGGAGCAGTTCACCGACGGAACGGACACGACGGTTACCGAGATGGTCAATGTCATCGAGGCTGGCGCCGCCAACATCCAACTCCAGATTGATCAGGTAATCCAGAGTCGATAACACATCCTCATGGGTGAGGGTGCGCACCGTATCTGGAATCGTGAGGCGGAGTTTTTTGTTGATTTTGTATCGACCAACCCGACCTAGGTCGTAGCGTTTGGCATCAAAGAAACGGGTCTGCAGAAGCTGCTGACCACCACTCACAGAGGGCGGTTCACCGGGACGAAGCTTTTTGTAGAGCTCAAGTAGGGCCTGATCTTCAGAACTAATGCCTTCATCATTGGCGGCATCAATCGACTTTTTGTAAAACTCCGGGTGACGGAGCTTGTCCAACACATCGTTGTCCGACAGACCCATGGCACGCATGAGTACGTGGGCATTGATCTTTCGCGTTTTATCAACGCGAACATGGAGTAGATCGTTTTTATCTGTCTCAAACTTCAGCCATGCCCCACGATTGGGAATCACACTGGCGTTGTATGTACGACGGCCATTTTTGTCCATTTCATCTTTGAAATAGACACCAGGACTACGCACGATCTGATTCACGATCACGCGTTCAGCACCATTAATGATGAACGTTCCACGTTCAGTCATTAGGGGCAATTCACCTATAAAAACTTCCTGCTCTTTAATCTCACCTGTTTCTTTATTAACAAGTCGACAGGTGACATACATCTGCGACGCAAACGTCGCGTCGCGGCGCTTGGCCTCTTCCACATCGTGGCGAGGACGCTTAAGTCGATATTCGCTGCCAATGAAGTGCAGCTCAAGCTTCCCGGTGTAGTCGGTAATTGGAGAGAAGCTTTCCAGCTCCTCAATCAAACCTTTATCTAAAAACCACTTAAAGCTGGCCCGCTGAACCTCCACCAAATCTGGGAGAAAGGTGGCGGTCTTGGCGACCTGAATCGCGCTGCTGCTCATGCGGGGACCGGCAGGGAGGACGAAGGAACAAGAGGACTGGACAGAATCACCGCGCAAAAGCTGCTTAGCGAGTTACGAGAACGACAGCGAGGGAGCAAGTCTCCAAGGAGAAGACCAACCAACTGTTGAGCTCAGCAATCGCGGGGCAGATCAGCTAACGACGACAAGTGCACCGGAAGGGAATGGACGCTTCAGGCGCCACAGACAGGGAAAACCGGTCTATGGCCAGGCCAATACAACATCTTACATAACGCATTCCCCTCCCCCTCGACAGGTTAGGGATTCAAGGCAGTTTGAACAGACGGCGCGCATTGGATGTAGTCGTAGCGGCAATCGAATCCACGTCAACGCCGCGCAAATCGGCAACACGAGAGGCCACTGAGGCCACAAAAGCCGGTTCATTCCTCTTGCCACGTCTCGGCACTGGAGCCAGGAAAGGACAATCGGTTTCAACCAAAAAGCGGTCTTCAGGAACCTGTTCGGCGCAGGCGTGGGTCGCGAATGCTTTGGGGAAGGTGACTGTGCCGCTGAAGCTGATGTATAAGCCAAGGTCGAGAAAGCCTTGCATTTCCTCCGGAGTGCCTCCCCAGCAATGCATCACACCAGCGGGGCAGCGGCCGTCCAACCGTCGGGCGCGAAGCTCCTTCAGCATCGGCTCTGCAGCATCCCGACAATGAACAATCACGGGAAGATTCAACTCAAAAGCCAGGTCAAGCTGCGGCCGAAGCACGGCGAGTTGCTCCTCCAAATTTTTGTCGCGAAATAAATCGAGTCCAAGCTCGCCGATGGCAACAACCCTTGTGTCATCGAGTGCCGCCTGACGCAGCACCTCAACCGTGTCTTGACGCCAATGCTGCGTATCGAGCGGGTGGACCCCAACGGAGTAACGCATCTCTGGAAATCGATCAGCCAGAGAACGGATGGCAGGGATTTCCGAAGGCTCGACGCATGCATGCAACAGAGCTCTGACGCCAGCCTCTCTCCAACGGCTAGCAACATCCTCGAGGTCATCCTCGAAGTTCCGAAAAACAATGTGACAGTGGCTGTCGATCAGCGTCGGGGTGGACGACACAGGTGGGCCGAAACGCGCTTTCGACCCATTCTGCCGCGTTACGACGTTCAGCTGGTTGGTTCGAGAACCTTGCGCACGGCCGAACTCAACCGGGATTTCTGATTGGCGCCGTTGTTGCGGTGAAGAACACCCACTTTCACAGCCTTATCAATCTTGCTGAACGCTTCGCGCAACGAAGCTTGCACGGAAGCCTTGGCCTCTTCACCAGGGGCGGAGCCATAGGCATCGCAAGCACTGAAGCAACGCTTCATCAAGGTGCGCATTGACGACTTGTAGCTGCGGTTGCGCAAACGATTGCGCTCAGCAATCTCTATACGCTTCTTCGCTGAATTGTTATTGGCCACTGACGCGGAAACGCTGCGAACAATCCGACACCATACTCCCTAGCTCCCATGCTTCGATCAGGCCGACGCCGCAAAGCGCCTCACCAGTCCGGGTCTTAATTTGAGGGCAATGAACCCAAGGTGTTCCTTGCCTGAGAAAAATCCGGCGGGTTTTTCACTCCGCATCGTGCGAGATCCGGAGCAGGCCAAGGGAGAACTCCAGCGCCTCGTCCAACGCACAGCCCACGCCCAACAGCGCGAGGCCCAGGGCCGTGTCGACACGATTCTGACCGAGGTCCGGACCCGGGGAGATGCCGCCGTTATCGAATTTACTGAGCGCTTTGACGGCTTCCGTCCGGAACCTGTCGCTGTGCCCCAAGAGCAGCTCGAGCGTTCATGGCAAAACCTCCCGACCAATCTCCAAGACGCCCTCGAGCTCGCCCATCGGCGCATCACCGACTTTCATCAACGCCAGCGACCAGCAGACATCGCCACCGAAGGGCCCTATGGAGAGCGGCTTGGGCGGCGCTGGAGGCCAGTGGATCGGGCTGGTTTGTACGTACCGGGAGGTCGGGCGTCCTATCCCAGCACAGTCCTCATGAATGCTGTGCCAGCCAAAGTTGCTGGCGTCAAAGAGGTGGTGATCTGTTCCCCGGCAGGTCGTGACGGAATGGTCAACCCAGTGGTTCTCGCGGCCTCCCATCTCGCAGGTGTTCGAACTGTCTTTCGCCTTGGCGGGGCCCAAGCGATCGCAGCCATGGCCTATGGAACAGAAAGCGTTCCCAAGGTGGACGTAATCAGCGGACCTGGAAATCTCTACGTAACCTTGGCCAAGCAGGCCGTCTATGGCCAAGTGGGCATCGACTCCCTGGCAGGTCCTAGTGAAGTTTTAGTGATCGCGGATCAAAGCGCCAAACCTGATCAAGTTGCCGCAGACCTGTTAGCCCAAGCCGAGCATGACCCTCTCGCAGCAGCGGTTTTGATCACCACCAATCCAGCCTTGGCTGAGCAGATTCCCGATGAAATCGAGCAACAACTCGAGGGGCACCCCCGCCGTGAAATCTGCGAGGCCTCGATCAACAACTGGGGATTGGTGGTGGTCTGCGCCGACCTCGAAAGCTGCGCCGAGTTGAGCGACAGCTTTGCTCCAGAGCATTTGGAACTCTTGGTGGAACGTCCGCAGGCGTTGGCTGAACGGATCCAACATGCCGGCGCGATTTTTATGGGCCCTTGGTCACCGGAGGCGGTTGGTGATTACCTAGCGGGTCCGAATCACACCCTGCCCACCTGCGGCGCGGCTCGCTTTAGTGGCGCCCTAAGCGTTGAGACATTTATGCGGCATACCTCGTTGATCGGCTTTAATCGCGCGGCCCTTGAAGCCACAGGATCAGCCGTTCAAGAACTGGCGAGGAGCGAAGGGCTCCATAGCCATGCCGAATCCG
Source organism: uncultured Synechococcus sp. (assembly GCA_963990675.1). Classification (GTDB taxonomy): domain Bacteria; phylum Cyanobacteriota; class Cyanobacteriia; order PCC-6307; family Cyanobiaceae; genus Parasynechococcus. Next base: position 23,347 of record CAXDNN010000009.1, read on the forward strand.
TGAAGCGTCGGCTCAGCTAGGGCGCCGATCGAGGCTGCGAACGCCGGCGACACCATCAGAAATTTCACCCACCAACACCTCGTCGGTGAGATTCACAAACAAACCGTTTTCCAAAACGCCTGGAATGTTGTTGATCGCCTTCTCTAAAGATGCTGGATCGTCGATTCCACTTTTGAGCTTCACGTCCAACACAAGATTGCCCTGATCGGTCACCACAGGACCAGCTTTGCGCTGGGCCATTCGAAGTTCAGCGCTGCCTCCCATAGATGCCAACGTCTTTTGGATCTGACGCCAGGCACCAGGCAGCACCTCCACTGGCAGCAAAAAGTCCAGATTGAGGCGATCGACCAGTTTGGTGGAATCCACCACCACCACAAATCGATCGGCCATCGCTGCAACGAGTTTCTCCTGAACATGGCATGCACCACCACCTTTGATGAGCTGAAAACTTGGATCCACCTCATCGGCACCATCGATGGCTAGGTCGATCCGATCAACAGCGTTAAGACTCAGCAGAGGAATATTCAATTCAGCGGCCAACACCTCCCCTTGAAAGGAGGTCGTCACACCGACAATATTTTTCAATTCTCCGGTAGCAAGCTTGGCTCCAAGACCGCGAATCATCAGCGCTGCAGTGGATCCGGAACCAAGCCCGAGCACCATGCCGTCCTTAATTTGCCCCACCGCTGCATCAGCAACCGCCTGCTTCATTTGGGTTTGAAGATCCGCCATCGTTTCGCAATCTGTGGGCGCGACGGTAGCAAGAGTTTCAGCCCAAACCTGGTAAGGGAGCCGGTTTAACCGAAAGGGTGAGTTCACGACCGTTTCGCAACACCGTTAAGGGCAGGGGCTCCGAAAGCTGAGCAGCATCCACCACCTCGAGCAACGCCTGAGGGTCTGCCACAGGTTTTTCAGCCACCTCGATCACCAGGTCACCACGACGCAAGCCAGCGTCTTCGGCAGGTCCCTGAGGCAAAACGCTTTGCACCAGCGCTCCAGTGCGCTCTGGTAGTTGAACCAATGCATTGGGGTCTTTGTTGTGATCCCTGGCAATCCGAGGCGTCAAGCCAACCAACTGCAAACCGATGTAGGGGTGTACAACCTCACCTTGTTCCTGCAGCTGATCTGCGACGCGTCTCGCCAAATTGATCGGGATCGCGAAGCCCAGACCCGCCCCTGGGCCAGAACGCACCAGAGTGTTAATCCCGATCACTTCTCCTTCCCCGTTGACAAGAGGGCCGCCGGAATTGCCTGGATTGATCGCCGCATCTGTCTGAATCAGATCGAGGCGTTTGTCGGAAAAGCCAAGACTGTTGATATTGCGGTGAAGGCTGCTAACGATGCCGAGGGTGACGGTGCGTTCCAGGCCAAAGGGTGTGCCGAGCGCGATCGCCCAATCGCCAACTTCCATCACCTCTGAATCTCCTAAGGGCGCTCTCGGAGGCAAGTTCCGCCCCTCCAATTGAACCAACGCGATATCGGTAACAGGGTCGAATCCCACCACACGACCATCGAGCTGCTCGCCATCAGCAACGGTGACGCTGACGGATTCCACCCGATCGACAACGTGGGCATTGGTGAGAACTAAACCCTTGGAATCAATCACGACTCCTGATCCTTGCCCCCGCTCTCGCTCGGGTCCCAACTGCGGGTCACCCAACAAATCACGCAACAGCGGATCAATCAACGTGGGATCAAAGGCTTGACGCTCCACGGTGCGTTCGGTGTCGATCCGAACCACAGCTGGAGCCACACGACGCACCGACTTCGCCACAAAGCTGTGCTCTACAGCTTCTACAGGGGAAGCCGACAACAAAAATGTGTCCAGCATTAACACCAGACCCAGCACCCATCGGACAACGATCTTGAACAATGCTCATGAGCAGTCCTGACTTTTCTATAGGAATCCGGAAGAGGATGGGGATGGTCCAAATCGAGCAAACTTGCTTTACGCATCTCAAAAGAGCATCCTTTCCCCGAATCTGAGGGGTAGAACGAGAACAAAGCGCTATACGAATGCGAGCACTTCTTGCTTCAACATTGAGTGTGATGGCTCTAGGAGCCTCTTTAGTCACCACCGTTGATGCTGCCGCCGGACCTTTTGCAAAAAGGACGTCACTGAAGGCCGTGATTTTTGAGGACGTGAAGCCCCTCTATCAAAAGTCGGGTGATACGTACGAAGGTTTTGGGGTTGATATTTTGAACCTGGTGAAGGACCAGGCCGGGCGCAAGAAGCTCACCTTCATCCCGACGACATCCGCACAGGATGGAATGAAGGCCATCACCTCTGGCAAAGCCGATATCGCTTGCGGGGTGGCCTTTGATTGGGGTCGGGCCGAAAAAGTGAGCTACACCATCCCCTTTGCCATTGGTGGAACCCGCCTACTCACAAGAACAAGCATTTACGGCACCCCTTCATCGCTTCGCGGCCGAACGGTTGGTGTGGTGAAGGACTCCTCCTCGGCCAAGATTTTGGAAGCCGTTGTTCCCAGCGCGTCGCTGCAGGCCTATGCCACCCCTGCTGAGGCATTCGCTGCCTACGACAGCGGCAAAATCTCCACACTCGCCGGTGGCACTCTTTGGCTTGCTGCGAACAGTGATGCCAAGAACAGCGACCTCGTTCCGATTCGCCCCTATGGCCGCACAGGTATCGGATGCATCGTTAAGCAAAACAATGGCAAATTGCTGGCCGCAGCCAACAACGCGATTGGTCAAACGCTCCAGGAATATGTCATCGGCAATGCCGCAACACGCGAAATGGTGAACCGCTGGATTGGTCCCAACAGCACCGTGATGCTCCCTGAATCAGTGATTAGCGCTTTGTACTCCTTGTTACTCAGCACAACCTCGGAAATGTCTGTATCACCGAACTGATCTGTTCTGTTAATTCGCTCTTCCAACGAAAACAAGCCAACCAAAATCCATGAAACGTTCCCTGATTGCCTTCCAGGATTGACTCGCCTCCAGTGCTGTTCTTTGCCAAAGCGCTGAAGCCACGTCGATCTTCAATGCTCCAGACCAAACCAACAACACCGTTGAGTCCCGCATTGATGCGGCTCGCAATGGCAACTGGGAAGGCCTCCTTAAAAATGCCGAAGAGGATGAGGCTCTAGTTGCCAAAGGAAAATGGAAAAACGGCAACGGCAACAAGTGGAGCAATGGAGGCAAGAGCAGCGGCAAATGGGGTAACGGCAAGGGCGGTGGAAAATTCAGCAACAGCCGCAACAGCTGGGGCAATGGTGGCTATCGGGTTGGCTGGGGCAACGGTGGTGGTGGTTGGCGCAACGGCGGTGGCGGGTTCGCGAATTGGTGATCGCAGCTTCAAGCGTTCGGCCCGACTTCAGTCAGTTCGGGCCTATTGGCCTCGTGGTTATCCAGTCAACGTCGTTATGCAATCTTGACTGCTCATATTGTTATCTCCCAGATCGACAAAAAAAGCGGGTTTTTGATTTAGATCTAATCCCCCTTTTAGTGGAGAGAATTTTTGAAAGCCCCTATGCAGGCCCAGAATTCTCCCTTGTTTGGCATGCGGGTGAACCCCTCACTCTGCCTACAAACTGGTACGACAAGGCGACAACACTGATCAATCAATCTCTTCAACGATTCGGCGCTGAAAACTTAGAGATTGATCAACATGTTCAAACCAATGCAACATTGATCAACAACGATTGGTGCGATTGCTTTAGGCGCAACCAAATTGTTGTAGGGATCAGTGTTGACGGTCCTGAAGATATTCACGATGCCCATCGTCGCTTCCGCAATGGGCGGGGGTCCCATGCCATGGCAATGCGAGGGATTGAAGCCTTGCATCGCAATCAAGTGCCGTTTCACTGCATCTCTGTGATTACTGCAGATGCAATGGAACAACCTGAACGAATGTATCGGTTTTATCGTGATAACGGCATCAATGATGTGGGCTTTAATGTTGAAGAAAAGGAAGGAATCAATACATCGTCATCAATGGCAGGCTCGAATATGGAAGCGAAATACAAAGACTTTCTCCGCACTTTTTGGCGACTCAGCGAGCAAGACGGTTATCCCGTTGTCTTGCGCGAATTTGAACAGGTAATCAGCCTGATCCAGGGGGATCGGCGCATGAAGCAGAACGAACTGAACCGCCCCTTCTCCATTTTGAGTGTCGATGCCCAAGGGGACTTCTCCACGTTCGATCCAGAGCTACTCTCCGTCGCTAGCGACCGCTACGGCACTTTTAATCTCGGCAACCTCAGAACGCACAGCCTCGAAGACTCAACGCGGACAGAGTCTTTTCAGCGCCTGCTCCAAGACATGACCCAAGGGGTGGAAACATGCCATAAGGGTTGCGAGCACTTTGGTTTGTGCGGAGGCGGGAATGGAAGCAACAAATTTTGGGAGCACGGCACCCTGGCCTCCAGCGAAACCAATGCCTGCCGCTTCGGCACCAAAATCCCCGTGGAGGTTCTTCTCGAGCGTTTCGAAGAAGGGCCACCCCTTGAGGCCAACCGAACAACCAATATGTCCCTGGGTTCGTAAGAGTTATCTTGTTGATTCAGTAATTTGAGCGCGTCCAGCCCCACCCAAACCTGTCAGCGTTGTAAACAATGTGGGGTTCAAATTGAATCCAGTGTCGGGATGCCGGAGAAAGTGATCTTCAGCGATGGCCCCAGCGGGACACGAAGCAAGCTATTAGGCCGCGTTTGTTAAAACCACAAAACATCTGAACAACGCGTGAAGTGCCTCAACCAAGATGCAGACTTACGGGGTCCTGAACAGAATGGTGACGCCTTCCCAGATGCACCGAGCATCGACGTGAATGCGTCCAACTCCTGACAGGCCACAGGCGGTCCTTTAGATTCAGTGTGTGTCCGACGGGCATCTCCTACGGGAGATCGGTCACAACTGAACATGCACGTCGGGCAAGGCCTGATATCAGTTCTTTTGCCTCATCCTCTTCTGCCAGAACTTGAGCAACTCACCAAACGAGTTGCAGGCCTTCAAGGCTTTGAGCTGTGTGGGATTCAGCTGCTAACGCACATGAATCCCATCACTCTTCAAGTTCACATCCGACACAACGACGGATCCGACGTCAACCTCGACGATTGCGCTGGATTTAGTGGTGTTCTCGGTGAGGCATTGGAAGAATCTCAGCAACTGCTCGAGGCTTATGTTCTCGAGATCAGTAGTCCTGGGATTGGCGAGCAACTGAGTTGCGATCGCGATTTCCAGACTTTCCGCGGTTTTCCTGTGGATGTCACCCAACGTGATCAAAACAACGTCGAGCATCGTCTGGAAGGTCTTCTGCACGAACGCAATGCGGATGCTCTGCAGATCAACATCCGTGGGCGGATCAAAAGCATCCCTCGCGACCAAGTGATTGAGGTACGCCTCACCACTCCCGGCCAGTAATCGAGCAAACCGCTCACTCCTTTTTTTACCCCCAGCCCGATGGCTCTCGTACTGCTTCCCGGTCTCACCAATCTGATCGATGACATCAGTGAAGAGAAAAAACTCCCCCCGCAAGTTGTTGAAGCAGCTCTACGGGAAGCACTGCTGAAGGGATACGAGCGATATCGACGCACGCTCTACATCGGCATTAGCGAAGACCCTTTTGATGAGGATTACTTCAGCAATTTTGACGTTGGCCTTGATCTCGAGGAAGAAGGATATCGAGTTCTTGCTAGCAAAATTATTGTTGAAGAAGTGGAAAGTGAAGATCATCAAATTGCCCTTGCAGAGGTGATGCAAGTGGCCGAAGACGCCCAAGCTGGCGACACGGTTGTGCTCGATGTCACCCCGGAGAAAGACGATTTCGGACGCATGGCTGCGGCCACCACAAAACAGGTCTTGGCCCAGAAGCTGCGTGATCAGCAGCGGCGCATGATTCAAGAAGAATTTGCCGACCTTGAAGACCCCGTGCTCACCGCACGGGTGATCCGCTTCGAACGTCAGTCGATCATCATGGCCGTGAGTTCAGGCCTGGGCAGGCCTGAAGTGGAAGCGGAGCTACCTCGCCGCGACCAGCTGCCCAATGACAACTACCGGGCCAACGCCACCTTCAAGGTGTTTTTGAAAGAGGTGAGCGAGGTTCCACGGCGCGGTCCTCAGCTGTTCGTGAGCCGCTCCAATGCTGGTCTCGTTGTTTATCTATTCGAAAACGAAGTTCCAGAAATCCAAGAGGGTTCCGTCCGCATCGTGGCTGTTGCCCGCGAAGCGAACCCACCATCACGATCCGTTGGTCCTCGCACCAAAGTGGCCGTGGACAGCATTGAACGGGAAGTCGACCCTGTCGGCGCCTGCATCGGTGCTCGCGGGTCCAGGATCCAGCAGGTGGTGAATGAGCTGCGCGGTGAAAAAATCGATGTCATTCGCTGGTCTCAAGATCCAGGTCAATACATCGCCAACTCGCTGAGTCCCGCTCGGGTCGAAATGGTGCGGCTCGTTGATCCCGCCGGACAACATGCCCACGTTTTGGTGCCACCCGATCAACTCAGCCTTGCGATCGGCCGCGAAGGTCAAAACGTGCGTTTGGCGGCACGACTAACGGGCTGGAAGATCGATATTAAAAATTCAACGGAATACGACCAGGCCGCTGAAGATGCCGTTGTTGCTGAACTGATTTCTCAGCGGGAAGAAGAGGAAGCACTTCAGCAAGAGGCGGAAGAGCGCTTGGCGGTGGAACAAGCGGCAAGGGCAGAAGAAGATGCACGCCTCCGGGAGCTCTATCCCCTGCCAGAAGACGACGAGGACTACGTCGAGGAGACCGAACTCTCAGAAGAACCCTCTGCAGAATTTGTTGAGGGAGATGCCGCCGTTGAAGAAGCAGAGGGGGAGGCAGTCGCTTCTGAAGAGCTGACCGAGGCCAGCGGCGATGCTGAAGCTGAAACGCGCGAGGACGCCCGGTGAGCGCCAAGCCCGTCCTCCGTCGTTGCGTGGCATGCCGCCAGCTCCAGGATCGTCGCCACCTTTGGCGGGTGATCCGTGACCACAAGGATGGGGTCCTTCTGGACTTCGGGATGGGCCGCTCGGCCTATCTCTGTCCGAAGGAAGAGTGCCTTGAGGAGGCTCGGCGCCGAAAACGGCTGCAAAAAGCTCTGCGATGTCAGGTGCCGGATGCAGTCCTTACGACGCTGAATGAGCGGCTCAGTGCAAGCACTGGTGAATCCGCTGAGGCAAACTAAACATTGTCCTCACTTCGCGTGAGGGCACCGCGGCACACCATGCCCGGCTCGATCGGAGACCCCAACTGAATGACCAGCAGCGGCAAAGTCAGAATTTACGAGTTGTCCAAGGACCTCGGCCTTGAAAACAAGGACGTGTTGGATGCTGCCGAAAAGCTTTCCATCTCAGCAAAAAGCCACAGCAGCTCGATCAGTGACTCCGAAGCCGGAAAGATCCGCAACCTGCTTGGCAAGGGAGGATCGCCAAGCCAACCAGCTGCTTCACCGGCAAAACCTGTACCAGGCAAATCGATCCTGTCGGTGAAAAAGGCACCCACCTCGCCAGTCGTAACGGCTCCGGTAACTCCCGCAAAACCGCAAGCTCCGGCTCCACCGGCCGCCGGCAAACCCACTCAACCGTCGGTGAAGGCTGTGGCCCCACCAGCACGGCCTGCGGCAAACACGTCGGCTGGATCAACACCGAACAAATCCGCAACGGCGCCAGCACGGCCAACTGCGACAACTGCCACACCTGTCTCTTATACACATCTGACGCTGCCGACGAAGGCTTAGGTGTAGATCTCGGTGGTCGCCGTATCAT
>CAXDNN010000010.1:0-28923 GCA_963990675.1 uncultured Synechococcus sp.
AATGATACGGCGACCACCGAGATCTACACCTAAGCCTTCGTCGGCAGCGTCAGATGTGTATAAGAGACAGGTTCTGTCGGGATATTGGTTGGTCGATGATGGAAATCGCTGAAATGGAAAAACCTCAGCGACAAATGTTTGCTTGTTTTGCGGAGGCGATGTTGCTCGAGTTCGAGCGCTGCCACACCAATTTCAGTTGGGGTCGCAACAACATCACCTTGGAAAAGATGGACTTCATTGGTGCGGCCTCCGTCCGCCATGGTTTCTCAACCCTGAACCTCAATCCGAACCTCCAGGCCGCTGCCGCCTGAACTCCTCCCCAATCCCATGCCCCGTCGTCCCTTACTCGAGTTCGAGAAGCCTCTGGTGGAACTGGAGCAGCAGATTGAACAAATTCGCCAGCTTGCTCGCGATTCCGAAGTCGACGTTACCCAGCAGCTGCAACAGCTCGAATCCCTCGCATCGAGACGAAGACAAGAGATTTTTCAGGGATTAACCCCAGCCCAGAAGATTCAAGTTGCTCGTCACCCTCACCGGCCAAGCACGCTGGACTTCATTCAGATGTTTTGCGACGACTTCGTTGAACTCCATGGAGACCGTCGGGGTAACGATGATCAGGCCCTGATTGGTGGCGTGGGTCGATTAGGGGATCGTGCTGTCCTTTTGCTTGGGCATCAAAAAGGGCGCGACACCAAAGAAAATGTGGCCCGCAACTTCGGCATGGCCACCCCCGGTGGATACCGCAAGGCCATGCGTCTAATGGAACATGCCGATCGGTTTCGGTTGCCGATTCTTACCTTCATCGATACCCCAGGAGCCTATGCAGGCCTCCAGGCCGAAGAGCAAGGGCAGGGGGAAGCCATCGCAGTGAACCTGCGGGACATGTTTGGTTTGCGGGTTCCTGTGATCGCCACGGTGATTGGTGAGGGCGGCTCTGGTGGAGCCCTTGGAATCGGCGTCGCTGATCGTTTGCTGATGTTTGAGCACAGTGTCTACACCGTTGCCAGTCCGGAAGCTTGTGCATCCATCCTTTGGCGAGATGCGGCGAAGGCCCCTGATGCAGCTGCAGCCCTGAAGATTACGGGTCGGGATTTATTGCAGCTGGGTGTGGTGGATGAAGTGCTCGACGAGCCGTCCGGAGGAAACAATTGGGCTCCATTGGAGGCCGGTCAAACCCTTCGCACGGCCCTTGAACGCCATCTCAGCGAACTGCTCGAGCTTTCAGAGCAAGAGCTTCGAGACGCTCGTTACACGAAATTCCGTGCAATGGGGCGTTTTGCTGAGGAAACGTCACAGTAATTTGAAGATATCGCCTAAGATATTTTGGTTCGCTAACAGCGTTTGCCTACGGCATGTATCACGGGAGCCAGTCGAGGCATCGGGCGCCGCACTGCGGAGCTCCTGTCTGAGCGCGGCTGGAACCTGTTGTTAACAGCGCGCAGCGGTCATGAGCTTGAAGACCTTGCAACTCGTTTGCGATCTTCGAGTCAAGTGGTTGCAACAGCAGCAGTTGATCTGACGAATCCTTCCGACATCCAGCCTGCATTTGCAAGGCTGATGTCAGAGGGTGGGGCACCCTCTGTGTTAGTTAACAATGCAGGAGCTGCTTACACCGGAGACCTCTTGGCAATGCCCTTGGAGCGTTGGCAATGGTTGCTTCAGTTGAACCTCACCAGCGTGATGCAGGTGTGTTCGGCAGTGGTCCCTTCCATGCGCTCACAGGGAGGCCTGGTGATCAATGTGAGTAGCCATGCTGCGCGTAATGCATTTCCTCAATGGGGTGCCTACTGCATTACCAAGGCCGCTCTAGCCAGTTTCACGCGTTGTTTAGCCGAAGAAGAGCGTGATAAAGGCATTCGTGCCTGCACGCTCACCCTTGGTGCGGTGAATACCCCCCTGTGGGATGCAGAAACCGTACAAAGCGATTTCGATCGTCGTGCCATGCTCTCCGTCGATCAAGCGGCTGATGCCTTGGTAAATCTGGCGGAGCAACCCTCCACCCAAGTGATCGAAGACCTAACTCTTATGCCGGCTGCCGGCGCCTTTTAAACGATCGTTATGACCACAACCGTCCCCTTCGTTTCCCGCGGCGCTGCTCTCAGCAACGGCAATGGCAACGCAACACTGCATCCAGATCTTGCTTCGAAGATTCGAGAGCGTCTTCAGAACGCTGGCGTTCCATTCCTGGCAAATGACAACATCTCCGATCATTTAGAACCAGGTGAGTTGTCTCTCCTCGAGCTCGAGGTGGCCGACAAGGTGCGCGATTTGCTGCGCACTCTCGTGATTGATATTGATAACGATCACAACACCAGTGAAACGGCTGAGCGTGTGGCTCGGATGTATCTCCACGAAGTGTTCAAGGGGCGTTATCACCCTCAACCAAAAGTCGCCAGCTTCCCCAATGTGAAGCAGCTGGATGAGATCTATACGGTCGGACCGATCACGGTTCGGTCCGCCTGCTCCCACCACCTCGTCCCCATCATGGGCAACTGTTGGATCGGGATCAAGCCTGGAGCCCGTGTCATCGGCTTGTCAAAATTCACCCGTGTGGCTGATTGGGTCTTTTCACGTCCTCACATTCAGGAGGAAGCCGTGATGATTTTGGCCGATGAGATCGAAAAACTTTGTGAGCCCCAGGGCCTTGGCATCATTATCAAAGCCCAGCACTACTGCATGAAGTGGCGCGGTGTGAAAGAGCCTCAAACCAGCATGGTGAATTCTGTTGTTCGCGGCGATTTCCGACACGATTCCAGCCTCAAACAGGAGTTCTTTGAATTGGTCCGGCAGCAAGAAGCCTTGTTGAGTTCTTAATTCAAGTTTCTTCGCTTGTAAGCCCCCTGGTGGTTAGCCCTTGTGAATGCTTTACAGCGTCCACAAGGGCTTTCACCTTGTTGAGATCTTTCCAGCCAGGTTTGTGTTCCAGCCGACTAGACGCATCGAGTCCATCCGGTGCAACGTCCTTCAGAAGGTCAGGAATCCATTCGGCACTAATGCCGCCAGCCAGCCACCAGGCAACGTTGTGGGTTGGGTTTGCAAGCCAGTCCAAAGGAATGCGATGGCCCGTACCACCGAGTTGGTTGGGGTTCCAGGCATCAAGAAGGAAGGCATCAACGCTGCCGACGTAATCGTTTGCTGTGGTCACATCGTTGGCTTCCCGCAGCCTCAGAGCTTTCCACCAGGCAATATCGGGTCGCCATTCTCGTAACGCTGCACACCGTGACGGTGTTTCGTTGCCATGCAGCTGTACAACCGTCGGAAGCCCCTCGCCGGATAGGGCGTCCTCTAGATCCGAAGGGTTGGGATCGGCGACCACCCATACCCGGTTGATTCCTGGGTTGTGCAGGGCAAGGGCAGAAAAAATCTCCCGTCGTCGGCTCGCTTCGACGAACCGTGCGGTGTTGGCAACGCCAATCACGCCAATGGCTTGAACATCCATGGCGGCAATCGCCAGTGCCTGTTCAACGTCCGTGAGCCCACAGATTTTGATCGCTGGCTTAGTGAGAGTGTCGCTCACAGAGGCTGCCGTTTTCTCTCCCTAGGATCATGGACGACAGTCGTTGCTGCGACACACGTCGGAATTAGTGGTGGGAGAAGGTTGGCAGCTGTTCAAGATCGTGGGAATTCCCCTGAGGATCCAGCCCACCTGGTTGTTTGCGGTTGCGATCTTCACAACCCTGTTTCAGCCTCGGTATGCCGCCACCATTGAGCCGGTTGCCCTGAGTTGGGGGTTGGCGTTGTTCACGACGCTGCTCCTGTTTACGTCGGTGCTGCTCCACGAACTTGGTCATGCCCTGATGGCGCTTCGGGAGGGTGTGAAGGTTGTGAGCATCACCCTGTTTCACCTGGGTGGCATTGCCCGGGTGGAGAAAGAGTGTCCTACGGCGATGGGCAACCTTCGTATTGCCGCCGCTGGCCCTTTAGTCAGCCTCACCCTTGCGTTGGCAATGTTGCTGGGCGCAGCCGCCCTTGCAACACAGCAACCCCAGCTCACGTTGTTGCTCACTCAGGTGGGATTGCTCAATCTGATGCTCGGACTGTTCAACCTGTTGCCCGGCCTTCCCCTGGATGGCGGCTTGATCCTTAAAGCTCTGGTTTGGCAGGTTTCGGGGAGCAAAAAACGCGGGGTTGAGGTGGCTTCCGCTTCAGGTCGGGTGCTTTCCACTCTGATGATCGTGATGGGTGGAGTTTTGCTGTGGCAAGGCGCAGGAATCAATGGTCTACTGCTCATCCTGATCGGCTGGTTTGGCTTGGGAGCCAATCGCAGTGAGACTCAAATGTTGTTCCTACAGAAGATTCTTCAGGATTTAAAAGTTGAGCAGGCTGCGGGCCGTGCCTTTCGCGTGCTCGAAGCCGATCAGCCCCTTCGTCGGATGAGTCAAATTCGCCTGCAAACCAGCAAAACCTCCGGCGCGGCGGATTGGGTCTTGGTGTGTCGTCAGGGCCGCTGGGTGGGTTGGATTGATGATCGTCCTTTACGGGATTTGCCTGTTCAGCAATGGGATCAACAGCAGGTGGCGGATCACATGAAGCCCTTGAACGAGCTTCCATCCATTTCCTGCACAGCGCCTCTTTGGCAGGCGGTTGACGCCCTTGAGGCCTCGACTGAGGGGAGATTGCTTGTGCTGAGTGCAGCGGGCTTGCCGAACGGCACGGTGGATCGCAGTGACGTGGGCGATGCCGTGCTCAAACGGCTTGGCGTCAGCTTGCCGCCTTCGGTTTTGTCGGCGGCACGTCAACAAAACACCTATCCCATGGGCCTGGTGATGCTTCCCCAGGTGGTGGCATCGATGAAAGCTCAACGGACGCTTGAGGATGAGGAGCTCACCAATGAGGCCAGCACCTCACGTTCCTGATAGCTCAACGCGTCTGCAGACCAATTCACATGATTCCAAAGGGTTTGCAGGGCGTTGCTGAGATGTTGATCCAAGCCATCTCTCGGAATGGATCCAAGAGCAGGGGGAGGCGCGGATTCAGCAAAAATGCTTTGCCACAGATCCTGTGGAGGATCCAGCATGATCTCTCCATGTTGGAGGAGGCAGCCATGTTGCCAGCGTTGAGCACTGCCAATGCGTTTAATTCCTGCCTGGTCAACTAGGTCTGCTGCCGTTGATCGTGCAAAGCAGTTGGGGTTGTCAACAGTGGTGCTTTCATCGCCAAACCGCAGGGCAAGCCCCAGGCTGCTGAACCCATCAATGAGCCATTGGCAGGCGTCTCGGTAGGCCTGTTGGCGCCGACGCGGTGCGCCCGGCCAAATCAGCGCATAGGTCAAGCCACCGGCATGCAACACCGCTCGGCCGCCGCTCGGCCGACGGACCATGGCGATCGTCTTGTTTCGGACAAGCTCATCCCAGTGGTGTGGCCAGTGCTGTTGATGCCGTCCCAGGGAGAGCCATGGGCCCTCCCATTGATAGAAGCGCAGCACGGGGCCGCTTGTTTGGCATTGCTCCAGCAACATGCGGTCCAATGCCATCTGGGTGTAACCATCCGCCCGCAGGGTGGGGATCAACCGTCCCGTAGGGACCATGCTGGGACCGGCCGTCGCGTTATGAGGCATTGGAGTCGGTTGCCATGCTGCCTTGGTGGGATCTACCGATCTTGATCGGACTGGGTCTGTTGGCCGGCGGTTTGGCGGGATTGTTGGGCATTGGCGGCGGTCTGATTTTTGCTCCGTTGTTGCTTTGGCTTGATTTACCGGCCCATCAGGCGTTAGCGACGAGCAGTTTTGCCATCGTGCCGACGGCGCTAGCAGGCACCATCATTCACCTGCGCAATGGCCGTATTCCCCTTCGACCAGCCGTCGGGATTGGCCTGGCGGCCTTTGCTTCAGCATTGTTGTTCGGTGGGTTGGCCGATCGTGCTGAGGGTTGGATGCTGCTGGCCATGCAGACGGTGCTCTACATCGTGTTGGCGTTCTGCGTGCGTGAGCAACCAGCGACGGATGAGTTGAGCGATGAGGTGTCTACCTCTGTGTCTTTGTTGGCAGGGGTGGGCTGTATCGCTGGCTGGACCGCTGGGATGCTCGGCCTTGGCGGCGGATTGGTGATGGTGCCCCTGATGAGTGGACCGTTGTCTGTCCCCATTCATCAGGCGGTGCGACTCAGCACCGTGGCGGTGCTGTGTTCAGCCAGTGCGGCTTCGCTGCAATTCGTGCATGAAGGTCGCGGCATCCCTTTGATGGGACTGCTGCTGGGTGGAGTTGCTGCCTTGGCTGCCCAGTGGACCGCCAGTCGCCTTGATCGATTTGATCCGGTGGTCTTGGTGCGTTGTCTGCGTGGTTTGGCAATCGTTCTCGCCATCGATAGCTGCCGACGGGCTGCCCAACTGTGGTTGAGCTGAGTGCTTCTCAGTTCAAGAGGGACCAAAAGCTGTCGTTCAGTTCGTAACCGAGGGCTGCAGACATTTGTGAAAGATTGCCGCGCATCGATCGGTGGAGCCGGTCCTGGCACAGGTCATCCAGCTGCATCAATCGATGGGTGATCCAAAGCTCAAGGGCTTGTGGGTCGAAGCGAAGTCCTTCCGTGCGATTGAAGCTGTGGGGGACGACCATCGCAACATGGCGAATCAGGCTGCCTCGATCCCGCTCCAGCATTAGCGGTAGCCAGGGATATCGCGCATCGGCCCGCAGCGCCCAAAGGCGAGGCTCTGGACATTCCGCGAGCTCCCGTGGGTCGTCTGCGTCCCGGGGCCAATCAAAGTTGAGTTCAAGGATCGGTCCCTGTTCGAGCAGATCGTTGAGGGGCTGATCGGACCAGATCCGCAGCGGACTGAGATCAAGACGGCGGATTGATTTGGCATCAATCAGGACCGGTTCCATGAGCAGGTGTGACAGGCCTTTGCGAATGATGGCTTCTAGAGCCCTTAAGGGAGAAGAATGAATGCGTTTGATGCATGTCAGCTATGGGCTCCGCTCTTTCCTCCCCTGAGATCTTCATCGCTCTCGTGGTGGCCGCCCACGCAGCGATCTTGGCGTTGCGTCTCTCGGTGAGCCTTTATCGCGCCTGAGCTCAGTCTTCATTGATGGGATGACCTTGGCATTGGGGACCTTGGCATTGGGATCGAGGTGCGTTACAAGCGGATAACGCGCTTTGTCCCTTGTCTTCGTCTCAGGTTCGAGCACAGTCACCATCTCGGCCTGATGCAGCATCCCTGGCAGCAGCGATTCAGCTGCAGACCGATCGCCGTGAGATGCAATGCAGCGTCATGGCTTTGGCGGTCAAAGTTGGTTTGGTTATTTTGGGTGGTGTCAGCTTGATTCGCCTGTCCGGTGCGTATCAAGAGCGCCTCGACCGTCATGGGGAGTTGGCTGCGGTTGTGGCCGTGGAAACGGTGAAATTAGAAGCCCTGCAAAAACGATTCGACCGTGTGTTCAGCATCGGCGGCGAGCAACGCCTCATGGGTGAACAAGATCAGTGGATTGCGCCGAATCGAATTCGGATTGTTTGGCGCTGAGTTTCGTAACCAGGGGCGCCGGTGATTTTCCTGGGGCGTTCAAACTGTTTTTCTCTTGAGGTTCGGCCATGACCAGCACTCCTGGCACTGTTCTGATCACGGGCACCACCTCCGGTGTCGGCCTGAATGCCGCCAATGCGTTGGCTTCACGCGGATGGCAGGTAATCACAGCGAACCGAAGTCCACAGCGGGCTGCTGCTGCTGCGGATGAGTTGGGGATCCCGAAAGAGCGTCTTCAGCACGTTCTGATGGATCTGGGTGATTTGGAGAGTGTGCGTCGGGCTGTGCAAAGTCTTCCAGCCACCCTTGATGCCGTCGTTTGCAACGCCGCGGTTTATAAGCCGAAGTTGAAGCAGCCCGAACGGTCGCCGCAGGGATTTGAATTGTCGATGGCCACAAATCACCTTGGCCACTTTCTGCTGATTCATTTATTGCTCGATCGCTTGAAGAGTTCGAATCATCCGTCTCGTCGTGTTGTCATCCTCGGTACGGTTACGGCAAATTCCAAAGAATTGGGTGGCAAGATTCCGATTCCTGCGCCCGCTGATTTGGGAGATCTTTCTGGCTTTCAACAGGGATTTTTGGATCCCATCGCCATGGCCAGTGGTCAACCCTTTAAGCCTGGCAAGGCATACAAAGACAGCAAGCTTTGCAACATGATTACGACGCAAGAGCTTCATCAAAGACTGCATAGCGATACCGGAATTACATTTAGTTCGCTCTATCCAGGTTGTGTTGCTGACTCGCCATTGTTCCGTAATACACCGAAGGCATTTCAGACGATCTTCCCATGGTTTCAAAAGAACATCACCGGCGGCTATGTGACCCAGGCTTTAGCGGGAGATCGTGTGGCACAAGTGGTCGCTGATCCAGATTTTGCCGAGTCTGGTGTTCATTGGAGTTGGGGGAATCGTCAGAAGAAAGATGGTGAGCAATTCAGTCAGGAGCTATCCGAAAAAGCGACGGACCCTGACACAGCATCGAAAGTTTGGAGCCTATCTCGAAAGCTTGTCGGCCTTGAATGATCTGCTAGAGAATACCTAATGGGGACGCCAACGTTGTGGAACTTGGATCCCTCTATGCTCTAATCCTTCGATTTCTCGATATGTGATCGACTCGCAAAGTTGACGAAATTGCTCAGGAGGCGAGTGATTGGATGTAGTGTTTATTTTTCTCTTTAAATCTCCAATATTTGAATAGTCGTGCTTGGAAATGTTGAGGAATTGTTCAATCGATCTCAGGAAATCTATTGGTTTATTTTGGATGTCATCAAAGATGAGAGGCTTAATGTTTTCTGCGCCAAGTCCAGCTCGAGCGTTGTCAAGATTCAGGCAGTATTGGCTATGAATTTTGGCTGAACGTGTGGCTAAAAATGTTGTCGCTTGCTGTATGAGCTGTGATTCGGTGGACTGTTTGTTGGGTTTTTGGCTGAATTTGAATTGGCTCCATAGGCGTTCGCAGGGTTCCCTGAGAATGTAAATTGCCTTGATCTGATCGCTTATATCTTGTTTGATTTTCTGCCATCCTTGTCTATTAATCAATGCAGAGAGGTTGCTGAAATCTGCATTCCAGCGATGATCAGTAGGTTGATTGTTGAAGAGACTTTTATACCATTCAACTGTCTTTTCGCCAGGAATATAAACATGTTCGTACCACTCTTGAATGCTGATCTGTCGCTCGGCTCGTAGGTGCTGTATACCTTTGAGCCTTGTGCTGAGGCGACGATTTAAATGTTGGCTGGTTAGGGGATGGTGGTCTGAATAGTGATCGGCTAGAAAATGTATTTCTTTTTCCGGAGTAAAATAAACTTCGGGATGTCTAGATAAAAATGAATAAACCCATGTTGTTCCGGCCTTCATGGCTCCAATGCTTAGAAAAAGTCTTTGCATTGGAGTCGTGGCTATGAATTGCGGCCTGGCCGGTACTTCACTTAGTCGAAGCCAAGTAGGTCGAAGATTTCGCGATCTTTGAGGGAAACGGCCTCGAGAGGTTCGACCTTATCGAGCATATTCTGGGCAAGACGCAGGTACTCGTTGCGAACGGCTTGGACAGCCTCATCGTCATCATCCATCTCAAAGATGGTGCATTTTTTTAAACGCGAGCGACGGATGGCATCCACGTCTTTGAAGTGGGCCATGGTGCGCAGACCAGTGCGTTCGTTGAACTTATCGATTTGGTCTGTATCAGCAGATCGATTGGCAACAACGCCTCCGAGCCGAACTTTGTAGTTTTTGGCTTTGGCTTGAATGGCCTGCACAATCCGATTCATTGCAAAGATCGAGTCGAAATCGTTGGCAGTCACGATCAGGCAGTAATTGGCATGCTGCAGTGGGGCTGCGAACCCGCCGCACACCACATCTCCAAGCACGTCGAAGATCACGACATCGGTGTCTTCCAGGAGATGGTGCTCCTTCAGGAGTTTCACCGTTTGGCCGGTCACATAGCCGCCGCAGCCTGTACCAGCGGGTGGTCCACCACTTTCAACGCACTTGACTCCGTTGAAGCCAGTGAAGACGAAGTCGTCGGGACGAAGCTCTTCACTGTGGAAATCGACTTCCTCAAGGATGTCAATCACCGTTGGCACCATCGAATGGGTGAGGGTGAAGGTGCTGTCGTGCTTAGGGTCGCAGCCGATCTGTAGAACACGCTTGCCCAGCTTGGAAAATGCTGCTGACAAGTTGGATGACGTGGTGGACTTACCGATTCCACCTTTGCCATAAACAGCAATAACCAGCGCACCCTCTTCAATCTTCATCGACGGGTCCTGTTGGACCTGAACACTTCCCTCTCCGTCAGTCGGACGCGACAGTGTTGTTGTCATTGAGGTCCACTATTTACTTGTATTCAAGGTCAGCGTTGACCCGTCTGCATTGTTCGGAGTTGTTTTGACATAAGTGGTTGAACTGTGTGTGTTCGCTCACAGCTTTCTCCGCAATATTGGTGATAAATACTTATGCAATAAATGGATTCTTTTGATAGCTAAGCGCTGAAATGCGCCTTGGCGTCATAGAGCGTTTCGCTGTCGATCCGATTGAGCCCTTTCTCTTTGGCAAAGGCTTCTGTGTTTCGACGCACTTTGCCCCGCACAAAGAAAGGAATCTTTTTTAATTCCGCTTCGCCATCAACCGTCCATTCCAGGCTGGCTGTCGCCACAGCCACGGATGATTCGTTGGCCTCAGTGGCACTGCTCTCAGGAGCGTTCTCCTCAATCGCGGGATTGTCGTCCACCTGGGCGCTTTGCAGTCCGCCCAAGTGCCCAAGATGGCTTTGATGCCCATCGACGAATTCAAAGTCGTGGCGGAACATGCCAATCAGATGTTCCTCTAAGCCCATCATCAATGGGTGCACCCAGCTGTCGAAGATCACATTCGCGCCTTCCCAGCCCATTTGAGGGCTGAATCGTGCGGGCACATCTTGAACGTGCATGGGCGTGCTGATCACTGCGCAAGGAATGCCGAGCCGCTTTGCGCTGTGGCGTTCCATCTGTGTTCCGAGCACCAGCTCTGGTACGGCTTCTGCCATGGCAGCTTCCACCGCTAGGTAGTCGTCACTGATCAGGGCTTCTAAGCCAAGCGCTTTGGCTGCCGCCCGGACTGGCCGAGCCATTTCTCGGCTGTAGGTGCCGAGGCCCACCACCTGAAAGCCCAGCTCTTCGTTGGCAATGCGGGCCGCCGCCAACACATGGCTTCCATCTCCAAAGATGAACACCCGTTTGCCAGTGAGATAAGTCGAGTCAACTGATGCTGAATACCAAGGCAACTTGGAACTGTGCTCGCCTTCGCGGGCATCGGGTGCCTCCATGCCAAGAAGGTTATGCGTTTCTGCTAGGAAATCAGCTGTAGCACCCACGCCAATCGGCATGGTTTTGGTGAATGGAATCCCAAACTGCCGTTCCATCCAGCTGCAACAGGATTCCGCAATTTCTGCATAGAGGCAGACATTGAGATCGGCTTCTGTAAGCCGCATGATGTCGGTCACCGTTGCCTCGAGGGGCACAACAGTGTTGACATCGATGCCATGACTGGCCAGAAGTCGACTGATTTCGATCACATCATCGCGACATCGGAATCCGAGGAGCGATGGACCGATCAAGTTGACGCGGGGGCGACGCCCCTGGTCCTTCCATGCCTTTGGGTTATGGCCTTCGCTGTTGACCTCTTGATTTTTAAGGAGTCCTCGTACCAATTGGTACAGCGTTTCCGATGCGCCCCAATTTTCCTTTTTGCTGTAGGCCGGAAGCTCAAGGCTCACGATTGGAAGCTCGAAGCCCATCCCGCCCGCAAGGGCCCCCGGTTGATCTTGGATCAATTCCGCTGTGCAGCTTTCACCCACAAGCAGGGCGTCGGGCTTGAAGCGTTCAACGGCTTCACGGATGTGGCGCTTCACCAGCTCTGCCGTGTCGCCGCCTAAGTCCCGAGCCTGAAATGTGGTGTAGGTGACCGGCGGTCTTTTTCCGCGCCGTTCAATCATGGTGAAGAGGAGATCGGCGTAGGTATCTCCCTGGGGTGCATGGAGGACGTAGTGCACGCCTTTCATCGATGCAGCAATGCGCATCGCCCCTACATGGGGGGGGCCTTCATAGGTCCAGAGCGTTAATTCCATGGGAGATCACAAATGAGGGGAGGGGTTAAAAATGCGTGACAAGGCTGTATTGGCCGTCGTTAATGCGCGAGGAGTTGATGTCGCCGCAGCGGCCTTGAGAACAGCTCGGCGAGCTCGCCGGCTTGATCGATGCCATGGATTGGGCTGAAGACCAGTTCGATCGACCATTTGGTTGCGATCCCCTCGGCTTCAAGGGGATTGGCGAGTCCCATGCCGCAAACCACAAGGTCGGGTCTGCTGTTGCGCACCCGGTCCAATTGCAGCTCTACATGTTGTCCCTCCATCACCGGTGTCCCCTCCGGTAGTAGGTCAATTTCTTCAGCCATTTGGTCGCGATTGAGATAGGGCGTGCCCACCTCAACAAGTTCCATCCCGCACTCCCGTTGCAGAAAGCGGGCCAAGGGAAGTTCGAGTTGTGATTCGGGTAACAGGAAGATCCGTTTGCCGTTTAACACCTCACGATGCGGAGCCAAGGCAATTTGGGCGCGCTCCATCAAGGGGGAGAGAACGCTGTCGATTTGCGCCTCATTGATCTCAAAATCTCTGGCGGCTGTTTCCATCCAACGCCGACTCCCCTCGGCACCGAGAGGGAAGGGAGCGGTTAAAACTCGAGCACCACGATCTTTGAGCAGCCGGGCTGTTGTTGTGAGGTAGGGCTGTGTTAGCAGCACCGTGGTGCCAGGGCCAACGGAGGGAAGGTCCGTCGATTGCCGCGGTGGCAAGCTCTTGATCGAGTTGATCTCGAGCTTGTTGAACAGATGAACGAGTCGATCCTCCACGGCGTCGGCCAGCGTTCCCACCAGGAGGAGTTGGCGCTCATCAGAGGACGGGAGGAGAGGAACGAGTGCCGCAAGTGCGCCGTCTTCCCCTTGCGTAAATGTGGTTTCAATCCCGCTGCCGGAATAGTTCACAACCCGGACCCGTCCCTGCAGTTCGTCGGTCAGGCGTTCTGCGGCTCGCGCTAGATCCAGCTTGATCACCTCACTTGGGCAAGAGCCGACGAGAAACAGCGTTCGAATTTCGGGTCGCCGTTGCAGCAGCTCTTTGGCAACGCGATCAAGTTCCTCTTGCGCGTCGGCGAGGCCAGCCAAATCGCGCTCGTTCAGGATTGCTGTGCCAAAGCGTGGTTCGGCGAAAATCATCACGCCAGCTGCACTCTGGATCAAGTGAGCGCAGGTGCGTGAACCAACCACCAGAAAAAAAGCATCTGGCATGCGTCGATGCAGCCAAACAATCGACGTCAGTCCGCAGAACACCTCCCGCGGTCCACTCTCCTTAAGCAGGGTTGGACCGGACATCGGCCTCTCCATCGAGGAAACTCACTTCAATGTGCTTAGGAAAAGGCTGTTTAGCCAAATAGTTCTCAAACTCTTTGGGATCGGCTGTCTGGGAAGACTGAGCTCACCCATTGCTTAACTTGGATTGAACACAAATGGGGGTGTATTAATGATTGATCCCAATTTTTTGATTAGCCGCCAATTTTCTAGTCACACCAAAGATGCTTTGAATCTTGACGATGATTTAGTTATTACTTATTACATTGACGATGTCCTGGGAGCTCAATCTTTAGCTGATGGACGCACCATTAAAACTTTTCCCCATTCTGCTGGCGAGATTGAATTTATAAATGATTTGTTCGCAGGTTTAGATCGATCGCTGGCGATTAACTTTGAGCGTTCTAATACGAGCCATAATTCTGACATCGATATTTACTCTGTTGTTGATGTAAGTGGTTGGGATAATGGCATTCTGGGAGAAGCCGTTAATCAGGAATCGATCAGGCGGTCAGGATCCTGGTGGGACGTTCTTTGGCGAGATACAGATGGGAAATCAAAACAAAATGATAGTGACTTGTACTCGATTGTTCATGAAATAGGCCATGCTTTGGGCCTGTCTCATCCCCAAGAAAAGCCCTTTGATCCCCGATGGGACTCCTCCGACACAGTGATGTCATATAACCCTTCTGCTGACGGTTACAACACCGCTTATTCGAAGGCCGACTTGCTTGCGCTCGAGGTGATTTGGGGCTCTGAAGATGATTCTGACTCTTCGAATCCAGGGGCGTCGCCTAAGCCAAAGACAGATCAAGAACCAAGTGCTGATGGCGATGATCTCGATATCAATGAAGTATGGGGTACGAATAACAGTGATCGACTGACTGGCAGTCTTGCGGATGATGATATTTTTGGCTTTCGCGGGGATGACAGCCTAAAAGGACGTCGAGGTGATGATATTTTATTCGGAGATAGTGGAAATGATACTTTAAAAGGAGGTGGTGGTAATGATATAATTGACGGGGGAAAAGGATTTAATGTTCAGAAAGGAGGGGCTGGCAGTGATCTTTTTGTTTTGGATCTAAAAGGCTATCAATTTATTCGTGATTTTAGTTTGCGTGAAGATGAGATTTGGGTCCTCAAAGGATTGAATACTTATGGCCAATGGGGATGGGAATACGATGGGGGGAATACCTATTTATATAACCTCAGATCTGGCGAAGATTTCGCGGAACTAGAAGGTCGTCACAATCTCAACCAAGCTTTTGTGTTTGGCTGAGATCGTCTTGCGTCAAATTTTGGAACTTTTAATGTTGCGTTTTAGATATCAGAGCCGTCTTCTGAATCCGTCGTAGCGCTCATTGTCGGAACGACTTGGGTTGTTCAGCCTGCTCAAGTTCCACACGTTTCGGCTCACACGTCGAGCCACGAGTCCACCCCGTTCCACGCGTTCAGTGCCGGGTCGAGCACCTAGCAACATCGTCACTTCCGCCGTCGTTAGTGGCGCACCAGTGTCGATGGCAAGGGCTGTTAGCTCGAGCCGTTGACGCAATTGACGGGCTCGTTCTGTGGTGCTGTTGATGCCCGTCTCGAGCCAAGGCAAGTCAACTTGGCCATCTTGCGCCAAGCGTTGCATTAAGCCGAAGCTCACCATGCCTAGAGCCTGATCGGCATTGAGCTCAAGGGCATTGTTAGGGGTTTGATCCGCGGTTGCCATAAGTCAAAGGATCGATTAAACGGACGGTATCGCTTGCGTTCCAACACGCAAGACCGAAGGGATGATCCATGGCTGGTCGGTTTTGGTAAGAAATCGTCCGTTACACTCCCTCGATGACCCGATTCGCCAGCTTCGAGGACCGGGAGCGGCGGCTTGGTGGTAGCGCGCTCGTAACAGGTACAGAGGTGCAGAAGTCTTCTGCAGGTGGAGCGAGCTGCGTCGTTACAACCGACTCGGAATCCCCGCGGTTGTTACGCCAAAACAGCCACGTTCAGTCCATCGAGCTGCGCACATATGTTTTTATCGACTCGCTTCAGCCGCAATTAGCGGCCTACATGGGAACGGTGAGTCAGGGATTCCTTCCGATTCCCGGCGATGCATGCCTCTGGATGGAAGTGTCGCCAGGAATGGCTGTGCACCGCGTTACTGATATTGCGCTCAAGGCAAGCAATGTTCGACTTGGCCAAATGGTGGTGGAACGGGCCTTTGGCTCGATGGCCCTCTACCACCGAGACCAGAGCACGGTGTTGCATTCGGGCGATGTGGTGCTGGAAGCCATTGGCAGCACCATTGCGCAGCGCAACCCGGCTGAGGTGAGCTGGACAGAGGTGATCCGGGCGATCACTCCTGACCATGCCGTGTTGATCAATCGTCAGAACCGCCGTGGCTCGATGATCGAGGCTGGAATGAGCATGTTCATTCTCGAAACGGAACCTGCCGGTTATGTGTTGATCGCCGCCAATGAAGCCGAGAA
Source organism: uncultured Synechococcus sp. (assembly GCA_963990675.1). Taxonomy (GTDB): domain Bacteria; phylum Cyanobacteriota; class Cyanobacteriia; order PCC-6307; family Cyanobiaceae; genus Parasynechococcus. The sequence goes on from CAXDNN010000010.1 coordinate 15,800, forward strand.
ATCTTCCAACATCACGCTGGTAGACGTGAAGGCTGTCGGCGCCTTTGGGCGACTCACCTTGGCGGGTCGTGAGGGCGATGTTGAGGAGGCCGCTGCCGCCGCCATGCGTGCCATTGAGATGGTCAACCGCAGCGCGGCGTATCGCTGAGCTGCTCAGCGAAGGTTCAAAAATTGTTTTAAGTGCGTTGCTAACGCGCGAGCGGCTTTGCCTCGACTCCCGAGTCGACTGAGTTGTGATGCATTGAGTTGGCCATAGGTGCAGCCGGCTTCCCGCACCCAAAACAATGACGCATATCCACCATCGGCATAGGCAGGCACCTTCAAAATTTCACCCCAGCAGACCCCTTCCGCCGCAGCAACGCAGTTCCCCGTTGGATCGCTCAGCACCATCGTGCTTCTGAAGCAGGCGCTTCGGTAGGGAGTGTCTCCCAATTCATGGAGGATTCGTTCAACTTTGGCTTGGTCGCCTGTTGCGTATCGCGCTGAGTAGAGCCCAGGTGCCCCTTGGAGCGCATCCACTTCAAGACCTGAATCGTCGGCGATTGCCCAGCCATTGGTTCTAAGGGCCGCGGCGGTTGCTTTCAGGTCGGCGTTCTCTCTGTAAGTGCGACCTGTTTCTTCAACGTCCAAGTCGTCGGGTTGGCGTTGAACAAGAAGGGGAAGCGGGCCAAGCATGGATTCGATCTCTGCGACCTTGCTTGGATTACTGCTGGCGATGGTCAAAAGCTGGCTCAAGGGTGACCCAGGGGTGAGGCAACCATTCTGTGGTCAAGAGCGCTGAGAACGATTCTCGCGTTGCTTTTTAGCGGCGGAAAGATGCGAAATGACAGCCCGCTTGGAGTGCCAAGAAATACTGCGATTTGTAAAGCTAGGGCGTTACAAAGCCGCCGGCAACGAACTGTGCGGAAGTGCAAACAGGACTTCCCACAGCAGTTTGGAACAGTCAGGGACAGGCTGATAAGCAAAGCTTATTAAGTTCACTATGGACAGTGATCGAGATCGCCTTTGAAAACGCTTGACGGCAAGGGTCTCGGCAGAGCAATGTCCCGAGCGAACATTCCAAACCTTTTTCCGGTAGGCAATGGCTAACGAAACCATGGGTATCGCTCTCGGCATGATCGAGACTCGCGGCCTGGTTCCCGCAATTGAAGCCGCTGATGCGATGACCAAAGCCGCCGAAGTGCGTCTTATCGGTCGTGAGTTCGTCGGCGGCGGTTATGTGACCGTCCTGGTCCGCGGTGAAACCGGTGCTGTTAACGCTGCAGTTCGTGCAGGTGCAGACGCTTGCGAGCGTGTTGGCGACGGCCTGGTTGCTGCTCACATCATTGCTCGCCCCCACCGCGAAGTGGAGCCTGCATTGGGCAACGGCAATTTCCTTGGTCAAAAGGACTGAGACCCACTGAGCCTCGAATGAGGCCATCACGTCTCACCCCCCTCTTCACCGATTAACGGAGATTTCCCATGAGCAAGAAGTACGACGCTGGGGTCAAGGAGTACAGGGACACTTACTGGACTCCTGATTACGTTCCCCTAGACACCGACCTGCTGGCCTGCTTCAAGTGCACCGGCCAAGAAGGTGTTCCCAAGGAAGAAGTTGCTGCTGCTGTGGCTGCTGAATCCTCAACCGGCACCTGGTCCACTGTGTGGTCCGAGCTCCTCACCGACCTCGACTTTTACAAAGGCCGTTGCTATCGCATCGAAGACGTTCCTGGTGATAAGGAATCGTTCTACGCCTTCATCGCTTACCCCCTCGACTTGTTCGAAGAGGGTTCCATCACCAACGTTCTGACTTCACTGGTCGGCAACGTTTTTGGATTCAAAGCTTTGCGTCACCTGCGTCTGGAAGACATTCGCTTCCCGATTGCATTCATCAAGAGCTGCTACGGCCCGCCAAACGGCATCGCCGTTGAGCGTGACCGGATGAACAAGTACGGCCGCCCTCTCTTGGGCTGCACCATCAAGCCAAAGCTTGGCTTGAGCGGCAAAAACTACGGTCGTGTCGTCTATGAGTGCCTGCGTGGCGGTCTCGACTTCACGAAAGACGACGAGAACATCAACTCCCAGCCGTTCCAGCGTTGGCAGAACCGCTTCGAATTCGTTGCGGAAGCCATCAAGCTGTCCGAACAGGAGACCGGCGAGCGCAAGGGTCACTACCTCAACGTGACTGCGAACACTCCCGAAGAAATGTATGAGCGTGCTGAGTTCGCCAAAGAACTCAATATGCCGATCATCATGCACGACTTCATCACCGGTGGCTTTACTGCCAACACCGGTCTGTCGAAGTGGTGCCGTAAGAACGGCATGCTGCTCCACATTCACCGTGCAATGCACGCTGTGATTGACCGTCATCCCAAGCACGGCATTCACTTCCGCGTCCTTGCGAAGTGTTTGCGTCTCTCCGGTGGTGACCAGCTTCACACCGGCACGGTGGTCGGCAAGTTGGAAGGTGATCGTCAGACCACCCTCGGCTATATCGACCAGCTGCGTGAATCCTTCGTTCCTGAAGATCGCAGCCGCGGCAACTTCTTCGATCAGGACTGGGGTTCCATGCCTGGTGTGTTCGCTGTTGCTTCCGGTGGTATCCACGTGTGGCACATGCCCGCACTGGTCGCGATCTTTGGAGACGACTCCGTCCTCCAGTTCGGTGGTGGTACCCACGGTCACCCTTGGGGCTCCGCAGCTGGTGCTGCTGCTAACCGCGTCGCCCTTGAGGCCTGCGTCAAGGCACGTAACGCCGGTCGCGAGATCGAGAAAGAAAGCCGCGACATCCTTATGGAAGCCGGCAAGCACAGCCCCGAGCTGGCCATCGCTCTCGAGACCTGGAAGGAGATCAAGTTCGAGTTCGACACCGTCGACAAGCTCGACGTCCAGTGATCGGCAGGTTGGACGGCATCAACGTCGTCCAACCACCGCCTTTTGTCATAACTCCGACCGGATTCCACCAAATCCTTTGGGATATCCGGTCTCTCACTTTTCCTTAAACCAGGATCCCCATGCCTTTTCAGAGCACAGTGGGTGACTATCAAACAGTCGCCACCCTGGAGACATTCGGCTTTCTTCCGCCGATGACCCAGGACGAGATCTATGACCAGATCGCGTACATCATTGCCCAGGGTTGGAGCCCGCTCGTTGAGCACGTCCATCCCTCCAATTCCATGGCCACTTATTGGTCGTATTGGAAGCTTCCTTTCTTTGGCGAGAAAGATTTGAACGTTGTAGTGAGTGAGCTCGAGGCCTGCCACCGTGCATACCCCGACCATCACGTGCGCATCGTTGGTTACGACGCTTACACCCAGGGCCAAGGCTCCTGCTTCGTGGTTTTCGAAGGTCGCTGATCTTTCGATCACTTGATTAACGAGTCCTGATCTGTTTGATCAGGACTCAAGACTTTTCGAAGGGATGGATTCCCTTCACTTATTGACGACACTCTCGGGCGGACATGGCCAGACTTTCCAGTCGCGAATTAGCACTTGAGCGCCGTAAGGCCCTCACCACCTCCGGGAAGAAGGCTTCTGTTGCCTCCGGTTCAGGCCGTGTTCGCATAGCGGCCGATGCCCGTTCAACACGCACCAATGCCAATGCATCGGATGCTGTTGTCGAAGTGTCAACACCTGCCGTCGCTGTAGCTCCGCGACGCCCGCAGACATTGACTGCATCGTCAGCCCCGCGTTCCCGTGTCAAGCCGGTACGTCAACCCAGTCGTGAATTGGTGCTTGCCCGTCGAGAGGCTCTCTCACGACGAGGGAAAACGGCCGATAAGACCAGCGACCGGAATCGAGCGGATGTTGCCCGTCAGACCCAAGGTGCTGCTCCAGCAGCGTCCGCAGAGTCGATCAAGAAAGACTGTGGTTGTGGCACAAAGAGTGTTGCTGCATCATCTGCATCTCCATCCCGTCCAGCGGCCACTGCCCGTCCAGCGGCCACTGTTCAGTTGAGTGGACGCACCAGCGATCGGCGCAAGTCCGCTCCAAAACGCCGGGCGATTGAAAATCCCAGTCGCGCTTTGGTTTTGGCCCGTCGTGATGCCATGTCGAAGCATGGAAAAACCGCTGGTAAGCAGCCCACGAGCGCTGCAGCTGTCGCCCGTCAGGCCAATCCAGATCTCACCAGCCGCGAACTCGCTCAACAGGTTCGTGAGCTGCGTGCCAAGTCCGGTTCACGGACCAAACAAAGTGCTGGGATCACGCGTCCATCTGGACCTAACCGTCATGGCGCGAAGCAGGCTGCTGATGCCCATTGGAAAGTGGGTGAAAGTGAAACATCTGCCGGACAGATCGTCACTGGCACCCAAGCCAATCGATCGGTGAAGACCACCGGAAACGAAGCCAGCACATGCCGTTCCATCACAGGAACTGAATACCTGGGTGCAGAAGTTTTCCAGACTTTTTGTCAGACAGCTCCAGAACCCACGACTCCCGCCAAGGTTCGCGTTTCCGCGACAACCCACGGCAATCGCGTGACTGGAAACGAAGTTGGCCGTTCCGAAAAAGTGACCGGTGATGAGCCCGGGACGTGTAAAAACGTGACCGGTACCGAATACATTTCCGCCAATCAATCTGCTGCGTACTGCGGTGGTGCGAAACCCTCCCCTCGGAAGGTTGGACACAGCCAAAGCCAACAGGGCCGAACCATTAGTGGGGTCATGGTGGGTCAGTCTTCCAACGTCACCGGTAATGAGGCTGGTGCGAATCGCAGCCTGACCGGTGATCAGTATCTCGGTGCAGACCCTCTGCCTGAGGGGCGTCCAGCCGCCAAGGTTGGATTATCAGAAACTCTGTCTGGAACTGGCGTGACCGGGACCATGGTCGGACGTTCTTCCGCCGTCACAGGTAATGAGTTCGGGTCGTGCCATCGCGTTACCGGTGATCAATACACCAGTGCTGAACAGGTGAACAGCTTCTGTGGCACGAAGCCACAACCGGAAGCTCCCAAAGTGGGCTTCAGCGTCACCAACCGCAATCTGGTGGTGAGTGGAACGCAGACTGGCCGGTCGGAGCGCGTGACAGGAGACGAACCCGGTACGTGTAAAGCCGTGACGGGTACTCCCTATGCAGGACTCGAGCAGGCCGGTCAATACTGCGGCACTCCTGCGGTTCAAGCCATTCGCGAACGCACGCCGTCTCGTCCTGGCACCCCAGCTGCTCCCATGACTGGGATCCAACCAGGGATTGGTGGTGTGATGACTGGCGCTGAGCGCGGTGCCTGTGAAGTGATTTCGGGCACTCCTTATATCGGTGGTGATCAGCTCGCCGCTGCCTGCGGAGCCGACGCTCCCGCTGGTGCCGATAGCCATGGGCAGTCTGAAAAGGGCTCTCCATGGACCAGCTTCAGTGTGGTGTCCCCTGCGCGTGCCGCTCAGCAGCAGAGAGATGCAACCTCGTCTGTCACCGGTACTTCTTATGAGGACGGCCAACGGATTACTGGCCCTTTTGACCTGGCTGGCGGGAAAGTGACCGGTACAGAGCAATTTCGCTTTGACAACCGTGAGTTTCAGAACCGTCAGCAACAAGTCCGTCAGTTTCAACCCACGGCTCCCCAGGCAGATCAAGAGCCTGCCAAACCTGTCTCCCGCGTCACTGGTGAAGGCTCATCCACCAAAGTGACTGGTGATGACTGGGATCGTGGAGAGCACGTCACCGGTACTGAAGGCGCCTCGGCCCGTCGTCGTAATCCAACGCGTCCCGGTCCCATGAGTGCCATGGCACCAAGGGAAAACAAGCGCAATGAGGAAATTGACTGGCCGACGAGCCCTGTGACTGGATCCAGTGGCAACACCGATAAAGGCTCTTTAATCACGGTTTCAGGCGGAGCCAGGGGCTGATCTGCTGATGGTTCGCTCTATGCCTTCCCGCAGCGGGCGAGCTCAGGCCCCAACGGCTCCGACTCGCCGTCAGTTGCAGCAAGAGCGTTCCGATCAATCGGATCGCTCCACCAATTCGAAGAGCTCTACCGGTTCAGCTCGCAGCGCAGCACTTGAACGTCGTCGCGCTTTGACCACAGCTGGTAAGGCTGCCGTTGTTGTTCAAGGATCCCTTGGGGCAGGTCGTATTCGCACTGGTAGCGATCAGCGTCGTTCGGCTCCTCAACAACCGGGCTGGGTGAGACGTGATCAGTCGCCTTCTCGCTCGGTGCCGTTCAACCTCAGCCGTTCGTCTCTGCCTCTCGGTCATTCTCAACACCCCCTGACCAATCAGGTTGCCAACGAACGTCTTCGTTCTTACGAGCAGGATGTGAAGGGGCGCTTTGATCGCATCGTCCCCCTGCTTCAGCAGGTCTCTGCTCTCCAGCATGAGCCTGACTTTCTGGTTCAAGCGCAGCGCTTGAGTCGGGCTGAACTGGGTTTTGATTTGCCCAGCCACATCCTTGAACGGGCTTGGGTGCGTCCCCTCGACATGCGTGGCTTGTTTGCGTGGTGTGTGTTTGAAAGCCACCGATTGTTTAGTGATCGTTTTTTTCAAGACGATCCATTACAGGGCGCTGAAGGGAGTGCTGCCGCCCAAGAATTTGAGCAGTTTTTGCTCGATTGCGGCATCCATCTCTTGGATGTAACGCCCTGTGCTGATGGCCGTTTAGCCCACACAGTGGCCTATGCGTTGCGGATTCCGTTCAGCGCTGTGCGTCGACGCTCTCACGCGGGAGCGATGTTCGATGTGGAGAACACAGTGAACCGCTGGGTGAAAACAGAGCATCGTCGTCATCGGGAGGGCAAGCCCAATCCATCCACGGAACCAACTCGCTACCTGAAGGTTGTCACGTACCACTTCAGCTCTCTCGATCCCCATCATCAAGGCTGTGCCGCCCATGGCAGTAACGATGCGTTGGCGGCATCGGCGGGTCTTCAGCGGCTCTTGGATTTTCGAGAAGCTGTTGAGAACAGCTTTTGTTGTGGTGCCTCCGTTGATCTCCTCCTGATTGGGCTTGATACCGACACCGATGCGATTCGCGTCCATCCACCCAATCGCGACAGCGAAATGGTGCTCGATCGCTGGGTCTGTGCACGGGAGCTCCATGCCGCCACAGCTGGGATGTCTCCAGATCAGGCGATGGCTCAGTTGGCCGAGGCTTTGGAATCTGCTGCGCCAGGTCCGATGGAGCCCGGCATGGTCACGTTTATGACCCGTTTGTTGGCCAACAACTGCTCACAGATTGATTACGTGCAGGATCTGCATGGAGCGCCTTATCCCGATGCTGGTCATGCCGAGCGGTTTATTGGTGTGGGCATTGGCTTTAAAGAGGTGCACCTTCGCAACCTCACCTACTTCGCCCATCTCGATACGGTTGAGGAAGGAGCCGCGGATCTCGACGTCGGCGTCAAAATTTTTCGGGGACTGAATGTGTCCCGAGACTTACCGATCCCTGTGCTGGTGCGCTTCGATTATTCGGGGCGTGTTCCAGGGGCCCGCGATCGTGCCATTGCCGATTGTTGGCGTGTAAATCAAGCCATCGCAGACCGTTATTCCGATTTGGTCAAAGACGGTTTGCTGCACACATGCTTGACCGTTCGAGACCGGCATCAATCGACAACTGCCGAGGTGATCGGCTCTACGCTCGACCCCCAGATTCAGGAGGCTCACTGATCATGCTCATCGTCAAGGTCATTAAGCCACTGGTTTCCACCAATCGCATTCCGGATTTCGAGCACAAGCACCTCCAGGTTGTCCTGGATGGCAGCACTAAAAAAGTCGCTGTTGACGCTGTTGGTGCCAAGCCAGGCGACTGGGTGATTTGTGTGAGTAGTTCCGCGGCTCGAGAAGCTGCTGGAAGTAAGTCGTATCCCAGCGATCTGACGATTGTTGGGATCATCGATCATTGGGAACCGGATCCGCCCAAGACCGCCTCGCCTTCACCGAGTTCCTCACCCTCCACTAAATCCTCAGGAGGCGCTGCACGCTGATGGAGATCATGCAAGTGTCCGACACGTTGATCTGTTCCTTCCGCGTTGCGGGTTTAGATCACATGCATTTGCGCATTCTTGTGAACAACAAGGGCAAGAAACTTGTTGCCGTTGATCCAGTTGGTGCCAGAAAGGGCAATTGGGTCTTCACCGCCAGCGGGTCGGCTGCGCGCCATGCCTGCCCAGACAACACCGTTCTCACCGATCTCACCATCGGTGGGATCATCGATCACTGGACGCCGGACGGATAGGGATTGTCCATCCTCTCCTCCGCCTCCGTTCTGCATCCAATTTTTACCAGCTATGGCTACTCCTTCATCTACACCCCGTCGTCGCAGCACTGCTGCTAACAAGACAGTTGATGTGAAGCCGGTTGCTGCGACCACGGCTGCAGCACGCGCGAGCTCAGCTGCGACCATTAAAGGCAAGACCACTCAGGCCGCCCAAAAGGCGTCGAGCCCTGCCTCAAAATCGATCGCAACCACGCCTCCGAGGGGTGGTGGTTTGGCCCAATCTGGTGAAGGCTCGAATGACCGGGTACGTGGAATTGCCCTTGGGATGATTGAAACCCGCGGCATGGTTCCCGCGATTGAAGCCGCTGATGCGATGACCAAGGCAGCAGAAGTGAGCTTGGTGTGCCGAGAGTATGTCGGTGGCGGATATGTGACGGTGATGGTGCGAGGTGAGACCGGTGCGGTGAACGCTGCAGTGCGTGCTGGTGCAGATGCTTGCGAGCGCGTCGGCGATGGCCTCGTGGCTGCTCATATCATTGCCCGACCTAATGATGGTGTTGAGCCAGCTCTCGTTGGCTCAGGAGCCATCCGTCGCAGTTGAAACCACAACTCGCCGATGAAAGTGGTTCAACAAAAGGCTCCCAATTGGCCTTTTCACGTCTAGATTCTCGGCCCGATCAACGACCTGCCCGATTGCGATCCCGCTTGCCGTTTTGAATCAGGAGCTTTCGTTCTCACTGCTGACCGCCTGGTTGATTCCGTTGTACGGATTTATCGGGATGCTTGTTTCCCTCCCCTGGGCAGCGGGCTTGTTCCGTCGTGTGGCCCATCGGCCCGCGGCCTATCTCAATATCTTGCTCACGCTGCTGGCCTTTGTGCACGGCAGCGTGATTCTGCAAGAGGTGTTTCAGTCCGGGCCTGTTGATCTCTCCTATCCCTGGCTCACGGTTGCGGATTTGGAGCTGGACATCAGCTTCAGCTTGTCGCTGACCAACCTTGTTGCCCTGGAGCTCATCACCGGGTTGAGTCTGTTTTCCCAGGTGTATTCGCTTGGATATATGGATAAGGAATGGGCTTTGGCTCGTTTCTTTGCCCTTCTTGGCTTCTTTGAAGGAGCGATGAGTGGTGTGGTCCTGAGTGACTCACTCTTCCAGAGCTATTTCCTCTTGGAAATGCTCACCCTCTCGACTTATTTATTAGTGGGTTTTTGGTACGCCCAGCCTCTGGTGGTGACGGCAGCGCGGGATGCCTTTCTCACCAAACGTGTGGGTGATGTGCTGCTGCTCATGGGCGTTGTGGCCCTCTGCAGTTTTTCCGGAGGGATGGGGTTCAACGATCTCTATGCATGGGCTTCCACTGATTCCTTGTCACCCCTTGCAGCAACGCTGTTGGGGCTCGGCTTAATCGCAGGACCAACGGGAAAGTGCGCCCAGTTCCCGATGCATCTTTGGCTGGATGAAGCGATGGAGGGGCCGAATCCCGCTTCAATTTTGAGAAATTCGGTGGTTGTCACCTGTGGCGCCATTGTTTTACTCAAGGTGATGCCCATCCTTCAGCACTCACCGGTGGCATTGACCGTGCTTTTGGTGATCGGAAGCATCAGTGCGATTGGGGGCTCTTTGGTGGCCTTGGCTCAGGTGGACATCAAGCGAACCCTGTCGTATTCCACAACGGCTCACTTGGGCTTGGTTTTTATTGCCATCGCCTTACAAATCCCAGTGTTGGCGTTGCTGTTGTTGTTCTCCCATGCCGTCTCGAAAGCATTGCTCTCGATGAGCATCGGAGGGGTGATTGCATCCACGAACTGCCAAGACATCACCGAACTGGGTGGCCTGGGCAGCCGGATGCCTGCCACTACCACCTCGTTCATCATCGGTGGTGCTGGTTTGGTCGCGTTCCTGCCGCTGGGTGGATTTCTTGCTTTTGCCCAGTCGATCGAGTTGTTGAGTGTTCGCTCCATACCGTTTATGGCGGTGTTTCTGATCACCAATGCGCTGACGGCCTTGGGCTTGGTTCGCGTCTTCCGACACGTGTTTTTAGGGGATGCGTTGATCAAATCCCGTCGAGCCGCCGAGGTGAACTGGCAGATGGCACTTCCGATGGTTGCCTTGTGCGTCGTGGTTCTGCTCACGCCGGTTCTCCTCGTTCGACTTGAATCCCTCGATGGTTTGCTGGCCTTTCCGTTATGGGCGGCTGGGCTCGTTGTTGGCAGTGGCTTGATTGGACTCCTTGCAGGGGCATTGATCCCCTTGAGCAAAGCTTGGTCGCGGTCACTTAATCCAGTACTCCGCTGGTTTCAGGATTTATTGGCCTACGACTTTTATACCGAGCGCTTCTATCGACTCACGATTGTCAACGTCGTGGCTGGTTTCTCCAGACTTGCGGCTTGGTTTGATCGCAACGTTGTCGATGGTGTCCTTCACGGCGTGGCGCGTTTGTCCTTGCAGAGTGCCGAAGGGCTCAAACTCAGTGTGAGCGGTCAAAGCCAGTCCTATGTGCTCACGGTTCTTGTGGCCATTGTTCTTTTCCTCACAGCAGTGAGCTGGTTCCTCACTTAGTTGATCTAATGCTGCTCTCGCTCCTCCTTCTCATCCCATTCTCTGGGGCTCTCGGCTTACTGCTTTGGCCAACGGCCCAGAGCAGCGAACGGATTCGGATTGGCGCGATTGTGATTTTGGCGGTGCAATGCGTTGCCAGTTTTGCCCTGTTGCTTCCCTTCGACCCAACGGATGCAGCCCTTCAACTCGTCGAGAAGGCTCGCTGGGTGCATTCCATTGGCCTTGATTACGCCTTGGCCGTGGATGGCTTGTCGCTGCCACTGGTGCTGATGAATGCGGTGCTGTGTTTGGTAGCGGCAGTGGCCTCGAGATCAATCGAGAACCGACCCAGGATTTATTTCGCCCTTCTGCTGGTGATTAGTGGTGCGGTGAATGGGGCATTTCTCTCTCAAAACTTGCTTCTCTTTTTCCTCTTCTATGAATTGGAGTTGATTCCTCTGTGGCTCTTAATTGCTGTTTGGGGAGGGGCGAATCGGTCCTATGCCGCAACCAAGTTTTTGATCGTTACGGCGGTGTCGGGAATGTTGATTCTCGGCGCGTTCCTGGGGCTTGCCTTCGTTACCGGAACGATGGATTTCAGCTTGAGGCCAATTCTGAGCGGTGAATTGGGGATGAAGGCCCAGTTCTTGCTCATGGGAGCTCTGCTGATTGGTTTCGGTATCAAAATTCCACTCTTCCCCTTTCACACCTGGTTGCCTGATGCCCACACGGAGGCATCCACACCCGTTTCGGTGCTGTTGGCAGGTGTTCTTTTGAAGTTGGGAACCTATGGCCTGTTGCGTTTTTGCTTGGGTTTATTCCCAGAGGCTTGGCAGTTAGCAGCTCCTTGGCTGGCTGCTTGGGCAGCCATTTCAGTGCTGTATGGATCGCTAGCGGCCATTGCCCAAACGGACATGAAACGGATGGTGGCATACAGCTCCGTTGGCCACATGGGATACGTCTTATTGGCAGCAGCAGCGGCCACCCCCCTGGGATTGATGGGGGCGTTGTTCCAGATGATCAGTCATGGATTGATTTCGGGCGTGTTGTTTCTTTTGGTGGGCGTCGTGTATGCCCGAACGGGAACGCGAGATCTCAATGTTTTGCGGGGCCTGCTCAACCCTGAACGGGGCCTACCCCTGACGGGATCCCTCATGATCATTGGCGTGATGGCGAGTGCGGGTATTCCTGGTATGGCTGGTTTTATTTCAGAATTCCTGATTTTCCGAGGCAGTTTGCAACCGTTCCCCGTGGCCACCCTGCTGTCGATGGTGGGCTCTGGTTTAACCGCTGTTTATTTTCTGTTGCTGGTGAACCGCGCTTTCTTTGGCCGTTTGGCCATTGCTCCAGGTGAAGTCGCCAATCCACGCATCTTGGATCGCGTTGCCCTGCGCGAGCAGGTGCCAGCCATTGCTTTGAGCCTTGGTGTTCTGGCCCTTGGTTTGGCTCCTGAGTTGCTCTCCAACCTCAGCGAGGCCGCCACGAATGGATTGAGTCAACTCAGCGGAGGACTGTCATGACCACCACAGCGAAACCACTCACAGCTCCTGTTCTCCCCAATCAAGAGGAGTTAATCCAGCGTCTGTTGTCCGACACCCCCTTGTTGGCGGATACGCAAGATCATCTGATTCAGGTGGTGAACGTTTTGGAGACCTATGGAATCGTTCTTGACGCTTACAGCAAGAACTTGGTGGATCAAGGGGAGAAGCAGTTGCTCAATCCGTTTCCCATCTTTCGTTTTTTCCACGAGGGGTTAACGCCAAGGCGACTCTGGGATCACCTTCTTGGTGACCGGATTAATTTCGAGTACGCCGAATATTGCCAAAAAGCAATGTTCTGGCATGGCACTGGTGGTCTGGATGCCTACCTCGACACTGAGCCTTTTCAGGATGTTTGCCAGAGGATTATCCAGCTCAAGGCCCGGCGCGATCCTTTGCTGGCCCTCACCAACAAGCTGTATCCAGGGTTTGCTCTGGAGTCGATTCGTTCTCTCACCACGATCTACTGCCTCGGCTTGTTCTGGCGGGTGATGAGTGACATTTTTGTCGACCTGGCCCGTCGCTATGCGATCAAGGAAGTCACCTGCGTCAACGATGTGGTGCATCACATCCGTGATGGCCTGGTTGCTGCTGCCGCAAACCCCATCACCTATGAGGTGGAGGTGGCGGGCGAGAACGTTTGGGTGCTGCCCCCGGAAGCTGGGCTCACCTTTTTGGTGGATGTCGCTGTTCCTTACGTGGAAGCGGTGTTTTTTAGAGGAATGCCGTTTCTCGGCACCGTGTCGTACAACGCCCAGGCACGTCAGATTTCACCAGACATTAGTGATTTCAAGTACGGCGCTCTGTACGCCGATCCGATTCCGAGCATGGGAGCTGGAATTCCTCCCAGTCTTTGCATGAAAGACATGTTCCGGCATTTGCCTGAGGAACTCAGCCGTTGGTACGACGGTCACGGCCGTGG
>CAXDNN010000011.1:0-28752 GCA_963990675.1 uncultured Synechococcus sp.
GGTGTGATGAAACGTTCGCTTATCTCTGCCAATCACTGCTTCGCTTTCGAGCGGGATTTTGTGGGAACTTGGCGTTGCATTCCACTTTGTGTTCGGCGCAAATTGGATTTAATGGGGCTGAAGCTGAAGTTGAGTCACTGGTTGGAGTTGTCTCAGGAGCAGCGCCAAGAGTTAGTGAATTGGTCGGATGCTCCAGAAGACCTGGAGCAGTGTCGTGAGCACTTGCGATTGCTCACTCGATCGATGGCTGATGGCTTAGCCAAGGATCTTTCCCCTGCTGTGGATGCTCCATGGCAGCAAGCTGATTCCATGCCGGTTGAGGTGGCTGATGCTGCTCAAGCGCGCGGGGTGCGGCTGACCGCAGCGCAGTGGGCAGACTTGTCTGAGCTGGATCGATTTTGTCTTTGCAAGTTGGTCCGCCCGGGGCATGACCACCACAACTTGGTGGCAGCTTTTAAGGAAGTGTTGGGGTGAGTAGACGGCGCAGTGCTTCCAGCCGCCCCTTCTCTTGTTCGACGGGCTTCACCACCGATACCGCTGGCGCCACGATCACCGCACAGGCTTTCAGTTCTGGCTGCTTGGAAATGGGACAGGCTTGATCGTGCATCAAGGTATTGGCTTCACAGGCGATGTCTTGGGTGAAGCCCCAGTGCATTGGCAGAAAAACAGAGCCACTCCGGATTCTGTCGGTCACCTTCACTGTTGCGGTGATGTGTCCACGGCGAGAGCTGATCGCTGCCAGTTCACCGTTCACAACGTTGAGCTCTTGGGCATCGACGGGGTGAATCTCTAGGAGTGGTTCTGGGTGCATTTTGCGTAGTCGCTCCACCTTCCCGGTTCGCGTCATCGTGTGCCATTGCCCGAGATAGCGACCCACCGTCAGGACCAATGGGTAGGTGTCGCAAGGGGGTTCTGCGAGGCCCAGCGGTTGGTCGATGCAGAAGCGTGCGCGCCCGGTTGGCGTTGCAAAACGACGGTCGGTGTAGAGCCGTTTTGGTTCACTGGTGGCTTGACTGCCGCTGACTAATGGCCATTGCTGCGGCCCCTCTTCCGATAGCAGGGCATGGCTGAGGCCAGACATATCGCAGAGTCGGCCTCGGGTGAGCTCAGCAAATTCGGCATACACGTCAGCGGCTGAGTTGAAGCGGAACTGCTTCTCGAAGCCGAGTCGTTGTCCCACCTCTGCAAACACTTCCCAGTCCGGGCGGCTTTCGCCAAATCGGCGGCGGTAAGCGGGGCAATAGGTGACTCTGCGCTCCGAGTTGGTCATGGCTCCTTCCTTCTCACTCCATTGGGCGGCAGGGAGGAGTAAGTGGGCGTAATGGGAGGTTTCGGAATCGGCGTAGGCCTCACTCACCACGACCAAAGGACACTTGCTCATGGCAGCTTTCACCCTGTCCAGATCAGGCATGCTGACGAGGGGATTGGTTGCGGCCACCCACCAGAGGTCGATCTCGCCCCTCTCCATCGCTTCGATCTGTTGCCAAGCGGCAAGACCGGGTGTGGCTGCGATGCTGCCGGCTGGAAACTTCCAAGCTTGCTCAACGTCCTGCCGATGTTGATCGTTAGCGACCAACCGATAACCCGGAAGTAGGTGGGATAGACCACCTGCTTCACGGCCGCCCATGGCGTTGGGTTGCCCCGTCAAAGAGAAGGGGCCAGCTCCCTCTTTGCCGATTTGTCCGGTGAGTAAATGCAGGTTGATCAGGCCGCACACCACAGCGGTGCCTTCTTGCCGCTGGTTCACCCCCATCGACCAAAGGCTGAGGACGTTTTCACGGCGGTGGAATAATTGCGCCACTTCCCGTAATCGCTTTTCGGGGAGGTTGCAGAAGCGGGCTACGCGCCTTGGTGTCCAGCGGGCTACGACGTCGAAAAAGGCTTCGTAGTTTTCGGTGTGGTCATCAATGAATGCTGGGTCTTGGCCGTTTTCTCGAAGAACCAGGTGAGCGATGCCGTGAAGCAAGGCGAGGTCACTTCCTGGTGCAATTGGTAGGTGGATGTCTGCTGCTTTAGCGGTATCGGTTCGGCGGGGATCGACCACAACGATCGTGACGCTTCCGGGATTGCGCTTTTTTCGTTTGAGTAGACGCTGGAACAACACTGGATGGCATTCGGCCGTGTTGGTGCCAATCAGGAATGCCACGCTGCAGTGATCGAGGTCGTCGTAGCAGCAGGGAGGCCCGTCAGATCCGAGGCTTCGGGTGTATCCAGCCACGGCTGAGCTCATGCACAGCCGTGAGTTGGCATCAAAGTTGTTGGTGCCAAGGGCACCCTTCATCAGCTTTTGGGCGACGTAGTAGTCCTCTGTATGGAACTGACCAGAGCCATACATCGCGATGCCATTGGCGTTGCCTCGACGTTCCAAACTGCAGGCCATTTGCTTGGTGATTCGCTCAAGAGCGTCATCCCAACTAATGGCTTCAAAATTGTCATTGAAACTGCTGCGAAAGAGTGGTTGGCGGAGCCGACCACTGGCGAGGGTCTCGCCGACGGTGGCACCTTTGATGCACACCTGACCGAGGCTGGAAGGATGTTGTCGGTCGCCACGGGCTGTCCACATTGGGTTGCCTTCCGCATCCCGACGAACGGCTCGACCTTTCTCAGCAGGGGGTAGGAGTTCAAGGCCGCAGCCCACTCCGCAGTAGGGGCATTGGCTGCGCACGCTGCGGGGGCTTTGGGTCATACGAATAGAAGAAGAACAAAAACCCGGGGTCGAGGCCCCGGGTACAGCTGCAGTGTCAGAGCACTGCGGAATGGAACTGATTAGGCCACTTCGCCTTCATGCAACTCATCGAAGGAACCTTTGGGTTCCTTGAGGAAGAAGAAGCAGAAGAAGGCGACGATCAGACCAGCTACACCCAGGATCTGGAAGAAGGCGCTGTTGGAAGCAGCGATCACCTCGGGAGTTGGTTCTCCGCCACCGCCCATCCACATCGGCAGAAGGCTGAAAATCGTGAGGTAAGTCACGGCACCAACGTTGCCGTAGGCACCGACGAGTCCGGCCACCTGTCCGGTGACGCGACGTTTGACAAGGGGGACCAGAGCAAATGTTGCCCCCTCGCCGGACTGCACGAAGAAGGACGCGAGCATGGTGATCGCCACGGCGATGACGATTCCAGTGGTGCCGGAGAAGGTACCGGGTTTGATCATGCTCATCACCAGGTAGCCAACTCCCAATCCAGCGGTGAGGAAGCCCATCGTGTTTTTCCGGCTACCAACTTTGTCGGAGATCAGGCCTCCAGCAGGACGGGCGACCAGGTTCACGAAGGCGAAGCAGGACGCCAGGATGCCTGCCGTGGCTTTCGGCAGATCGAATGTCGTTTCAAAGAAGGTCGGCAGCATGGACACCACCGCCAGCTCGGAGCCGAAGTTCACGATGTACGTGAGCTCCAGAATGGCAACCTGGCGGAATTCATAACGGTCTTCTTTGGGATAAACCTTGGTGCCAAGAATCAGTTCTCGATTGGTTCGAATAATTCCCCAGGTTTGGAAAGCAAACCAAACAGCCACGGCGCCAATGGCCAGTGGGTAGGTGCCCGAATTCAGGAAGCCCACTTTTTGCAGGCGCCAGCAGAGCACGCAAAGAATGGCTGCGAAGGGAACATTCATTCCCAGTAATCCCCAGAAATCACGCATCGAGGTGACTTCTAAACCTGCGGTTCTCGAAGGGCGTTGGTAGGTCTTGCCCGGAGGTGTATCAGTGACGTTGAAGAAGTAGAAAATGCCGTACGCGGCAGAAATGATGCCGGTGAGGGCAATGGCTCCACGCCAGTTCAAAACAGCACCAGTGGGCAGTTCAAATCCACCGGAGAACGACAGGAAGCCGGCGAGGGCCACCATGGTGAGGGCGGAGAAGGCGGAGCCAAAGTTGCCCCAGCCGCCGTAGATGCCTTCAGCTAACCCGATTTCTTTCGGTGGGAACCATTCGGCCACCATGCGGATTCCGATCACGAATCCGGCGCCGACGATGGAGAGCAGCAGACGAGCCACCACCAATTGGTTGAAATCCTGTGCCGATGCAAACAGCAGGCAAGGAATAGCCGAAAACACCAGGATCCCTGAGTAGGTGAGCCGAGGCCCATATTTATCGAGCAGCATGCCGATGAGCACGCGAGCTGGGATGGTGAGGGCCACGTTGCAAATGGCCACGGTGCGGATCTGACCCAGCGTGAGTCCGAGATCCGCTTTAACGGTGGTAGCTAGAGGTGCCAGGTTGAACCAGACCACGAAGGTCAGGAAAAAGGCGAACCAGGTGAGGTGGAGAGTTCGGTACCTTCCCTGGAACGACCAAAGGTCGCGAAGCATTGCTTGAGTGGTGTTATGCCACGGGCTTCAGAAAAAAGGTGCCCGAGGGTGACGAAACGGTCTAAAAAACATCCGCTTATGGATCTAGTTAACCAATTATGGATGATATTTTTGGTTTAAATGGCTACCAAAAATTTTATTTTTGTATCTTGGATTACATCTATTTTGCTAATGAGATTGATCAGTCATCCTGCTTAGCTTTGATTTAGTAGTTGTTGCGACACTCTTGGGTGCTGTCTTAGTCGGAGATTTGTTTTAGAAGGATGAATTGTTTGGTTAAGTCGCTTCGTGTTTGCCTTCTGAGTGGTGGTGAGAGCCGTCGGATGGGGCGGGACAAAGCATTGCTGCCGCATCAGAAGGGTGGTGTTTGGCTCACGGCAATGATTGAACAGTTGATGCCATTGGGTCTGCCGGTTGTTGTGGTCAGCCGCCATCAGGTTCACGCGGATGTCTTGGCGCATCAATCTGATCTGAAATTTGTGTTGGAGCCACCTCCCTGGAATGGACCATTGCAGGCTCTCAACTGTGTTTTGTCCTCCGGATCAGAGGGTGCTTGGCTTGTGCTTCCCGTGGATATGCCTCGGCTCACGACCGTCGTCTTTCAACAATTGATTGACGCTTGGCGACGGCACCCCAACAAGGTGGCTGTGGCCCATGACGGTGAGCGCCTTCAGCCGCTTTTGGCCATCATTCCTTCGGGATCTCCCTTCCGAACATCTTTGTCAGAGCAGCTTTCTCGTGGTTGTTATCGCTGGTTGGACTGGTTGGACCGGGTGCCCTATGAGTCAGTGGTGCTGCCTTCAGGTTGTTTGCTGAATGCCAATCAGCCGAAGGATCTGTCGGCGTTGTCGGAATGACTGATACGACATCGAATGTTGATGGGTATGGAAGGCCACTGGGTGTTTTGCGTTTGTCGCTGACGGCCCGCTGCAATTTGGCGTGCCCCTATTGCTGCCCTGATTCTCGTGATCCAGAGGGAATGCTGGATTTGCAGGACCAGTTGCGTTTAATTCGTGTTGCTTGTTCCTTGGGAGTTCATACCGTCAGGCTGACCGGCGGAGAGCCATTGCTCAGTGATCGCCTTGAGCCATTGCTGGCGGCGATTGCTTTTGATCGACCTGCTGGCTTGAAGGAATTAGCTCTGACGACGAATGGTGTTCTGCTTTCGCCTGAGCGAGCTTTGCGGCTCAAGCGTGCTGGTTTGGACCGTATAACGATCAGCCTGGATGGTGCCGATGGAGCCAGTGTTGCTCGCATGGCTGGTTTGCAAGGTGGGGCTCCAGCTGGCCAATCCTTGTTGGATCAGGTGTTGTTGGGTCTAGAGGCGGCTCGATCGGCTGGCTTCCATTCGTCTCACGGTGCTTTGAAGCTCAATGCGGTGATTCAGAAAGGCCGGAATGATGATCAGTTGATTCCGTTGGCCCGGCTGGCCCGTGATCGCGGGTTGGAGTTGCGTCTGATCGAATACATGGATGTGGGAAGCCGTAACGGTTGGTCGCTTGCTCAGGTGATGCCTGCCATGGAGATGGTGCAGTGCGTGTCATCGCACTGGCCTCTAGACCCGGTTGGCCGTTCATCAAACTCCACGACATCGCGGTGGCGGTATCGCGATGGTGCTGGCCATATCGGTGTGATTAGTTCAATTAGCGCGCCGTTTTGTGGAGATTGCAATCGGATAAGGGTTACTGCAGATGGTCAAGTATTTACTTGTTTATTTGCATCGCAGGGCGTAGATCTTCGGCCTTATTTAAGAGCTAGCGAACCAGAGGTTCAGCTCCGTGATTGCCTGGCTGGTTTATGGACGCGCCGCTCTGATCGCTTTAGTGAAGAGCGGAGTCTGCGGAGTGGTCAAGAAAAACCCCATGCCGAGATGGCTTATCTGGGGGGATAGGGCTATCTGGTGCCGTTTATTGGATATTTATGAAATCGTTTCTAGTTCTTAGAGCCTTTCTTGTGGTTGCCCTAAAGGGCGTGAAAGTGCTTTCTGCAGTCATCAAGAGTGATCACACACTCAACACCTTGGTCTCGATTCACCACGCGGTAGGTCTGGCCGGTGGCCATGCATTTCGTTCGGGCATCCACGAAAGCTTTAAATTCCGTTTTGCGTTGGATTTCAGGCTGCCAGTGAGTGCCTGATTTTCTCTCGATTGTGAACATGGCGGGACCTAACCCTTGCACCATGGCTCTGATGGCGACCAGTTGTTCGGAAACTTCGGAAAAAACTCGGGATCACTCCAAGCTCAATGGGAACGATGCGACTTTTCCCATCTTTTGGTGCTTGGACATGGTGTCTTTTCTGCCTGCTCAGGCACCTAAGGAACCTTGGCAGGCAGAGGGCTGATGCTCAGCTGCAGCGCACGTATTGCAGACCGCGGTAGGTAAGAACAACCGACTGCTCAGTTTTTGCTGCCTGTTGGCGCGTCTTGTAGATGTGACGTCGATAGGTGAGTTGAACGCTTGTGGGCTGTCCAGTCGCCTGATGCTGTTGATACTGATGGCCTCTGTACAGAAGGGAAGTCATGGTGGTTGTTCAAGCAAGCTCCCAGGTCCCCGTTCCATGGCCTGAGGTGTGATGCGCTTCGCGCCGTAGCGAAGTGAACGTTGTGTAGCTGTTGCTACAGCAAAATTTTCCCTAATATCGAACTTCAGTGGAGTTCGAGCTGATACATCTTTAGGATTTCTTATGAAATTAGGTTGTGTTCTCGTTCATCGTTTGCAGTTTTCGCTGGATTTTGGCTGACGACCCTTCTCAAAAGGCCTGGTTATTGGGGAGTGAATGTTGTTCTTGGGTTTGGAATGGATTGGAGCGTATTGCTTAAAGCGTGGCTGTTGGCACTAAAAAACTTTATTGACTCGGTCAAAGTAGTGGGAAATAAATTGGGAATTCCCATTGCTACATGTTTGAGTTGATTTCGTACGAACGATTTAGGGATACGCCTGCAGTGCGGTTTTTTGATGTCACGATAGGGTCGTCAAATGCCCGTGATCTTGTTATTCATAGTGGGCCTGCCATTAGTCCTCCAAATGATCTAAAAACAGGAGACTGGCAGTTTTATTTGCATCCCCATCAAGAAGATAATCTCCTGGCTGCAAGTGGAGGTCGCACATTTTATCTCGTTAATCTTTCTTGGGATCAGCCTTTTCATATTGTTCGTCTTGCAGCTGGAGGCGATATTCTTCGCATCCCTCCTGGAACGTTTCATCGATCCATCTCTGATCTAGATGGATCAGTTGTGCTCAATCAAGCGGTTCGTGACCAGGGAGCATCGTTGACCCGTGAATTCCGTGTTTACAACAGTGGTCGCATCCCCGCTTTGAAATTTGCGACGTCCCTGGGTGCTAGCCGACCTGTGCTGCATGGTGTTGAGCCCCTTCTTCAAGCTGCCTGAATCAGGGTCGTTTTTTTCTCAGGTTGATTGGTTCTGTCGTCAACGGTGGCTTGGATCGTCCAACTCAGTTGGCTTTGCGTTGATGCCAGTCCGCTGAAGTTGCCAGTAATCGCTGCCGTGAGGTCTGGACTTGAGGAGCTTGCCAGCACGATGTAGCGATCGGTTGTTTCTCCTCCGGCGCTCGGATCAAATCCACGCCATCCGGCACCTGGTAAATAAATCTCTGCCCAGGCATGTAGGTCGTACGACTCGGGTGCTGGATTCGCTAGGTGATACCCGCTTACAAATCGTGCCGGTAGCCCAATGCTTCTGCAGCATTCGACCATCAACATGGCGAGGTCGCGGCAGGAACCAACCCGCTCCCGCAGTGTTCGTCCCGCCGGCCAGGCGGCACCTTGATGACGTTGGGTGTATTTGACCCTGTCTTGGATCATCTCGATGAGCTGCTGGAGAAACGACAGTGCTTGTTGGTTGGTGCCCATCAAGGCGTCTTGAGCCAAAGCAACAGCTGAGGGATCGTGTTGCCCATTTGGCAGCCAGCCCTCCAGTGCACCTTGAAGATCTGGATTTAGACGACCCCGTGGGTAGGGGAGCAGTGGTTCGCGACCACCTAGACAATTCAGTAGGGGTGCTGCAGTTGTGGTTTCAACGCGACTGCAAGCTTCAAAGCGGAGTTCGTCGGTGGTGTTCAGAAAGCGCACGCGTTGAATGGCATCGCCACTGGCTGCCACGAGTTCATGGCTGTGGCAGGGCTTGGGCGAAATGTTGAGTTGGTAATCCAGCAGGCGCTGATGACCATGACCCCGAGGTCGCATGCAGAGTCTGTGCTCGCTCAAGCTGACCGGAGCGTCGTAGTTGTAAGTGATGCAGTGGGTTAGCTCAGCGCGCATGAGGGATCAGTGGGAATGGAGCCAAGGTCGGTGGTGACGAAATATCGAGCGTGAATGAGTTGATGGAGTTGATTGAGATCCCCCTGTAATTCGTCAATGGCTTCGTGTAGCCCCCGTTCAATCAGGGCGTCAATCCGCACATAGCTCCACTTGGCGAGCAATTGCCCCCGCAGGCATTCGAGATCGTCAGGAGGGCCCAGTTGTGGCTGTCGTTGGATGAGCTGCAATGTGTCGTTGATTTGTTGCAAACAGAAGCGCACTGACCTTGGAAAAATTGGATCCAGTAAAAGGAACCTGGCCACAGAGGATGGAGTGATCGCCTGTTGAACACGTTGCCGGTACATCTGGTAGGCCCCAGCTGTACGAAGTAGAGATATCCACTGAAGTTCATCAAGAACACCGCCAATTTCTTTTGGGGTTGGCAGAAGAAGAAAATACTTCACATCAAGGATTCTGGATGTTTTGTCGGCGCGTTCAATCCAACGGCCTAGTTGACTGAAGAGCCAGGCTTGATCGCGGCTCAGGGTGACATCCGTAATGCCATAAAACAGTTGGCAACCTCTTCGGATGCTGCGGAGTTGTTCTTGATCTGGTTCCTGCCAGATGGCTTCTCCATCTTGAACATTCCAGTAGAGGTCGTTCAATTGCTCCCACATTTCTGTGGTAATAACATCGCGGATTTGGCGTGCATTTTCCCTGGCAGTGGCAATGCAGCTGAGGATGCTGTTGGGATTGTCGCGATCAAGCAGTAAAAATCCCACGACATCTCGCGGAGATCGCAGCGGATAGCCCTGATCGAAGCTCTGTCTGTCTCCACTGGCATCAATCAGTGGAAGCCACGGTTCGGCGCTGCCAGGTGGGCAATCCAAAGCCATGGCTTCACTGACCTCTAGAAAACGAGAAATGTTCTCTGCGCGTTCTACATATCGATTAATCCAGTAGAGGGAGTCGGCAACCCGGCTCAGCACGAGATCACCTCCTGACTCGTTGTTGCAACCTGGCCATCACCAAGAAACTGGCTGTCGCCGACAACCCATGTGTCCTTGCAGCCACCACCTTGCGATGAGTTCACGACAAGGGAACCACGTTTCAGGGCGACGCGAGTGAGTCCACCCGGACTGACCCAATTCAATGCTCCGCGTAAAATATAAGGCCTTAAATCCACATGACATGGAAATAACTCTCCATTGCTAAGTGAGGGAACAGTTGAGAGCTGAAGTGTGGGTTGTGCAATGTAATTTCGAGGATTTGACCTAATTTTTGAGTCGAATTCTGCAATTTCACTTCGGCTTGATTGTGGTCCTATCAACATTCCATAACCCCCTGCTTCGGCTACAGACTTCACCACAAGCTTTTCGAGGTTTTCTAAAACGTACTGGCGATCATCTGGGCGGGAGCAGAGATAGGTTGTGACGTTATCAATGATTGGTTCTTCATTGAGGTAATAACGGATCATTTTGGGTACATAGGCGTAGATCAATTTGTCGTCGGCGACCCCGGTTCCTGGAGCATTGGCGATGGCAATGCGGCCGTTTTGTAAAACATCCATGAGGCCCGGCACGCCAAGAGCAGAATCACGGCGGAAGACCTTTGGATCGAGGAAATCGTCATCGATTCTTCTGTAGATCACGTCCACCGGTTCACGTCCAGTGGTGCTGCGCACCCAAATGCGGCCGTCTTCGCAGATCAGGTCACGCCCTTCCACTAGAGCTATGCCCATCTGTTGGGCGAGGTAGCTGTGTTCGAAGTAAGCACTGTTGAACACTCCAGGTGTGAGCAGCACAACGCGTGGTGTGTCTGTCCAGGGAGCTAAGTCCTGCAGTGTCTGCAACAACCTGGAGGGATAGTCGTCGATGGGTTGAACGGTTCGACCAGCAAACAGGCTGGGAAACAACCGCTTCATCACACGTCGGTTTTCGAGGAAATAGGCCACACCAGATGGACAGCGCAGGTTGTCTTCCAGCACCCGCCATGTGCCTTCTTCGTCGCGGATTAGATCCAGTCCTGAGATATGGCACCAGCGATTCAACGGCAGCTGGATATCTTGCATCTGGGGTCTCCAGCCCTGAGAACTCTCCACGTCTTCACGCGGAATGACACGATCCTTCAGGATTTTCTGTGGTCCATACACGTCGGCTAAAAACCGATCGATGGCTTCTAAACGCTGGACGAGACCACGTTCGAGCTTGGCCCAGTCGTTGAGGTGAATGAGCCTTGGTAGGGGGTCGAAGGGCAGGATCCTTTCCCCCCCATGTAATCCAGTTCCATTCAGCCGGAATGTGGCCCCGAGCCGTCGCAAGAGGTTCCCGGCAGAGACATGATTCCGATTGAGTTCCGTGAGCCCAATCTGACCAAGCGAAGAAAGTAGTGGTTCCAAGTCTGCTCTGGGGGCAGATTGTTTCCGACAAAAATATTCGTCGTAACCCAGGGTTGGCCGATACTCATTGAACATTGGCTCAACAATCGATCAATACATCAAAGAACTGTGTGTCTGCTGAGCTAAGTGTTGTTTGTTACTGATCGCTCGATCAGGTCATCAACCGGCTCGAGTGGTGGGTTTTTTAGTCTCTGTTTATACCCCTGATTGATCAAGGATGATGAGTAGACCAGTGACGAAAAGCATTTTTTGCCTAGGGCAGTATTGCTGAAAACTCTCTGATGTCGTTTTGGATGAAGTTCTTTGGTCGCGATTGATTTTCGCGATGATGCTGTTCAAGAACTCACCGAGATTTACGAGCGCAGTCAGGTCCTTTGGATTCAATAATGGCTCGATGAAATGGCTGAACTCCCCATGCTTAATCGACTTGTTGCTTGATTGTTGGCACAGCTATGGAGAGCTGATCTAAGGCATTGGCAAGGAATCGTTGGCCGAATTGTTCAACGGTGTCTCCAAGACGGTCGACCTCGTGACGGAGATGGTTCGGCCCGTGCTCTCCCAAGGCATCGACAACAAATTCATGATCCTCCTGGATCCAGCGTTCCAAATTCCCCTTCTGCACTTCCCAGTGACATTGCAGACCGAGGGCATGTTGCCCGATACGAAAAACCTGCTCTGCACAAGCCACACTCGATCCCAGCAATGTGGCTGTGGCAGGTAGATGAATGCGATCACCGTGCCAATGCAAGGCGATATTGCTGTTGCTGCAACCCTTGAGCCAGGGTTCGTTGGCAGGATGAACGCACCAGGTCACCGCGGCGAAGCCCACTTCTTTGGATGGAGTTGGCGGCTCGCCCAACCGCAGTGGTGTGACGGATCCACCCGCAGCAAGCGCTAGCAGCTGAGCACCAAGACAGATCCCCAAAATTGGTTTGTGGTGTTGATGCCAGATCGTTACCCAGTCCAGCTCCCGCTGCAGCCAATCCATCCCTGGAGACTGTCGATCGTTAACCCCCATCGGTCCGCCGAGCACAAGAGCGATGGTGTTGTGGCATTGGCTGGGATCAGGCAGGGATTCGCCTTGGTCCAAACGGATGGTTTGGAGTTCGAACCCTCGTTGTTGGGCCAGAGCGCCAATAAGATCTGGACCTTCTCGGTCGATGTGCTGGAGCACCAGCAGTTTTGTGATCAAAGCAGCAGATAACGCTGCGCAAGTGGGAGTACCTCAGCGGGTTCACAGGTGAGCAGTTCACCATCCGCGAACACTTCATAGGTTTGCGGATCAACGCTCACGTTGGGTAGTGCGGAATTCAGTTTGAGTGCACTTTTCCCCACGCTGCGGGTGTCGCTCACCGCACGACATGTGCGTTCAAGGCCGAGATGTTTTGGGATGTCGGCATCCATCGCCGCTGCACTTAAAAAAGTGAGGCAGCTGGGCGCCAAGGCTTTGCCGAAGGCTCCGAACATTGGGCGGCCGTGCACCGGGCCTGGCGTGGGGATCGATGCATTGGCATCTCCCATTTGAGCCCAGACAATCGAACCCCCTTTAATCACGAGTTCGGGTCGGATGCCAAAGAATCCAGGCTTCCACAACACGAGGTCGGCAAGCTTGCCGGTTTCGATTGATCCCACTTCGCGACTGATGCCGTGGGCTAGAGCCGGGTTGATCGTCACCTTGGCGATGTAGCGCTTGATCCGGTGGTTGTCGTTGCGGCTGGAGTCTTCCGGTAATGCTCCACGCTGCACTTTCATCTTGTGCGCGGTTTGAAAGGTGCGTGTGATCACCTCGCCGACACGGCCCATCGCCTGGGAGTCGCTGGCGATGATTGAGAAGGCGCCAAGGTCGTGAAGGATGTCTTCAGCAGCGATTGTTTCGCGGCGGATTCGTGATTCTGCAAAGGCCACATCCTCTGGGATTTTGGGGTCCAGGTGATGGCACACCATCAACATGTCGAGGTGTTCCTCGAGGGTGTTGCGGGTGTAGGGACGCGTGGGGTTCGTGCTGCTAGGCAGCACGTTGGCCTCGCCGCAGATTTTGATGATGTCTGGAGCGTGCCCTCCGCCTGCTCCCTCGGTATGGAACGTATGGATGGTGCGCCCCTTGATCGCGGCGATCGTGTCTTCGACAAACCCCGCTTCATTCAGGGTGTCGGTATGGATGCAGACCTGCACATCCATTTGATCCGCCACCGACAAACAAGCGTCAATGGCGGCGGGTGTTGTTCCCCAGTCTTCGTGGAGTTTGAGGCCGCAAGCCCCAGCTCTTACTTGCTCTTCTAGGGCCTCGGGGGTGCTGGCATTGCCCTTGCCGAAGAAACCCAGATTCACCGGCAAACCTTCAGCGGCTTGAAGCATGCGGCCGATGTGGAATGCACCTGGGGTGCAGGTGGTGGCGTTGGTTCCAGTGGCGGGTCCGGTGCCACCGCCGAGCATCGTTGTCACGCCACTCGCTAAGGCTGTTTCGATCTGCTGTGGGCAGATGAAATGAATGTGGCTGTCGATGCCCCCCGCCGTGAGGATCTGCCCTTCGCCAGCAATGGCCTCCGTTCCTGGTCCCACCACGATCGTCACCCCCTCTTGGGTGTCGGGGTTGCCGGCTTTCCCGATGGCCACGATGCGGCCGTCCCTCAGGCCCACATCGGCTTTGACGATGCCCCACCAATCCAGGATTAAAGCGTTGGTGATCACGGTGTCGACGGCACCTTCAGAGCGCGGAGTTTGGGCTTGGCCCATCCCGTCGCGGATCACTTTGCCGCCGCCAAATTTCACCTCATCGCCGTAAACGGTGTAATCCTTTTCGACTTCGAGAATTAAATCGGTATCGGCCAGACGGAGCCGGTCACCGGTGGTGGGTCCGTAGGTTTCGGCGTAGGCCTGGCGGGAGATGCGGTAGGGCATAAATCAGGCGTCGATAGAACCGTTAATGCGGCCGTTGAAGCCGATCACCCTGCGGTGACCAGCGAAGGGAATGAGGTTCACGTCGCGATGGTCGCCTGGCTCAAAGCGAATTGCGGTGCCGGCTGGAATGTCAAGCCGTTGTCCGCGGGCTGCATCGCGATCGAATTGCAGGGCGGCATTCGCTTCAGCGAAGTGAAAGTGTGAACCCACTTGAACGGGGCGATCGCCAGCGTTGGCCACGCTGATGGTGGTGACGGGTCGGCCAGCGTTGAGTTCAAGTTCGCCGGGTTCCGGGATGAGTTCGCCGGGAGTGAGGGGAGCCATGGTGAAGTCTCAGCGGATCGGGTCGTGAAGGGTGACGAGCTTGGTGCCGTCAGGAAAAACCGCCTCGATCTGAACCTCCTCTACCAATTCCGGCACCCCCTCCATCACCTGATCACGGCGAAGCCATGTGGTTCCTGCCTGCATGAGTTCAGCGACGGTTTGCCCATCCCGAGCGCCCTCGAGGACGAGAAAACTGAGCCACGCCATCGCTTCTGGATGGTTCAGCTTCACCCCACGCTTGAGTCGTCGTTCCGCCAGTAATGCGGCGGTCACAATGAGGAGCTTGTCTTTTTCCTGGGGACTGAGATGCATGGGGGACGGCAGTCAGTTTCAGTGTGTCGCCGCATTCGACGACGCAATGTTCTCTGTGAACACTTGTTGCCGTAAGGGCTGTTCCTGTAGGGGCCATACCCGGGGGATCCGGGGCTCACTGAGCTGACGGTGTGCCCTCGTGTGGGCCCAGATTCTGCTGAACCAGAAGCGGGCATCTCGGCTGGATGGGCCGACATAACGGGCAATCAATCCCTGCTCTAATCCACTGCATTGCATCTCCCCAACCAATCCGGCGCGGTCGTCTCGGGCATTGGACAGCAAGGTTTGGAGCGTTGAATTGGCGAGAGGAGCGGGAGCTGCCCAAATCAATGTTCCAAAGACCGCATTCCCATTCAGTCCATGGCGGTGATCCAGTGCATCGCCGCTGAGTTCCAAGCGATCCACCTGTTCCCAGCGCGGTCCGTTCACACCGATTCGACACAGACTCACGGCTGAGCGCCAACACCCTTGTCCGAGGTCTTCACCAGCAGCGGTGCGACCCAGGCGCACGATTTCAGCACTAAGGAACGACGCGTCGTCGGCCAGTTGCACGTCGAGGGTTTGTTCCACGAGTGCATCGGCGTACACCACAAGCTCTTGGGGGAGCCATTCCAAATCGCTGTTGGGGCCTAGCCGGCAACGCACCGTTTGGTTGGCCCAGGTTCCCTTCGGATGCAAGCGACTTCGTCCGATGGAGCCATACACTTTTTGTGCAGCAACGCTGGTGATGAGAGCGCGGCTGTCGGTTCCCAGCTCTAGGTCGACACTTAGTTGATCTCCACCCACGAGCCCACCGGCGCTATGGAGAAGAGGGAGTTCACATCGGCCGTTATCACCGCGCTCCGCCCGCATCAACTTGAAGGGTGCGGTGCAGCCCCCTTGGTGATGGGTGGTGTCGGCGTCGGCGCTGAACTGCAACCGGCAGGAGCCGTGCCAGGGGTTGAGTCGCTGCATCTCCCTACGCTCGACGCAGCCTGCTCGCCACTTTGTAGCCATTCATACCAAATTTCGTGAAGGCCTTTGGGCAGGCTGGTTTCAGGTTGGGGTGCTTCGGTGAGCGATGCGATAACCGTGCTGGACCAGCGTTGGCCAGGCGTCGATCGGCAGCAAGACCATGGCAAGCAGGTGGATTGGTTCCTGCCTCTGACGGCTGAAGAGAGAACGGTGCTGCGTGGTCGCCGATCTACGGCGTGTGGTCGCGAGGTGTTGCTGCAATTGCCACGGCATGGCCCCCTCGAGCCCGGGGATCAGCTTTCAGATGCTGATGCTTCGGTGCGGGTTGAAGTGGTGGCTGCTTTAGAAGATCTATTGCAGGTACAAGCGCCCACATCCTTGGACTTGCTTGCAGCCGCTTATCACCTCGGCAATCGCCATGTGGCATTGGAGCTTCACGAACACGAGCTGCTGCTCTTGGATGATTCGGTACTGGCCTCGATGTTGAAGGGACGTGGATTGTTTGTGACTCAATGTCGGCGTCCTTTTCTCCCAGAGGGTGGGGCCTATGCCGGCCACTCCCATCGCCATTCCTTGCCATGACGTCTCTGGCGCTGTTGCAATTGGTGAGTCCAGCACTACCGGTTGGTGGGTTTAGTTATTCGGAAGGGTTAGAGGTTCTCGTCCAAACCAATGGTTTGAATGATGAACAGGCGGTGCAGGATTGGTTGACGGCCGAGCTCACCCGCGGTGCCCTACGTCTTGAAGTGGCAGCGCTCCCCAAACTCCGTCAGCAGCTTGAGCTTTGGGTGCATCAAGGTGATGTTCAGGGGCGTTTTGGAGTTCAAAACCTCGATGGTTGGCTCCTGGCCACCCGGGAGGCATCAGAGCTGCGGGCTCAACAGCGTCAAATGGGCCAGTCGCTGGTGCAGTTGCTGGACGACCTAGGCCATCCTTTGCCGGAGCCGGTGCGCTTGAGCTGGCCAGCGGCCTGGTCTTGGGCGGCTTCAGCGATGGCGATTCCAGTGCTCGACATGCTCGAGGGGTATCTCTATGGCTGGGTTGCAAATCAGCTCAGTGCTGCAGTGCGGCTAGTGCCATTGGGCCCAACCCGAGCCCAGGTGCTGCAACAGCGCCTCCTACCGTTGGTTCAGGAGCAGGCTCTGCAATTACGGGATATGGATCCTCAGCAGATGTGGAGCGCTGGGGTTGGGGCTTCGCTCACCCAGCTGGCCCATGCTGAGCTGTATTCGCGTCTGTTTCGAAGCTGATGGCGAGCAAGTTGCGTTTGGGGGTTGCCGGACCGGTTGGTTCCGGCAAAACGGCTTTGGTGGAGGCCCTCTGTCGTGAGCTCTGCGACCGGCTCCAGTTGGCTGTGGTGACCAATGACATCTACACCCAAGAAGATGCCCAGTTCTTGACGAGGGCTGGGGTGCTCCAGCCCGAACGCATTCGCGGCGTTGAAACGGGTGGATGTCCCCATACCGCGATCCGTGAGGACTGTTCGATCAACCGGGCCGCGGTGGGCGACTTGGAGGCACAATTTCCTGGCCTTGATTTGGTTCTCGTCGAAAGCGGGGGAGACAATCTCGCGGCCAGTTTTAGTCCTGAATTAGTCGATCTATGTATTTACGTAATTGATGTTGCTGCTGGTGACAAGATCCCTCGAAAGGGAGGGCCTGGGATCACGCGTTCGGATCTCTTGGTGATTAATAAGATTGATTTAGCGCCTTTGGTGGGTGCTGATTTATCAGTCATGGAACATGACACTCAGCGGATGCGAGGTGATCGCCCTTGGTGTTTTACCAACCTCAAAAATGGTGTTGGTTTGGACCAAGTGGTGGCCTTTGTGTTGCAACAGTTACCAAATAGCTGATGTTTTTTGAGTGACCCACTCGTTTAGTTCGTTTTGATACAAAAGAAGCATGCTGTTGATCCGTACCTTCTTTCGATCGCCAACAGGCGAGTTTTCCGTGTTTTGGACTGAATGAGCAATTCTCTCTCTAAGCGTCTTTTCGCCGGCATGGCCGCTGCGTCGCTGGGTCTAGCCGTAACTGCCTGCGGTGGTGACGACAAGACAGCGTCGAATGTTGAGTACGACGACACCGTCACCGTCGGCATCCTGCATTCGTTGACCGGAACCATGGCGATTTCCGAGTCCACCTTGGTGGATACGGAAAAAATGGCAATCGACGAAATCAATGCCGCAGGCGGTGTTGAAGTCGATGGCAAAAAATACAAAATTGAATACATCGTCGAAGACGGTGCCTCCGATTGGCCCACCTTCGCTGAAAAATCCAAGAAGCTGATCGACCAGGATTCAGTTCCTGTTGTTTTCGGTGGTTGGACCTCAGCTAGCCGGAAGGCAATGCTTCCGGTTTATGAGTCGAAGGACGCTTTCCTCTACTACCCGATTCAGTACGAGGCTCAGGAGTGTTCCAACAACATCTTCTATACGGGTGCAACTCCGAACCAGCAGTCGGAGCCGGCAACCAAATTCATGTATGAGAAGTCGCCTGCCGCTGGTAAGCCCTTCTTCCTGGTTGGTTCCGACTACGTGTTCCCACGCACCTCCAACACCATCACCAAATCCCAAGTTGCACAACTTGGCGGCACCGTTGTTGGTGAGGACTATCTACCCCTCGGCAACACAGAAGTTGCTCCAATCATCGCCAAAATCAAGAAGGCACTTCCTGATGGTGGCGTGATCATCAACACCTTGAATGGCGACCAAAACGTTGCTTTCTTCAAGCAGATTCAGGATGCCGGCATCACACCAGCTAATGGTTACTACGTGATGAATTACTCCATCGCTGAAGAAGAAATCAGCACGATTGGAGCTGAGTTCCTCGAAGGCCATTACGGCGCTTGGAACTACATGATGTCGATCGATACGCCTGCTTCTAAGAAGTTTGCTGCAGACTTCAAGGCGAAGTACGGCGCTGACCGTCAGGTCGCAGACCCCCAGGAGTCTGCTTACAACATGGTTTACCTGTGGAAAGCAGCCGTCGAGAAGGCCAACTCCTTCGACGACAACAAAGTTCGTGAAGCTCTCGTGGGCATCACCTTTGATGCACCTCAGGGCCCTGTGGAAGTGATGCCTAACCATCACTTGTCACAAACCGTCCGTATCGGCCAAATCACGGCTGATGGTCAGTTCGACATTCTCGAATCGACCGACGGCCCGATCGCACCGCAGGCATGGAATCAAATTCACCCCGATTCCAAAGGCTTCGCTTGTGATTGGACTGATGCGAATAAAGGTGGCAAGTACAAGCTCTGATGTCTGAATCTCAGACATTTTGATTTTCTTGTAATTCAAGGGAGGAGTTCGGTAACGGACTCCTCCCTTCTTGTCTTTTTTGTCTTTGAATTCAGCTCGTGCAACTGCTGCTAGAAAGCCTTTTTAATGGTGTCGCCATCGGCTCAGTGCTGATGATGGCTGCTCTTGGATTGGCCATCGTTTTTGGTTTGATGGGTGTGATTAATCTTGCCCATGGCGAGTTAATTATGCTCGGTGCTTACACCACTTATGTGGTGCAAATGGTGTTTAAGCTTCCTGCTTTTCAGCCAATCTATAGCCTCTATGTATTAGTGGCAATTCCGTTGGCGTTTGTCGTCAGTGGAGTTGTTGGCATCCTCTTAGAACGCACAGTGATCCGACGTCTTTACGGAAGTCCGTTGGAGACGTTGTTAGCTACTTGGGGTGTCAGTTTGATTTTGCAGCAGTTTGTGCGCAGTGTTCCGCTTGCGCATGCAGCCGGGCTGATTTTGGCGTTGGTGCTCGGATTTGGTCTGCCATTGGTCTTGCCGCGTCGCCTTTTTGAAGGGACTCGATCACGAATCAACCGCGCCATGACTTGGGCGGTGTCGGCTTTCGGAGGTGTACTGCTGGCGGGTGGGCTTGCATCCCAGATCAGCCGCATTGCACGGGCCACGTCGCGCAACGTGGACGTCACGGCACCGAAGTGGATGCGGGGTGGCATTGAGTGGATGGACATCACATTTCCGGTCCCCCGGCTGGTGATCATCGTGATGACGATCGTTGCGGTCGTTGGCGTCACCTGGTTCCTCAATCGAAGCGTCTGGGGGATGCGCATTCGTGCGGTCACCCAAAACCGTTCGATGAGTGATTGCCTTGGCATTCCTACAGAAACCGTTGATGTGCTCACCTTCGGTATTGGTTCTGGTTTGGCTGGTGTGGCTGGCGTGGCGGTGTCTCTTTTGGGGTCTGTAGGTCCCAACGTCGGTGGGTCTTACATCGTTGGGTGCTTCATGGTTGTTGTGCTCGGTGGTGTTGGAAATCTGCTGGGCACCGTTCTGGCGTCATTCGCGATTGGCTTGTTAACGGATCTCATTGGAGCTGGACGATTGCTCACGATCTGGCCAGAGATGCCGGCTCCTCTCGCTGGGGCGGTCAACTTTTTTGCCACAACCAGCATGGCTCAGGTGTTGGTGTTCGCCTTGATTGTGGTGTTCTTGCAGTTCCGTCCAGCGGGTCTTTTCCCGCAGAAGGGACGCATGGTGGAGGCCTAAAACAATGTTTCAAGCCTTTCAACAACGCCGCTGGCCTCTGGTCATTCTTTGGATGTTGATCATTGCGGCAATCGTTGCAGCTCCTTCGGTGTTGCCGGTCTTTCGCCTCAACTTGCTGGGCCGTTTCCTCGCGTTGGCGATCGTTGCCCTTGGCATCGATTTGATTTGGGGTTTTACAGGCCTACTCAGTCTTGGCCAAGGCATTTTCTTCGCGCTCGGTGGATATGCCGCGGCGATGTATTTACAGCTGAATAGTTCTGGTGATTTGCCGAATGCAATACCTGAGTTTTTCGGTCTTTATGGCGTGGATCGTTTGCCGGCGTTTTGGCAGCCGTTCCATTCTCCATGGTTCACCTTGGTCGCTATTTGGTTGGTTCCAGCTGTTTTGGCAGCTGTTCTTGGCAACCTTGTCTTCCGAAATCGCATTAAGGGGGTCTATTTCTCGATCCTCACCCAGGCAGCGTTGTTGGTGTTTTTCAACTTCTTCAATGGTCAGCAGAAATTGATCAATGGCACCAACGGTCTCAAGACAGATGTG
The DNA here is from genome assembly GCA_963990675.1 of uncultured Synechococcus sp. Taxonomy (GTDB): domain Bacteria; phylum Cyanobacteriota; class Cyanobacteriia; order PCC-6307; family Cyanobiaceae; genus Parasynechococcus. The sequence continues at coordinate 20,506 of CAXDNN010000011.1, forward strand.
ACTGAGTTGTTTGGTCAGATGGTTGGTTCGGCGGAGATGCAGCGCGGCTTCTTTTGGGTTACGGCTGTGATGGTGATCCTGGCCTGGTTGTCGGTGCGTTGGGTGGTGCGTGGTCGCTTCGGCGATGTACTCATTGCGATTCGAGACGATGAACCACGGCTGCGCTTTGCGGGGTACAACCCGACGTTGTTCAAGACGATTGTGTTCGCCATCGCTGGAGGTCTAGCTGGTATTGGTGGAGCGCTTTACACCGTTCAGTCAGGAATCGTTTCCCCCCAATACATGACGGTGCCGTTCTCGATTGAGATGGTGATTTGGGTGGCTGTTGGTGGCCGCGGCACCCTCGTGGGAGCGATCCTTGGGGCTGTGGCGATCAACTACGCCAAGAGTTTGGTGAGCGAAGCCATGCCCCAGAGCTGGCTGTTCATTCAGGGGGGATTGTTCATTCTTGTGGTGACAGCTTTACCGGAAGGTGTGATCGGTTGGGTCCAAGGGGATGGCCCCCGTAACTTGCTGAACCGCTTGGGTGTGTCTCGTCGCAGTGGCACCTATCCCCGTCTTGAACTCGATGGACAAGAGGAGATTCAGCCATGACGTCAGGACTACTTGAACTTCGTGGAATCACCGTCAGCTTTGATGGTTTTCTCGCGTTGCGTGATCTCAATCTCAGTCTTCAGCCTGGCGAACTCAGGGCGGTGATAGGCCCCAACGGCGCGGGTAAAACCACGTTCTTGGATGTGATCACTGGGAAAGTTGCCCCCAGCGACGGTGATGTGTTGTTCAAGGGACGTTCGTTAAGGGGGCGTCCAGAGCACCGCATTGCCCGCCTTGGGATCGGACGCAAGTTTCAGAGTCCACGGGTGTTCGAACAGCTCACGGTTCGGGAAAATCTGGCGCTGGCTGTGAGTCGTCCGAAACAACCCTGGACCCTTTTGTTAGGTGGCCTTCGGAGCGATCAGCGCGACCGTGTTCAACATCTAATGAGCATCGTCAATTTGCAGAAGCGGGCCGACTGGCTCGCTGGGGCCTTATCCCATGGCCAAAAGCAGTGGTTGGAAATTGCCATGCTTGTGGGACAAGATCCCGACTTGTTATTGGTTGATGAACCCGTGGCTGGTCTCACTGATGAAGAGACTGATCTCACGGCTGATCTCCTTAAATCATTGGCCGGTGATCACACCGTTTTGGTGATTGAGCACGATATGGAGTTCATCCGTCGTCTCGATAGTCCAGTCACGGTCTTGCACCAAGGCCATGTTCTGTGTGAGGGAACCATGGATCAAGTTCAGGTGGATCCAAGGGTGATTGAGGTGTATCTCGGCACAACAGAGGACGACAGCAAATGACGATGCTTCTTGAGATTCGCGGACTCAACACGTACTACGGCGAAAGTCACATTCTTCGGGATGTCGATCTCACTGTGAAAAAAGGTGAGATGGTTTGTCTGATCGGTCGTAATGGTGTGGGCAAGACCACGTTGTTGAAAACCGTGATCGGATTACTCAAGCCACGGGGCGGTGAGCTGGTGCTGAATGGGGAGGGATTGGAACGTCAGCCTCCCCATCGGCGGGCTCGAGCTGGCATTGGTTATGTCCCGCAGGGTCGCGAAATTATTCCGCAACTCACCGTTGAGGAAAACTTGATGCTGGGGATGGAGGCCTTGCCGGGTGGTTTGGCACGTCACCGCAGGATTGATCCTTTTGTGTATGAGCTCTTTCCTGTTCTTTCAGACTTCTTGTCGCGCAAAGGGGGAGATCTCAGCGGTGGACAACAGCAGCAGTTAGCGATTGCAAGAGCATTACTGGGCCAGCCGCAGTTGTTACTTTTGGATGAACCAACAGAAGGGATTCAGCCCAATATTGTTCAAGATATTGAAACTGCTGTCCGGCGGATTATTACTGAGAAGGGAATTGGTGTGCTTCTTGTCGAGCAACATCTTCATTTCGTTCGTCAAGCAGACCGGTATTACGCGATGCAGCGGGGCGGGATTGTTGCGAGTGGATCAACTAGCGATCTCAGTCAGTCGGTTGTTGATCAATTCCTCAGCGTTTGATTCACGAGGAGATAGTTTGTAGTCACTGACGTCTGCACGAACGTGCAGCATCTGCCCGGAGATCGACATGCGCCAAATTTCTAGGCGAGCTTCCTTGGGTGCGTTAAACAAAAAGATCTCACTGGGCATGATGACCTTCTCGAGGTAAAATTGTTTACTGCCAATGCATTTTAGGATCAACATGCGACTGGTGTCGTTCTGGTAAACGCACTCAACCATGACGTCTTCACAAGAGGATGGCCAATATGGATTCCAAGGACTAAAGCAAGTGTTCGATTGAGCACATAAATAGTTGGGTTTAGATTTTATTTAGATAGGCGCCCTGTTTAGATACCGTTTTGGTATCCATTCATGCTTTTGACGAACCATTCCATTTGGCTTCGTGCCCCGTTTTCTTTGCGCAAGGTTGTTTACCCTTTGACCTGAGTGGATCGAGAGTGCTCTGAGGTCTCGATTCGCTCGAGTGGACTAAAACGTCAATGAATCAGAATGCTTTGTAAATTTAAAATCGCCAATAGGCATTATTCAATCACGGCCAGTCAATGAAGTGCTAATAATTGATCGCAATTGTGAGCAATTTATTGCTTTCAAAGGGTTTAAAAATTGTATATTCAGTGCTTAGATTTCTGGTCGGGTCAAAGTTATGCAGCCAGCTGGGTTGAGTTAACGTTTGAATTCCATTTTGGTTTGCGTGGAGGTTTGGCCAGCGTTGTGGGCTTGGCCAGTGTCGTGGTGAATGTTCGGCCGCGATCGGCGCGTCCTGCTTCGGTTAAGTCCCCTTGAAGAGCTGAATTGCAGCTTTTCAGTCTTGACCAGCTCGGGAGTTGATGGGCGATGGGGGATTCCATCAACTTCGCCAGTCCAGGTCTCAGCAAGCCAGAAAAGCTTTGAACAGTGAGCTCTTCTTGGTGCCTGTCGTAGGGCAATCGGTTCATGGCGGAGTCCAGACCAAACTGACGAACTCGGTCTTCACCAACCCTGCGGTACAGCACTTCCAGGGTTGGTAGTTGATCCATCGACATCACACAGCCTTCATGCTCCATGAGCCCTCTCAGGACGGTGCCGAAAATTTCGCCTGCCATCCTCTGTAGTCCCTCTGATGGTTGGTTGCCCAAGCCTTTGTGCTTGTGGTCGAACAACCCCAGGTCCACTTGTGTGATGCGACTCGACGCGACATGCCGATAGACCTCGGACAACAATCCAACCTCCAGGCCCCAATCGGATGGGATGCGCAGATTCATCGCTAAATCACTGGTGAATGCGAACTCACCCGCGAGTGGATAGCGAAAGGATTGGAGATAGCGCAGATAGGGCAGTGGTCCGAAGACTTGTTCAAGGCTGGCGAGGAGTGGGCCCACAAAGAGCCGCGTCGCTCGCCCCTGCAGTGCTTGGGTTTCTAGGGACAACCGGCTGTAAAAGGCTTTGACGTAAGCGATGCCATGGGATCGGTCGAGAAGTGGCCGAAGCATCCGTTCTGGGTACGCCGAGCCAAAAGTACGTATGTCTGCATCGAACAGTCCAACCACTTCTGCCTCTTGGCAGGCCACGCCAAGGCCTTGCCAAACGGCCCAGCCTTTTCCTGGCGGACCTGTGACGTCTAAATCGAGATTTCCGACGGATTCGAGCAGTTCTCGGACGGCTGGCCCATTGGTCCAGTGCACATGGACTGGAAAGGGCATCCCTGTAAAAAAGGCTTCAGCTTCAGCAACGTCTTCTCCGTTCTCTGCCGCGAGTGCAATCACAAGCGAATTCAAGCCAGTGAGGGGGGCGAGAGTGTCTCGGATGAGGGCAAGAGCAGGTCTGCTGAATTCCTCCATGAGACAAGGGATCAACAGAGTTGTTGGTCGTTGGCTTAGTTCTTGGTTGAAGGCGATGGCGTTGTGATTGCCAAGGCTGTAGTCATGAACTGTGCTGATCAATCCCTGTTGAAAATCCATGTGGTGTTCAATGCGACAACAGAGGCAAGAGACCTGTTCCATACCTGAACGGTGTTCAGGAGAGAATTGATGCAGCCCTCACGCGATGAAACGCTGCGGACTCTTCTGAGTGATCTCTACCGAGACGATTCTTCCGTTGATCTCGAGAAGTTGTCGTCGCAATTGCTGCAGATTCTGAGCCAATCGTCAGAAGATCATGACGTTCCAATCGGCTCCTCCCGATGGAGAGGGAATGACGCTGTGTTGATTACTTATGCGAACACCGTTGCTGATGATGCAGCTTTTGGACTGCAAAGTCTTCGTGGTTTGGTGAATCGCCATTTGGAGCCATTTGCTCGGGTGATTCATGTTTTGCCTTTTTTAATGTCGACGAGTGATGGAGGTTTTGCTGTTTCGAGTTATCAGAATATTGAGCGAGAGTATGGCGATTGGTCGGATCTCAATGCCTTGGCTGAGGGACGCCGCTTGATGGCAGATCTTGTGCTCAATCACGTTTCTGCATCTCATCCCTGGGTCCAGCAGTTCCTCAGATATGAGCAGCCTGGCGAATCTTGTGTGCTGGAAGCGAGTCCAGATCCGTGTTGGAACGATGTGGTTCGTCCGCGCAGTTCCGCCTTATTTACTCAGCTCAGTGGTCCCAATGGTCGTCGTCAGGTTTGGACCACGTTTGGTCCTGATCAGGTGGATTTGGATTGGCACCACCCTCAGGTGCTCATTGGCTTTATCGAGCTGCTGAATCGATTGTTGAGCCACGGGGTGCGTTGGATTCGACTTGATGCTGTGGGTTTTGTTTGGAAGGAGCCCAACACAAGCTGTATCCACCTGCCGCAGGCCCATCGCCTCGTTCAGGTATTGCGATATTTGCTCGACCGTCATGGTCCTGATGGCGTTGTGGTCACAGAAACAAACGTTCCTGAACAGGAAAATTTGTCTTATTTGCGCAATGGGGAAGAGGCGCATTTGGCTTACAACTTTCCCCTCCCGCCGCTGTTGTTGGAGGCAGCTATGAGTGGTCGCGCCGATCTGCTCAATGGTTGGTTAACGCGTTGGCCCCAATTGCCGAACCAGACAGGACTGTTGAATTTCACCGCTTGCCATGACGGAGTCGGTTTGCGTCCGCTGGAGGGGTTGATGGCTGATCAACGTGTTCTTCAGCTCTTAATGGGTTGTGAGCGCAGAGGCGGTTTGATCAGCCATCGACGTCTCAGCAATGGTCAGGAGGTTCCCTATGAGATCAATATCAGTTGGTGGAGTGCCATGGCCGATGGCGGGATTGATCCTGGTCACCATCAGCGCTCACGATTTTTGCTCACCCAACTCTTGGTGATGGCTTTACCGGGAATCCCAGCGTTTTATCTCCCTGCTCTTTTGGCCACCCCCAATGATTTGGCACGTTTCCGACGGACCGGGCATCGGAGAGACCTCAACCGTCCTCAGTTCAGATTGGATGCGTTGGAGCGTCGTCTTCAGGATCCCGATGCCGATGCCACCAACGTGTTGGCTGCATTACGTCATGCCCTGGAGGTTCGTTCTTCGCAGCCAGGCCTTCATCCTGATGCGGCGATGACGGTGCTCAGTCCAGATCGATCCGATTTGGTGATTTTGAAGCGTTCGATCGATGGCGATCATGCGCTCTACGCCGTGCACAACATCACCTCGAATCGGTTGACGTTGTCGTTGGCCCAGCTGAGAGCTGAGGGTGATCGTGGTTTTGTGGATTGCCTAAGCGGGCAGTCGTTTTCGGCCCAACAGCAACCCTCCATCGAACCCTATGCAGTGCACTGGTTGGTGAAGCCATGACCAACACGATTTCAACTCCGCAGTGGTGGGTGGTGACTGATCTGGATGGCACCCTTATGGATCATCACTACGACTGGTCCCCCGCCGAACCTGCCATTCGGCGCTTGCAGTCGGCAGGAATACCTGTGATCCCCTGCACTAGCAAAACGGCGGAGGAGGTAATTCGATTTCGAGAGCAACTGGATCTTCATGATCCATTCATCGTCGAGAACGGTGGCGCGATCCATGGCGAGTCGTCAACGGGTCAGCTTTGGTGTCTCCCCCTCGGCCCTGATTGGACGGAGCTCAAACCTCAGCTTTCTGCCTTGGAATTGGAGTTGGGCGAGTCACTGCGGGCCCTCGACGAGCTCAGCGATGCCGAGGGTGAGCGATTGCTCGGTCTTCAGGGAGAGGTCCTTCGTCAGGCGCAGCGGCGGTGTTGCAGCGTGCCTTTTGTGCCCCCCTCCGCTGATGCGCGGCTGCGACTGGAGGCGTTAGTGGCACAACGGGGCCTCACGGTGGTGCAGGGCAATCGCATGGGGCATTTGTTAGGGCCGGGGATTAGTAAAGGGAATGCTTTGCAGGCGTTGAAGCGGCACCTGAACCAGCCTGATGTGGCGGTTTTGGCCCTAGGCGATTCCCCGAATGACCTCCCCTTGCTTGAGGCCGCAGATTTAGCCGTGGTGGTTCCTGGCGTGGAAGGTCCCCATCCCTTGCTGATGCCAGGTTTAACCAGCGGCCGCTTTCAGTTGGCGGGTGCAGCCCATGGTGCTGGCTGGGCTGAGGCGGTTCAGCGATTGCTGCCACCTTCGTTCAACAAAAGCTGCCAGAACTCCTGAGCTGACGTGGTTGGCGTGAAGAATTGGTTGTCGTGCATTTGGATCGGTTTGCAGCTGAGGCTGTTGATCAGCAGGCCTTGATCACTGCTTTGCAGCGAGTCCCCCACGTCGGCTTCAATCGCGATGCCGAGGCTGATGGCGCGGGCTCGCATCACCCCAGGAAGGCAGCCGCTGCTTAAGGGAGGCGTGATCCACAAACCATCGCGGTGCACTAGCAGGTTGGCGACCGTTCCACAGCAAAGTTCGCCCTGGGTGTTGTGGAGTAGGGCGTCATCCGCTCCAGCGCGTTCGGCTTCGCGACGAGCCTGGATCGCAGCGGTGTAGGCGAAGGTTTTGCATCGACTACTCACACTGTCGCGATTGCGGCGCTCTAGCCGACTCGTGATCGTTCTGATTGGTTGAAAGCGTGGGCTGTAAGGGGTGAGTGTGAGCCAAAAACGATGCTTGTTGACGTTGGGTATGCCAATGCCTCGCCCCTGCCCGGAGCCGCGGCTCCAGTTCAAGCGCAGGGCCCCACTCGCCTTGTGCAGTTTGCTTTTCACAATGGCTTCATCGATGAGGCCGCTGAGATCCCGTTGTGATGGTGGTGGATCCATGCCCAGCAGCTCAGCGCTCGCGCCCCACCGCGCAAGATGCTCAGGCAGCAATTGCGCTGCTCCATCCAGAACCAAGATGGTTTCGAAGAGGCCATCCGCCAGCTGCAGGCCTCGATCACTCAGTGGAAGTTGCAGATCGTCTGGTTCCCCCCAGCGTCCGTTGATCCAAGCAATTGTCACTGGCATGTCAGAGCTTCCAGTAGAGGTTGCAACTTCCAATTCAGTTCGTCAGCTTCTCCTTCTGGATCCGAGTCGGCAACGATCCCGCAGCCGGCATGGGCTCTCAGGGTGCGGCCTGATCGGATGAGGGAGCGAATCAGGATGTTGCTGTCGAAGCGGCCATCCCAATCGATATGGATCAATGAACCGCAGTAAGGGCCGCGACTCGTGGGTTCCAGTTCATGCAAACGCTGGCAGGCCCTCAGTTTTGGTGCCCCACTGATCGACCCACCAGGCCAGCTCGCTTCCAAGAGATCAACCCAATTCAGTCCATCCCGGAGCTGCCCCTCCACCACAGAGGTGAGGTGATGAACGGAGGCGTAGCTCTCTAATCCCACAAGTTGAGGCACTTGGATGGAGCCGGGCGTGCAGACGCGGCCTAGGTCATTACGAAGCAGGTCGACAACCATCACGTTTTCGGCTCGATCTTTGTCGCTGCAGACCAATTCAGCTGCCAGATCAGCATCACGCTCGGGATCGCTGTGCCGGGGTCGGGTGCCTTTGATTGGACGGGTTTGGACGCGGCCCGAGCAATCAACGGAGACAAATCGTTCCGGAGATGAGGAGAGCAAAGCGTCGTGGGTCTCGGTGATGACTAGGCCAGCAAATGGTGCTGGGCAGCGTTCTCGAATCCGCCGAAACAGCTCAAGTGCACTGGTGTCGGATGGCCAGCTCGTGCTGCAGCAGGCGGTGAGATTGGCTTGGAAGAGATCACCGGCGGCAATTAGGTCGCGTATCCGTCGCACGCCACTGGCAAATTCGCTGCGATCGGTGTGGTGCGTCCACGCATCAAGGGCAATGGGATGTGCGTTTGTGTTGATCGC
>CAXDNN010000012.1:0-28168 GCA_963990675.1 uncultured Synechococcus sp.
TAATGATACGGCGACCACCGAGATCTACACCTAAGCCTTCGTCGGCAGCGTCAGATGTGTATAAGAGACAGTCGTTATAAACCTTTGAGTTCACAAATTAAACTGCGTTACCATCAGGATTGCGCAGCATATGATCTCTTGTGTTGATCCATATCGCACAAAGACTGGATGCGTAGTGCAAGCCGGATGCTTTCTCCTGTCTACTGAAGATACTTGGACTGCTGAAGCTTCTATTGAGTTGATTGTCCGCTACTTAGCTGTTGAGGGTAGGAAGTGATTAGTAGCGGAAGTGCTTGACGACCTTCCACCGAAACTTGGTTCCCTCTAGCTTTTGTTCTCTTTCTTTTCGTCTGTGGTTTTATCGTTGAAAGGATTGGAGGCTTTGCTTTTGCTGCTATTTGGCTTGTGAAAAGTGCAATTTGTTATTTCAGGCGCAATCCCATTAATTAGTCGCCCTCTCAGTCTCACGAGGATTGGCCGCAAGGCCCCCCTAAGTGTTGCTGGCTATGCATTACGGAAAGATAGTTTTACAAGCCTTCTAGCTCCTTGAAAGAGGGGGACGCCGGGGGTGTTTCTGCGTCCCTACGCATGCGTATCCACCTTCAGAGATTAATATTATTTTTTTGGGGGATTTCTTGTGAGCTTTGGTGTTGCTCGGTATTAGGCTTGGCAAGCCAAAGGAAAGACAAGTAGACGATAAAATGCGTCTTTTAAAATTGATTGTTAGTTTTTCTCATTGACTCATTCTTTTTGAAATACGTGAGAAGTAATACAAATGAAATCGCCATTCTCCTGGTCAGACTGAAGAAACTCTACGTGAATGCCTGCATCATCCAAGTTAAAAATATTGCTGACATAGCAATCTATAGCCAGATTTAAATCCTTAAAAGTTCCAACGCAATTAAAGCTGGATCCATCAAAAATGCAGATCTTAAAATATGCATCTACAAGACAACTGCATTGCTCAGGTTGATTCACTAACTGCTTGATGAGCTGTGATCGATTGAAATTATTCTCCTCATAGTCGGACATTTGATATATTAAATTACGATACCAATTGAATGGTTCTGCGGCAGCAGCCAATCTTTCGTCGAATTCCATCAAACGAATGAGTTGAAGTGCAGCCGCGTAGGATTTCTGATTCATATCAATTGGAATACCATCCTCGAATGCCAGCCTTTCTTTTAAAAGTGCGGTCTTGATACAGCCAAATATCTGCTGAAGATACGCGATATCCCGCCTCCTCGGCGATTTTCACTAATTCGTTATCGCTATTTGCGATGCTGATTTTATGGCGCAACCTGTAATCACTTTCGACATGCTCTAAAAAGGCTTCCGCCTGCCTGCGTCGCTCCGAGGCATGATAAAAAGCAAACGGTTGAACTTCTTTTAACAAGGCTTTGCTCCTAATACAATATTAAGTCTGCAACAGTTTAAGCCATAAATTCAAAGCTATTTTCATTACTTAAGCATTTAGACTATCTCGCAATAATTGGTCTTATAGATTCATCAAGTTTTGTTCGTCCTGATTTTTATTATTCTTTGTTTTAGCTGCAATCTTGGAAAGGGTTGTGACGATGATCTCTCAACGAATGAGAAGGTTTGGAGTTTTTCATTAGATGTGGAGAATGTTCATTCAATTGATTCTGAATAGCAAAGGCTAAGCATCTGACCTATGACATCAATCCAAAGTCCGTTCAAAATCGAAGCGACTGCTCACTCAGCCATTTCAAGCGAGATGCAGCCGCCCGTCTTTGAACCAATCACACCTCAGGAGGTGAGTGAGCGTTGGTTCCTGAAGGGACGGTCGTTTGGCCTCTTCCTTCTGAAATCAAACAAGCGTGTAATCACGCATCTTTCGACTGGATTTGAATTATCCATTACAGGTCTTCATAAACGTGAATGTCGGCTGCTGAACTTTTGTTCTCTATAACGGCTTTGTTTTGTGAATATCATAAAGTACTTGCATCATCCTAGAAACATGTATGGAGCTATTCCTGCAGCCCCCATTTTGTATATAGCAACTATGTCTGGATCAAAAATCACTCCAGAAGATCAGCTCCGTGTAGAGCAGACGTTGGTGAAACCTGCTGCTGCTGCTTGGGGGGTGAAACTTTTGAAATTTCTCAAGCTTGAAAAGTTATTGAAGCTTGGCAACAAGGAAAGCTGACTATGGATCTCCTGCGAGCTTGTGACGACTTGAAGAGCTTGATCGAGACGACTCAAAAGCTGATCGAGACTTGGGATGAAGACCCTGATAACTACTCAAAGCTGGAGCAACACCTCACCAAGCTGAAAGCTGAATTAGAGAAGTTCAAAGACTGAAGCGATCACTCAGCCACTTTTCAAGTGGCCGACGTTGATTCGGGGGTGGTTCATTGGGTTAATGCTGATCTGGTGATGCACATCGTTGCAAGGGTTTGAACCTCTGCAGGAAACACGTTGGGGCGTGGTCAACTAGTCAAGAAACTGCCTTGCGACGGGATGATGTTTACTTAGTTCAGATTAGGACTGGACTTCATGTCGCAAATTCCTGTTTTTCTGACTTCTAGATGAGAAAGACAAAATCTCTGCATTAAGAGTCAATAGGTGCTTAATGCTGCAATTATTTTTTCTTTTGGTGAAATATACCTAGGTAGTTTACTCTGCGCAATGGAAAATTTGACGCTTAAAAAGACTCGTCATAGATAACCTAAAGCCGCTGTGCAGCGATGTCTTCCATTGATGGCAAGCAGAGCCACGAAAGTATGAATGAGCGACGGCAGTCGGTCGGTGAACAGCTTGTCTGCATTAGTGAGTGTGACCTTGTTGATCAAGTTTGCAGAACACGGTGTGTGTGGACTTCTAGCGCTTGGGGAGTCATAAAAAGGCGCCTCACCAACGACGATGCAATGTAGAACAGTAAAACTTTTGATTAGGGAAGAGAGAGTAAAGCTTGAATCAGTTAATTAGGCCTTTATGTGTAGGGATGAGGAAAATTAATCCTGTATTATTCTAATCAATGCGCAACAACAGTATCCATTGGGTACGGCTTGAGGATATTGTCGATACGTAATGGGGATGTGTTCTTGGGCGCATGAATGCAGACTTCAGATCTTCAATTCGAGGTGCAAATATCTGTTCAAAGGGGAACGCGCTGCGGTGCCTTCCTTCCATCGTAATCCAGGCGGCACACACAGATTGCCGACTTAAAAGGTGAAGGCTGTAGTTCACATAGCATCACAAGATGCCGGGGCGGAGTAAAGAGAAATAACAGTAATAACATCAATAACTGAATTTTATTGCAAAGGTTCCACCGGTGTGTACCTATGAATCGTGACCCCCAACACAGAGACGCCTTCTTGTTGCTCCTTCAGCTTCATTAGCTCAGAAGGAGATACCCAAGGCTGATGGTCACGATCAATGTCCATTGGGTTACGTGAACACGCTTGGAACCACATGCGTATCACCCATCTATTACGAGGTCGCTCCAACCAACGGAGAAGCCTGCCTAGAGGGGTGGATGAATATCGGTGCTGGCTACTGCAGGAAGAAGAAAGGCCCTCTCGGCATCTTGTGAAGAACGCAGAAAGGTGTAGCCCCTGAACGAAGGGGCCACAGCCGCTCTCGAGACCACCAGGAGACTTCCTACATATCCCGGTGGATGGTGCAGCCCCTGGGTAGGTAGGGGCTACAGCCTCTCTCAAATCCAACGGAGTTTCCACCTCCGTGGATCGTGTTCATGGCCCGAATTCCATGAACGATATTCACTCTCGCTACGCCTGCAGGTCTGACGCATCCACGCACTACGGGTAGATGTATCGGAAGAGCTAACTCAATGTTCTTGCCATCAGTGTTGAATCTGCTGGGCCCCTGCAAGACAGCATTCCTTTGACGGCGTCACGGTGAGCTTTGGCTTGCGCTTGGATTGGAGCAGCGATGACGTTGAGTGCGGCGAGTCGTTTTATGCGATCAGGTTCTCATTGTTGATGGCCTGGGCAGAGGTCTACAAATCAGAAATAGAAACGATGTAGTTGTTCAAACCAGCTTGGGTGAGTTTGCCTGTGCCTAACAGGTCTCCGCCGGCCTCATCAAAGATGCTCAGCTTTCCGTTGTTCGTATCCACCTGGATGTATCCATTGGCTGTGTAGTAGCCAGCAGCGGCATCAAATTCGAGAAGACTATTGACTGCATTGATGTCGGCTTTGAAGGAACCGATCTTGGTTTCGCCTTGATCGATAATTCCGTCGCGATCGGTGTCGTCAAAGAGGACAGCAGTGCCCCTCCCCTTTTTATCAAGCCTGGATTTGTAGCTGTAAGTCCCAAAGAGAAATTGATCTTCGCCGCCTTCAAAGCCACTACCACTGGCAATAGCACCGAGCGTATTTCTCCCTTGAAGATCGTTCTGAGTGACCCATGACCCAGTGATGAGATCTCGTTTGGATCCTTTGCGATTGGATCTCTTGCTTCGTGAACGTCCCATCAGTGCTTTTCAACTGAATCAAGAATCGTCCTTACGGATGAGTAAGTAATCCCCCAATGGAGTGGTTTAGATCTACTGTCCCTTCCCTAACAGGGGGAACAGGCAAGCCGCTTAATGCTTGATCCGTCCGACGCCATAACCAATCAAAAGACCAGCAGCTCCTCCGATCGTCCCCGCGCTGAGTTGCGTCTTCTGCCTAGGAGAAAGTTTTTCTCCAACCCAAAAGGTCAGCCCAATACCCGCTAACAGGACAGCACCAACAAGGACGGCATCTAGATGGTGATGCTTCGGGGGTTCTCCACCGTGATCACCATTGCGGTCATTACCGCTTCGGCTCTTTGGTGGTTGGACGGATGGCTGCCCTTTCGCATCCAGCTCGCGCTCAATACGATCAATTTCCTTCGCCGCTTCGTTGGTTGCCATTTGCCCAGGCTGGCAAAAAGCGATGCAGATGAAAAGAGTCGATGCTCTTCATACGATTGATCAATGGCAACCCGAGAAAAGATCCGCGCTGTCTTTGCTGACCCTCAGCTCGATGGGATGGAGCGTCTTTATGACGCCATCGGGGAGATGCTGTTGACCGGTGCTGAATTTGAGAACGCCTACTCGTTGGTGATCGCAGCAGGTGACGTGCAAGCCACCACTTGGATCAAGTTCTGCGTGCAATGCGCCACCCGGTTTGATGACCCGCCAGAAGAATCAGAGTTTCTGGCGGTGTTGGAGGAGTTCAGCCGGAAGCACGCTGGGGCGTAATCAACTACTAAAAACCCCGCCTTGCGACGGGGTGATGGATATGTGTGAGGTTTTATCGGGAGATAGATGGCGACAATCAACGCCCTTCGGATTTTAATATCAGGTTACATGTTTGTATAAATCAAGTCGTGTCGTGGTTATGCGATCGCTCTATGATTGATCAATCATTTAACCAGCGATCTTGACGCCGGCCTGGGTAACAATTTCGACGACCTTATTCATATCGCCAAGCTCTTTTTCGTTGGCCTTAAGGCTCTTGAATACAGACTCCACTCCGCCAGGTTGTCCGATCATGACGTAACGACAGAAATCACCATTAGGAGTTGGGGCATGAACCGTACCGGCTTTCACTAAGTAGGAGTCCCCAGTAGCAATAATGGTTGGATGCCCGCCAATATTCAGGTTGAGTTCTCCCTCTAAAACCACATAATTTTCATTCCAGTCATGGGTGTGAGGGGGCTGTCCAACGCCACCAGGCGTAGCGAACTCAGCAACGCTGTACTTGCCCTCGGTTTGTTCTGCGGTCAGGCGAAGGGTGATTGAATCACCGAGAACGTTGCAAACCTCAGGCTTTTTGCCGAAGAGGCCAAACATCTGACTGGAAACAAATACCTACGAAGCTTCGGTCACATCACCTACAAGTTTGTGTATCGAAAAGCACATTCTCGATGAGCTGGACGAGGCGCTGAGTACGAACCGGAACAAGTAATCAACTATTCCGGGCCATGCCCTGCAATGCCAGCAGCAAGGCTCCTTGCACATTGTTCCAAGGGTTTGACTAACAGATTGATTGTTGTAGTCATTTGAGACACCAGTTTTTCTGTTGTGTTGCCGTGCGGGATTAAGGACTAATCAGAGTTCATTCAGCCCATCCCTTGCTGCGATGAGTTACGTAGCCATCGACGATCACATTGGCCGCTGTCCTCCCTAGCTGGCTTCCGCACAAAAAAGGGTGCTGTCTTCTAAACGGTTTCGGTGGTGTCGCTAATTGCCGCACTTTCGTAGGAGTTAGTTCCTGCAAGACGACCACCTACTAAAAACATATGAGTACTTGTCTTATTGCTCCGTGGAACAAGCGGCCTGACAAAGTGCCTCAACACAGGTGTCTTTTGAGGTGTCTTTATAGGTGCCTTTATGTGCCTTGTCTCAAAGTCTCATTTAGTCATTCATTTCAATGCCTTCGGTCGATTTAGCCTCGCATATCAGAACAATTCCAGATTTTCCCAAGCCTGGAATTTTGTTTCGCGATATCAATCCGATGCTGCGTTCCCCCGAAGCTGTCGCGGAGGTCATCCACCAGCTTTCCCTGGTGTGCGAGAGCACGCGTCCGGACTTGATTGTGGGGATCGAGTCCCGCGGGTTCATCGTGGGTGCTCCCCTCGCTCATCAGTGTGGCCTTGGTTTTGTGCCGGTCCGTAAGCCCGGCAAGTTGCCAGGCGATGTCGTTGGAATCGATTATTCCCTTGAGTACGGCAGCGACCGCCTCGAGATTCAGGCGGATGCGTTGGCGGGCCAACCCAGGGTTTTGGTGGTGGATGATTTACTCGCCACGGGCGGTACTGCAGCGGCAACCGCTCAGTTGGTGACTCTTGGCGGGGGACAGTTGGTGGGATTTGCGTTTGTGATTGAGCTCAAGGGGCTCGGTGGCAGAACTGTGTTGCCACAAGACCAAACCGTTGAATCATTGCTGACCTACGACTGAGCATCCTGCCAATCGATCACCGTTTGGAGTTGCTCCAAGTTGAGTAACCCGAAGCTCCACAAAACAATCGGTAAGGGAGCTTGTTCAAGCTCCGCCTGTCGCAAGCCCAGCTGCAGGGCGTTCAGGCTTAACCCAACACGCCGCAATAAAAACTGTTGAAGTTCCTCCGGTGCGGATGGCTGTGGATGGCTACACATCAGCATGGCGACCCCGCTACCAATTCAGTCTGGCAAGGCCCGCCCGATCTGCATTGGGCCGTCGGTCATCGCCCTGAGGCTGAGTTGCCGCAGGTCTCGGCTTCCCTTGAGCAGCCTCAAGGCGATCCGCCTTAAGGCCACAAGCAAGCTGATGCGGTTCGAGAACAATCGCACCAGTAAGTCGGTGGCCGTACCAACCAAGATCAGGTCGATCCAGCGTTGACGCCCGTAGCGGGCTGCGATCCGCTTTGCGGACCCGCCTTTCTGAACCGATCTCACCAGAACGTCTACGTCACGCCAACAGAGGTTTAAGCCTTGTCCACCCACGGGATGGCAGCGGTGCCCCGCCTCTCCGACCAAAACCCCTCGGCCTCGGCTGAGGCGACGGGCCAGCATCCACTGTTGGGGGAAGGCCCTGGGCTGATCCAAAAGAAGGTCTGGATTGATTCCCGGGGGCAAAATCCCAGCCAGTTGGTCGAGAAATTCACTTGGGGGTAATGCGCTGCGGTCTTGGCAGCGCTGCATCGGTGCGCTCCAAACCACTTGGAACTGGTCGTCGCCAAGGGGTAAGACGGCCAGGGGGCCCTCAGGCCGAAATAATTCATAGGCTTGATTCGCTTGGATACCTCGAAGAAGCACCTTGGCGGTGAGGCATCCCTGGCGGTAGCGGTGTTGCCAACAATGGATGCCCCAACTTTCACGGGTTGGAGACGACGGCCCATCGGCAGCGATCACAAGGCTGTCGGGAGATGGTGTGGGAGCGGCCTTACCACCGAGATACATCTGTACGAGCGCCGACTGTTGAAGTTTGCTCAGCAGAACAGTCATCAAAGGTCGGTGGTCGAGGATCCATCCGATCCCGCGATATCCGCGGTTTTTCTCCGCCAAATCCTCAGCAACGAACAGCACCTGACGATCTGCTGCAAGATCGCGAAGGTCGAGCTGTTCAAAGGGCACCAAATCCTTCCGGAGCTCTTCCCAAAGACCCAAGCGCTGCATGAGTCGACGACTGGAATGGGTAATCGCGTAAGCACGACTACGGGCCGTCAGTGCGTCTGAGGTTTGAGGATCAAACAAAACCACGCGCTGGTTTTGCTGTGCCAATGCCAGGGCCACCATGCAACCGGTGGGCCCAGCTCCCCTTACATGGGTTTCCAATAAAAAACTCGCCATCACAAGAGTGTGGCGAGTCATGTCGGTTAACCGTGAGAATCAGCCGAGGCCGAGCAAACCGTGGGTGAAAGCTTCGCCGCCCATGGCAATCTCAGTTGCCATCAGTGCGATGAAGCCGAGCATGGCGAGGCGTCCGTTCAGCTTCTCGGCACGATCGTGAAAGCCCCAGCCCTGTGTTGCTTCCACAACTTCCATGCGGGGCTCTGATGCGAATGCATTGAGACGGCCGCCATCTTCAGTAGTGACGGTGGCGCCACGGATCACGGGTGAGGAAGGAGTGGATTGAGTCATGGACAACCAAAGGCGTCTTTGCAAAGAAGTGTAAACCAACTTTGCGGAATCGTTACAAACTGCTCAATTTCTGCCACCGCGGGATAGGCGCAGTCGGCAAAGCTCCTCAAAGGCTGGTCTTAAGAGGTAGGGGTATTCCCCAACCCACGTTCGTAGTCCAGGGAGCCACGCATCGCTGAGCGCTCCAATCCGTGAAAAATCTTTTCTCTCACTTAAAACCAGGCATCGAACAGCGGTGCCTGCACGAATCACCTGGTGGTTCTTCTCCATCGGGAAAGCGACGCGGCCCAGGTATCCCTCATCGTCTTCGAGTTCCAACAGCATCCAGGTGCGTCGGTTTTCGATCAGTTCCAGTTTTCCGCGACTATCGGCCTGCTCATGTCGGTTTTCGATCCGCTCCCGCCTACTCACGGTCGCGACCTCGCCTTCAAATAAGGCCGCATAGGGGTAACGGCGCAACGTGGCATTGCGTTGTCCTGCTTGAACAATCGGTCCCCAAAGGATGTAAAGCAAAAACACCACACCCGCCACGAGCCAAAAGGGGCCCCAACGGCTGGACATTTGGCTCTGGCTAATCAGCAACGTGATCACGCCACCAATCGCGGCCACCATCACACGCTGCAAAATTTCTTGGGGAGAGCCAAGCGAAAATCGAAATTGACCGGCTGTGGCGACCGCTGGAATCAGCCGCTGCAATTCACCGGGACGGAGCGGAATCAACATCAGTGTTTATTCAAATCAGCCTTTCCAGGCCATAAACCAATTGTTGGAGAGAGCCAACTTTTCGAACGGTGAGCAAAACCCCAGGCATGTAGGCGGATCGATCAATCGTGTCGTGGCGAAGGGTGTAGGTCTCGCCTGGTGCCCCGAACATCACCTCTTGATGGGCCACAAGACCCGGTAAACGCAGCGAATGCAGACGGAGTCCGCTGTCCCGCAGCCCTCCCCGTGAACCTTGGAGCGATTCATGCTCATCCACTTCAGCTGGGTTGAAGCTTTGTTTGACCTCTTCCATTAATTCAGCTGTTTTGATGCAGGTGCCACTCGGAGCATCCGCTTTGCGGTTGTGATGAAGCTCCGTGAGCTCGGCGTGGTCGTAGAAACGGGCAGCGGCAGCGGCGGCCTGTTGCAAGAGCACCATCCCGACGGAGAAATTAGGAATCACTGCCCCTCCGATCGAAGCTTTGGCCGAGAACTCAGTGAGATCGTTGAGTTGTGCAGGGCTCAGCCCTGTTGTGCCAATCACGGGATGCACGCCGTAGGCGATTGCAGCCCTGGTGTGTTCAAACACCACCGATGGATGGGTGAAATCCACCAGCACAGCGTTCTGGTCGGAATTCCGCACCGATTGGCTGACGGCACAGAGGCACCCTTCGAAATCGGCTGTGACGGCCACCTCCAGTTCTTGGAGTCCCAGCTCGAGCCCTACATCAGCCCCCTCCTTGCCAGGGGTGTTGTCGATCGCACCCACCAGTTGGCAGTCCTCGGCGTTGACGACCGCGTTAATTACTTCCGCGCCCATGCGGCCGAGAGCTCCCGCAACAACAACAGGAATTGGAGACGACATCGAAGCGGCGCGAACACCCAAAGCCTATGGGCCCAGATGTGTGAAGACCAATCGAAACCAATCGATACTTTCCAAGCTCTGGATGGGAGTCACGTTTAAGTTCTTCACATACTTCCCAGATCGCAGATGTTCACACAGGTCCGCTCCGCAGATCGCCGCGTTGCACCTGTTGAAGGTCAGAGCCACAAATCTGTGATGAAGGCCGTGTACGTGGTGCTAGAGCCCCAGTACCAGAACGCACTGACTCAAGCCGCCAATGCTCTAAACGCCTCCGGCGCTGAGCTCGGGATCGAGTTGAGCGGATATCTCATCGAAGAGCTGCGTGATGACGATAATTACGCCGATTTTTGTGCCGATGTGGCTGAGGCAGACGTCTTTATTGCCTCACTGATTTTTATTGAAGACTTGGCCCAGAAGGTGGTGGACGCCGTTGCCCCCCACCGTGAGCGTTTAAAAGCGGCCGTTGTGTTCCCCTCGATGCCAGAGGTGATGCGGCTGAACAAGCTCGGCAGCTTTTCAATGGCGCAGCTCGGCCAGAGCAAAAGTGCGATTGCCGGCTTCATGAAAAAGCGGAAGGAGGCCGGGGGGGCTGGTTTTCAAGACGCCATGCTCAAACTGCTCAACACGCTCCCAACAGTTCTCAAATACCTGCCGGTGGAAAAAGCGCAGGATGCGCGCAGCTTCATGCTCAGCTTCCAGTACTGGCTTGGAGGAACCCCAGACAATCTTCGGAATTTCCTGCTGATGCTGGCGGATAAGTACGTTTTCCCTGCTGCTGAGGGTGAAGAGCGTGCAGCGATGCAAGTGGCGGAACCGGAGGTGTTTCCAGATCTGGGGATCTGGCATCCCTTGGCCCCATCCATGTTTGAAGACCTCAAGGAGTATTTGAATTGGAACGCAAGTCGTACTGATCTGTCGGCGAAGGCCAGAAGTGGCCCGGTGATTGGCCTGGTGTTGCAGCGCAGCCACATCGTGACGGGAGACGATGCCCACTACGTCGCCACGATCCAAGAACTGGAGTACCGCGGCGCTCGAGTGATTCCGATTTTCTGTGGTGGACTCGATTTCTCCAAGCCCGTCAACGCTTTCTTCTACGACCCGCTCAATCCAGAGCAGCCCTTGGTGGACGGCATTGTGTCCCTAACGGGATTCGCACTTGTTGGGGGACCAGCTCGTCAGGATCACCCCAAGGCCATTGACTCCTTGAAGAAGCTCAACCGCCCCTACATGGTGGCGTTGCCGTTGGTGTTCCAAACCACCCAAGAATGGGAGGGCAGCGACCTCGGGTTGCATCCAGTGCAGGTGGCTCTTCAGATTGCCATCCCTGAGCTGGATGGCGCGATCGAACCTATCGTGCTGTCGGGTCGTGACGACGCCACCGGTAAAGCTCACACCCTTCAAGATCGCATCGATGCGATTGCTGAACGGGCGATTCGTTGGTCCTCGCTACGGACCAAGCCCCGTGTCGACAAGAAGCTTGCTATTACCGTTTTCAGCTTCCCGCCGGATAAAGGCAACGTTGGTACCGCTGCATATCTCGATGTTTTTGGGTCGATTTACCGCGTGATGCAGGAGATGAAGGCCAAGGGGTACGACGTACAGAACCTGCCGAGCTCACCGAAAGCGCTGTTGGAAGCGGTCATTAATGATCCAGAAGCGATGCAGGGATCTCCTGAGCTCTCCATCGCCCATCGCATGAGCGTTGATGAATATGAGCGGCTAACGCCCTACTCCAATCGTCTGGAGGAGAACTGGGGGAAACCGCCTGGGAATCTCAACAGCGATGGACAAAATCTGTTGGTGTTTGGTCGCCATTTCGGGAATATTTTTGTTGGCGTTCAGCCCACATTTGGCTACGAAGGCGATCCGATGCGCCTTTTGTACTCAAGAAGTGCAAGTCCCCATCATGGGTTTGCGGCTTATTACACCTATCTCCAAAAGATTTGGAAAGCGGATGCCGTTCTCCACTTCGGCACCCATGGCTCGCTGGAGTTCATGCCTGGAAAGCAAATGGGCATGAGTGAAACCTGTTATCCAGATTCGTTGATTGGTGCTCTTCCCAACCTCTACTACTACGCCGCCAATAATCCTTCCGAGGCCACCATTGCCAAGCGTCGTGGTTACGCCTCCACGATTAGCTACCTCACGCCTCCCGCAGAGAATGCTGGCCTCTACAAGGGACTGAAGGAGCTTGGTGAGCTGGTGGGCTCTTATCAACAGCTGCGGGAAGGTGGCCGTGGCGTTCAAATCGTCAACACAATTGTTGAAACGGCGCGTCAGTGCAATCTGGATAAAGACGTCGACTTGCCAGAGGGGGATGCCGGATCGATTGATCTCGAGGGTCGCGACGCTTTGGTTGGAGCCGTTTATCGACAGTTGATGGAGATTGAAAGTCGTTTGTTGCCCTGTGGTTTGCACACGATTGGTCGACCTCCTACCGCTGAAGAAGCGATTGCCACGTTGGTCAGCATCGCTGCCTTGGAACGCGAGGACGATGGCCTGCGGTCATTGCCTGGCCTGTTGGCGGAGTCCATTGGCCGCAGCATTGAAGAGATCTATCAGGGCAACGACAATGGGGTGCTCGCCGATGTGGAGCTCAACCGCACAATCACGGAGACATCCCGTGCGGCGGTTGGAGCGATGGTGCGCTCTCTGACCGGACTGGATGGCCGAGTGAGCATGCGAAATAGCTTTGGCTGGTTCTACGACGTGCTTGCGCGCTTTGGTTTTAAGTTGCCATCTCCATGGCTCAGGGCTTGTTGTAACTCGGACTTTGCTCAGATTGACACCAACGAGCTTGATAAATTGTTTGGCTATTTACGCTTCTGTTTAGAACAGATTTGCGCGGATATGGAAATGGAGAGTTTGTTGAAAGCTCTCGATGGCGAATACATTTTGCCCGGTCCGGGCGGAGATCCGATTCGGAACCCCGGGGTTCTGCCGAGTGGCAAAAACATTCATGCCCTCGACCCCCAGGCCATTCCGACGCGTGCTGCGGTGGCCGCGGCGAAGGGAGTGGTGGACAAACTGATTGAACGACAGCGGGCCGAGCAGGGTGCTTGGCCTGAAACCATTGCGTGCGTTCTTTGGGGAACTGACAACATCAAAACCTATGGCGAGTCTCTCGCCCAAATCCTTTGGTTTGTTGGTGTGAAGCCGATGCCCGACTCCGTTGGACGTGTGAACAAACTGGAGCTGCTCTCCCTCGAGGAATTGGGTCGTCCCCGCATTGATGTGGTGGTGAATTGCTCCGGGGTGTTCCGTGATTTGTTTATCAATCAGATGGCTTTGATTGATCAAGCTGTGAAGATGGCTGCCGAGGCTGATGAGCCGCTCGAGCAAAACTTTGTGAGGAAGCATTCCCTTGAACAGGCTGAGAAAGAAGGCACGAGTTTGCGTGATGCTGCCTGCCGAGTGTTCTCCAATGCCAGTGGCAGCTACAGCTCAAATGTGAACCTTGCGGTTGAGAACAGCACCTGGGAGGAAGAAGGAGAGCTCCAAGAGATGTACCTCTCCCGTAAAACGTTTGCTTTCAATGCTGATAATCCTGGAGAGATGAACCAGAACCGAGACGTTTTTGAGTCGGTGATGAAAACTGCCGATGTAACGTTTCAAAACCTTGATTCAGCTGAAATCTCACTGACGGATGTAAGTCACTATTTCGATTCTGATCCCACAAAGTTAATAGCTGGTCTTCGGGATGATGGCAAGGCTCCCACAAGTTATATCGCTGATACCACAACGGCTAATGCACAAGTTCGCTCATTGAGTGAGACAATTCGTCTGGATTCACGCACCAAACTGCTCAATCCAAAGTGGTATGAGGGGATGCTTGATTCTGGCTATGAGGGGGTTCGTGAAGTCGCTAAACGCCTGAACTTCACCCTGGGATGGAGCGCGACCAGTGGTTCTGTCGACAATTTTGTTTATGAGGAAGCCAATGAGACGTTCATTAACGATCCTGAGATGCGGAAGAGGCTGCTCGAGCTAAATCCCAATAGTTTCCGTCAAATTGTTGGTACCTTGCTTGAGGTGAATGGTCGGGGTTACTGGGAGACTTCTGATGAAAATATTGAGCAGCTACAAGAGCTCTATCAAGAGGTCGAAGATCGGATTGAGGGAGTGGTTGCAGACTAATCCTGATTGTTATTCGTTAGTTCCAGTTGGTTTTTTTGGTAAATCATTAGGGATTTGAGATGTATTGTTACTTGTGTATCTTTTAGGGTCTAGATTAGGCCTGCCTTTTGGCTCCATTCTTTGCATATGCATTGGTTGTTCATCAGGAGATCTCCTGGATCGCTAACAAAGGTGTGAAATATTTTTTCAGGTTTTAGTAGATATATATTCCTTTCCCATGAGTTGTAGATAGCATTATGGGCTTGCTTGGCTAACGCGCTTCTCTTGTAGCGAAAGAGTTCGGTTTTAGCCCCTTTCTTGCCCATCTCTTTTCTTCTGGCTTTGAATTGATGTGAGTTTCGTATGTAATCGATATCAATCGTGTTGATGAGTATTTCTTTGAATCTTGAGAAGAATGGATTTTTCAGGTAGCTTGATGTCATTAGATTGCAGATTTCTGGCTTCAGTCTTTTTCGATTGCTGGTGGGTATATCGGTTCTTTTGTTGATCTCTTTTTTATCTTCTTTTGTCGCGGCTCTGTATCCAAGGGTGTGAACGACGTGCTTCAGATCGATGTGAAGAAGAAGGCAGGGAGGTGGAGAAGCCAGCTTGGCCAATTTATGGATGTGTCTTGCTTGGAAGATGGATTGATTCTCTATGGCATCCGTAAAATCATCATATTCTTGGTAGTCGGGGCTCATGCTTGTGGTGCGAAATTTGGTATGAAACTCTTCTCCAAACAGTCGCAAATCTAATTTATAAGACGATTGAATGATGGTCGACTTTCCCGCTCCCGCGCATCCAGCTACGATGAATAACGTATCTAAATCTTTTTTTTGGGAGCTTCTTTTATGTTCGATGATAAGCCGGTGTTGGTGGTCTGATGTGTTGCGGTTCTGTTGGATTTCTTGCCGATGAACTCTGCTTAACTCAATTTTAACCCGAGCTTAGGTTTTGCTTCCCTGCACGGGGGTGCCATCCACTGCGTGGGGCATCAGCCTTCCTTCTTTCTCACCAAAGTTCAGAGGCCATGCGCAGCGTCTGGGCGATTGGCCCCACATCATGGACACGGACGATGGCCGCTTTGGCCTGAGCGCAGCGGCAGGCCACCGCAGCTGTACCCCATAGACGGGCTTTGGGCCGTGGTTCATCGAGCACAGCACCGATAAAGCGTTTGCGGGAGGGGCCGAGCAGGAGTGGGAAGCCGTCTTGATTGAGCTGTTCGAGCTCACGCAACAACTGCAGGTTCTGCTCGTGGGTTTTGGCAAAACCAAGGCCGGGATCCCAAATGATTTGCGAGGGCTGGACTCCCGCCCGAAGCGCAGCCTCGGTGCATTGCTGTAATCCAGATCGCACGTCGGTGGTGATGTTCCGGTAGTTGGTGAGTTGATCCATGGTCTTGCTGTCACCTCGGCTGTGCATCAAAACAACCGGACATTTGGCTTGAGCGACAACTTCCAGCAGTTCTGGATCTCGACGCCCACCGCTGACATCGTTGACCCAGTTCGCCCCTGCATCGAGGGCTGCGGAGGCGACAGGTGCCAAAAATGTGTCGACAGAGATCAGCGCTTTCGGGCACTCTCTGCGTATTGCGATGAGCGCGGGAAGAAGGCGGCGACATTCTTCTTCGGCTCCCACTTCCTCCGCCCCGGGTCGCGTGCTTTGCGCGCCAAGGTCAAGAACATCTGCTCCGAGCTTGAGTTGCCTCTGTGCTTCCTCGACGGCGGATTGCGTCTCTAAAAATCGACCGCCATCACTAAAAGAATCCGGGGTGATGTTGATCACTCCCATCACAGCAGTCCGTTCAAGCCAGCCAGGTGGCCAGTTCGCGGAATTAAGCGACGTTGTAGTTGGCAATGCGCGCGAAACTATCGGGTTGCAGTGAAGCGCCACCAACAAGAACGCCATCAATATCACTCATCCCCATGAGTTGATCGATGTTGCCTGCTTTGACAGAACCGCCGTACTGAATGACGAGATCTGGGGACCCCACCCAGCTGCGGATCAAGCCACAAATGCGATTGGCTTCTGCCGCTTCGCAAGTCTTTCCAGTGCCAATGGCCCAGATCGGCTCATAGGCCACCACCAGGAGGTCAGCGTCGAGTCCCTCCAGCCCCTGCTCGATTTGCCTCCGAATCACGCGTTCTGCTTCACCACGCTCCCGTTGCTCGTCCGACTCACCCACGCAGACGATTGGAATCAACCCATTGGCCTGGGACGAACGCGCGCGGTGATTGATTTGTTCGTCGCTCTCACTGAAATATTTTCGTGGTTCGCTGTGTCCAACGATGGTGTAGGTCACCCCGTGTTCCTTCAGCATCGACGGAGAGATTTCGCCGGTGAAGGCTCCTGACCCCTCCCAGTGCACGTTCTGACTGGAAAGAGCAACAGGACTGTCCTTGCAGAGCTCAGCCATCGAGGACAGGGCTGTAAACGGAGGAGCCAACACCAAATCACGGTCGTTGGGCATCTCTGCCACAAGAGGTAAAAAGGCAGCCATGAACTCCCTGGCCTGGGCACAGGTCATGTGCATTTTCCAGTTGCCAGCGATCACCGGTCTGCGCACGGTTTGGTTCCTATTCAAATCTGGGGGCCAACCTACGGCCCGAACGCGCTTTCACCCTCCACAACGGACTCCTCTCCATCAAGCACAACCCGATCCCCTGCGGATAGTTGGCGTCCTCGACGGATTTCAATGGCACCATTCACCGTGACTTCGCCCATTTGAATGCGTTGTTTGGCTTCTCCACCGGTGGAGACCCAGCCTTTCCATTTCATGAACTGATCCAGCTTCATCTGTGGGGCGCGTTGGCTCGACGTTGATACTGTGCCGCCATGCTGACTTCCTCTCAAGCTGGCTTCCGGCGTTTGCTGCCGCTGTTGCGTCCCCATTTGCGTCAGTTGACCTGGGGAGGTCTCTGCATGCTGGTTTTCGTCAGCAGCCAATTGGTGCTGATGAGATTGATGGGTCGCCTTCTTCCCGATGTGGGATCTGGCGATTTGAACCGAATCTTGCCGGTGATCGGCTTGGTTCTTGCGGTCTTTGCGGTTCAAAAAATCGCCCAATTTGGGCAAGACTCGCTTTTGGCAGGTCCAGCCTTGCAGGTCAGCCAGTCCCTTCGGCGAGACCTCTTCCAACGGTTGCAGCGGGTCCAGCTTGGTGCACTCGAAAAGATGTCGTCTGGGGATCTCACCTATCGACTCACGGAGGATGCCGACCGGGTGAGTGAGGTGATCTACAAGACCCTCCACGACAGCATTCCGAGTGCTTTGCAGCTGGTGGCAGTGCTGGGGTACATGCTTTGGTTGGATTGGAAATTAACCGTTGCGATCCTGCTCCTCGCACCGTTCGTTGCCTGGCTGATCAGTGTGTTTGGGGCGAGGGTGATGGTTGCCACAGAACGCAGCCAGAAAAAAGTTAGTGAACTGGCCGGATTGCTTGGCGAAGCGATCGAAGGGTTGCCTTTGGTACGAGCTTTTGCGGCTGAACCTTGGCTTGAACGGCGTTTTGAAGAAGAGATTGATCAGCATCGATTGGCTCGATACAACACCTATCGCCTCGTGGCGTTGCAACACCCTGTGGTGGGCATCATCGAGGTGCTCGGATTTGCCACGGTGTTGGTGTTGGCAGCCATCAGAATTAGTAGTGGTGATCTCGAAATTCCTGGGCTGATTACCTACCTCACCGGCTTGGTGCTGCTGATCGATCCCATCGCCCATGTCACTGCTAACTACAACGAGTTTCAGCAAGGACAGTCGTCGTTGAGGCGATTGCGGGACATCGAACGGGAACCGTCGGAACCTGCTGATCCAATCCCAGCGTTGCCGCTGGGTCGACTGCGTGGAGACCTCACCTTCAACCAAGTTCAGTTCTCATACATCCCGGGACAACCCGTTCTTCACAATTTCAACCTCTCCATTCATGCCGGTCAGGTGGTGGCATTAGTGGGCCCTTCCGGTGCAGGCAAAACCACACTCTTTTCGTTGTTGCTTCGATTCAACTGTGTGGATCAGGGGCAGCTTCTGTTTGACGGCAAGGATTTAAGTCGGGTGAGTTCCCGCGACTTGCGCCAACAGGTGGCCCTTGTTCCCCAACGCAGCAGTGTGTTTTCGGGAACGATTGCAGACGCCATTCGATTTGGTCGGGATTGCACCCAAGACGAGCTTCAACAGTCAGCCAAACTCGCTAACGCCCACGACTTCATCGTTCGACTTCCTGATGGGTACGACACCCGCCTTCAAGAGCGGGGAACCAATGTGTCGGGTGGTCAGCTCCAGCGCATCGCGATTGCAAGAGCCGTTCTGGGCAACCCAGCTGTGATGTTGTTGGATGAGGCCACGAGCGCGCTGGATGCTGAGGCTGAGGCTGCTGTTCAGTTGGGCCTCAAACAGGCGATGGCAGGTCGCACGGTCCTTGTAATTGCCCACCGTCTTGCCACGGTTCAGGAGGCCGACCAAATCGTTTTGATGGAGCGTGGCTCCATTGTTGATGTGGGAACCCACGACGCGTTGATGCAGCGCGGCGGTCGTTATCGAGAGCTTTGTGAGAAGCAGTTCATTCGTGATTTGCAGACTGGCTAATTACACCTACAGTTCGTCGACGATTCCGAATAATCCCGGCAGCGATCGATGACTGACTCAGCGCCCAACAACCCTGTCTTGACCTTTGAAGGCAAGCGCTACGATCTCAATACACTTCCCGATGAGTTGAAAGAACTTGTTCGGGGAATGCAAGTTGCTGATGCTCAACTAAGGATGCATGAAGACACTCTAAAGGTGTTGGCGGTTGGTCGCCAAAGCTTGGCTGCACAGTTAAATGAACGCTTGAAATCAGTTACCCCTATGCCAGAAGCTTAGGGCTCAACTGCTTGTCTTCCTATAAAAAAGAGAGGGCTTTAAAGTCCTCTCTTTTTTATAGGAAGACATCCATTAATCACTTTGTGACTGGTTAGAGGTGAATTGATAGTTACGAGTGAGCTTGAACACAGTTCCTGAAAGCAGAAGTAGTGCGATCAAGTTTGGCAATGCCATTAATCCATTCAAGGTGTCAGCAACTCCCCAGAGAGCTCCACTAGTACCAGCGACCGATGCGAAAACAACCATGGCGACCCATAGAAGTCGAAATGGCAAAATTGCACGATCACCGAATAAATAGCTTGTGCAACGTTCTCCGTAAAAACTCCAGCCTAATATTGTTGTGAAAGCGAAAACAATTAACCCAATTGTTACGACAAAACCACTTCCAGGAAGCCCTTGATTAAAGGCGGCTATCGATAAATTAGCCCCACTCAGGCGATGTCCAGCTTCGTCGAGAAGGGTATTGGCTTGGCTGGTAATGATCACGAGTGCTGTCATCGTGCAAATCACCAGGGTGTCGATGAACGTGCCGAGCATTGCAACGGTGCCCTGTCGAACTGGATCATCCGTTCGCGCAGCCGCATGGGCGATCGGAGCGCTGCCAAGGCCAGCTTCATTGGAGAAGATGCCTCGCTTAAAACCCATCAGAACAACTTGACCAAAAGCACCACCTGCAGCAGCTTCTCCGCTGAATGCATTGCCAAAGATGGTTCCAAACGCATTGGGAACGTCTGAAGCGTTCAAGATCAGCAGCACCAAGCATGCCCCGATGTAAAGAACAGACATCAATGGAACCAGCGCAGAGGCGGCCTGCGCGATACGCCGAATACCGCCGATCACCACGGCAAAGACGGCAACTCCCAGCACAACACCAGTGATCAGCCTTGGAATTCCAGCACTCTCGAGTGCTGACGACACTTCAAAGGCCTGAACCCCGTTTCCGATGCCGAAGCCGGCCAACATGCCGAACACAGCGAAGAGGCCCGCCAGCCAACTCCATTGGGAACCAAGGCCATTGCGGATGTAATACATCGGGCCTCCCACGTGGTTACCCGATCGATCTGTTTCGCGAAACTTCACCGCCAGAACGGCTTCGGCGTATTTGGTCGCGATGCCAAAAATGGCAATGATCCACATCCAGAACACGGCCCCTGGTCCGCCAACGGCGATGGCTCCAGCCACCCCGGCAATGTTGCCGGTACCGATGGTGGCGGATAACGACGTCATCAGTGCTTGGAAAGGTGTGATCTCTCCTTCGCTTCCTTCCTTGGATGGGAGCAGAACCATCCGCATGCCATAAACGAGGCGCTGCAGTGGCATGAACCGCAGACCGATCATCAAAAAGATGCCGGTAATGGCGATCAACCCAACCGTTGGCCAGCCCCACACAAGACTATTAACCGGTGCGTTGAAGGCTTCCAACGACGCATTGAAGTTCTCCATCCCAGCAAGCAATCTTGCGTGGATGGTGTCATAGCCGGCGGTGGCCGGCAATGAGATTAAAGGGCCTCGAGATCTTCAAAGCGAAAGGTTTGGGATCCGGCAGGTGTATCGCCTTGCGCTTCGGTTTCGATTACTCGCTCTTGCAAGACCCAAGGACCACCCTCGTTGAGGGGCATGAAAGTGTCTTTAAAACTGCTTTTCCCACCGCGCAATGCACCAGTGGCTGGATCGGAATATTGGCTTGTGTAGGTGTGGCTCAGATAGCCGGCCCCTGTGTGGGTGACTTCGGTGGTGAAGATGGTGACAACGGTTCCATGGATATGGCGATGAACCATCGTCACAACGTCGTCTTTGATTCGATAGCGGTCACCTTCTCCTTTCCCCCCCACAATCACTTCGGTGCCGACGTTGTCCGTCTCTCCAGCGGTGAACGTGTTGTCGCTGTGGGTTTGTTCAAAGCTTCTGCGGACGCGATGAATGGCGACCTCCCAAAGCTGTGAATGAACAGCTTTTAAGACCTCTTCGTTGTCGATGCCTTCCACCTTGGCCTTGAGGTCGGCACCAATTTCAAACGTGCCCGTTACGGATTGATCGCCTTGCGTCCAAAGGCAACGCCCCCGATATCCAGAAAAACCAGGCGTCCAGGTGTAGCGATTTTCGTAGGCTTGACGAAAGGTGTCGCGTAGGTCGGTTCCAGGCTTAACGGGGGTGGAGCTGGCTGTCACGTCTGTAGTTCTCTGTTGGAACACTTTACTGAGACCGGCTCAATTTGATCGAGCTGATCCTCCAACCTTCATGCCCTTAGCGTTTCGCGTGAACGTCTTGCAGGGCATAGATGCTGAGGGTGGGTTCGCTTTGCATGGCAGCGATTGCTTCTACAGCGGCGCGGGCGCCCGCGAGGGTTGTCACGGTGGGTACGGCGTAATCAAGGGCTGCGCGACGTAAGTATTTGTCGTCGTGAGCTGCTTGACGACCGATTGGGGTGTTGATGACGAGCTGGACTTGGTTGGAACGAATCAAGTCTTCGATGTTTGGACGGCCTTCATGCACTTTGAGAACCGTTTGCACCTTGAGCGAGGCCTGCTCGAGGGTATGGGCTGTTCCAGCGGTGGCCATCAGTTCAAACCCCAGCGCGATCAAACGAGCGGCCACGGGTACCAGAGCAGATTTATCCCTGTCGTGGGTCGATAGGAACACGGTTCCTTGGGTGGGGAGCGCTTCGCCTGCCCCCAGCTCGGCCTTGGCATAGGCCATACCAAAACTTGTGGCTGAGCCCATAACCTCACCGGTCGATCGCATTTCCGGTCCCAGCACCGTGTCGGCTCCAGGGAATCGTCGGAAGGGGAGGACGGCTTCCTTAATTGCTTGCAGAGGGGGTTCGGGTTCTTCTGTTAGCCCCACATCGGCTAGGGATTCTCCCGCCATCAACCTTGTGGCTAAACGGGCGAGGGGTTTGCCGGTGGCTTTGGCGACGAAGGGCACCGTTCGCGATGCGCGGGGATTCGCTTCGATGATGAAGACAACTTCCTGACCATCGCTGTCGCGCTGTACAGCGAATTGGAGGTTGATTAACCCCTCAACCTTGAGGGCGAGAGCCAACGCTTTGCTCCATTCCCGAATCGTGTGCAGTGCGGATTCACCAAGGGAGACGGTTGGCAGGCAGCAGGCGGAGTCTCCGGAATGAATCCCTGCAGGTTCGATGTGTTCCATCAAACCTCCGATCACCACATTCCCGTCCTGATCAGACAATGCATCCACATCCACTTCAACGGCGTTTTCGAGGTACTGGTCAATCAACACCGGATGATCCGGTTCGACCTGTACGGCCTCGCGCATGTAGCGGTCGAGTTCTTGTTCGTCGAACACCACTTCCATAGCTCGTCCGCCGAGCACATAGGAGGGCCTCACCACAACGGGGTAGCCCACAACGGTGGCAATCGATCGTGCTTCCTCTTCACTGCGGGCCAAACCGTTTCGCGGTTGACGGATGGAAAGATCTCGAAGGATCGCCTCAAATTGCTCACGATCTTCGGCGCGATCGATTGATTCAGGGGAGGTGCCCCAAATTTTTGTTCCGGTAACTTGTCCGTCCGGGCTGTCGAGCCAACGCAGCAATGGAATGGCCAATTTCAGTGGCGTTTGTCCACCGAATTGCACAACAACGCCGTTCGGACGTTCCGCTTCAATCACGTTGAGGACATCTTCAAGGGTGAGGGGCTCGAAATAAAGGCTGTCGCTTGTGTCGTAGTCGGTGGAAACCGTTTCGGGGTTGCTGTTCACCATCACGGTGGTGATGCCTTGCTCCTGGGCAGAGAAGGAGGCATGGCAGCAGCAGTAATCGAATTCAATGCCCTGACCGATGCGATTTGGGCCGCCGCCCAGGATCATCATTTTCCGCTGGTCGCTCGTGCGGCTGACTTCCGTCGCGCTTGGCAGGGTGATCAGACTTCCGTCGGCTTGAAGTTGTTGGAGCGGTCGTTCATAGGTGGAGTAGTGGTATGGCGTGGTGGATGCAAATTCCGCTGCACAGGTATCGACGGTTTTAAAGACCGCTCGCACATCAAGCTTGTGTCGATGGGAGCGCACGCTGAGTTCGTCGGTTCCTGTGCACCAGGCAATCTGACGATCGGAAAAACCGAGTTGCTTGATTTTTAAGAGTGTCGCGGCATCGAGTTCATCCAACTGACGCCCACGCATCAAGCTTGATTCCGCCTCAACGATGCGCCGGAGTTTGGCCAGGAACCAAGGGTCGATGTTGCTGATCCGGTAAATGTCTGCATCGCTACGGCCGCTCACCATCGCTGTGCGCACCGAAAGGATGCGTTCCGGTGAAGGCGTTCGCAGAAGGCGATCGATTTCGCTATCTCTCAGTTTCGGCTCTTCTCGGTCGCCTCCCCAGCCTGAAAAGCCTGTTTCCAGGGATCGCATGGCTTTTTGGAACGACTCTTCGAAGCACCGACCGATGGCCATCGCTTCACCGACCGATTTCATCGATGTGGTGAGAACCGCCGGACTGCCCCTGAACTTTTCAAAGGCAAAGCGAGGAATTTTCGTCACCACATAATCGATGGTGGGCTCGAAGCAAGCCGGCGTTTTGCCTGTGATGTCGTTGAGAATTTCGTCGAGGGTGTATCCAACGGCGAGGCGTGCAGCAATTTTCGCGATTGGAAAACCGGTGGCTTTGCTGGCAAGCGCAGATGATCGACTCACCCTTGGATTCATTTCGATCACCACCACATCGCCGTTGGCCGGGTTGATGGCGAACTGAATGTTGCTGCCTCCGGTGGCAACGCCGATTTCACGAATGATGGCGATGGATTGATCGCGAAGTCGCTGGTATTCCCGATCGGTGAGTGTTTGCGCTGGGGCGACAGTGATCGAATCCCCTGTATGAACCCCCATCGGGTCGAGGTTTTCGATGCTGCAGACGATCACGACGTTGTCCGCCAGATCACGCATCACCTCGAGTTCAAATTCTTTCCATCCGAGCAGTGATTGCTCAATCAAGATTTGGGAGACCGGACTGGCTTCCAGTCCGCTTTTACAAATGGCGGCGAATTCCTCTGGGTTGTAGGCAATGCCTCCTCCACTTCCTCCGAGGGTGAATGCCGGTCGAATGATGCGAGGAAAGCTGCCGATCTCAGCGCCAACGGTGTCTGCTTCCTCCAAGGTGGAAGCGATGCCCGATGGACACACACTGACCCCAATCCGTTCCATGGCTTGCTTGAACAGCAGCCGATCCTCGGCTTTCTGAATCGCTTTCAAGTCGGCACCGATCAGTTCCACCCCGAAACGATCCAACGTTCCGTTTTCGGCCAGGGTGACCGCGAGGTTGAGCGCTGTTTGCCCCCCCATCGTGGGCAAGAGGGCATCAGGTCGTTCTTTCTCAATGACCTGCGTCACCACTTCAGGGGTAAGCGGCTCGATGTAGGTCCGATCAGCCATGCCGGGGTCGGTCATGATCGATGCGGGGTTGGAATTCACCAAAACCACCTCAAAGCCTTCTGCTCTGAGGGCTTTGCAGGCTTGGGTTCCGGAGTAATCGAACTCACAGGCCTGACCGATCACGATCGGACCAGAACCCACCAGGAGGATGCGACGCAGATCGGTCCGCCGTGGCATGAGCTGTCGCGTTCAGTCAAACCCAATCAGCCTCTCACGCAGCAGAAACCACCATCCAGACTTCTGCTCTTGGCATTGGCCTCGCTACGGTGTTGTGATGAAGGATTCACTGATCCAATGAGTGAGCTTCAGCGCCTCAAGGGGCTGCTGCCACCTGAAATGCAGAACTGGGTGTTCGTGGAATCCGCGGCGTCCGTCGATCCCCCATTGATCACCCTTGAAGAAATTGGTCGGGATGAGGTGGAAATCCAAGTGGACCTCGACCAATGGGATGGCTTAGCCCTCGACCATCGCAACTTGCTGTTTTGGCACGAGGTTGGTCGGATTCAAAACGACACAATCCCTCGGGATGGCTGGGAAATGGCAGCCCTGGCGATCGGTTTGGGGGGCGCCATCGGCGAACTTTGGGTGCAGGACGGCCTTCTTCTAATGATGGCTTTAGGACTTTCGGGGTTCGCCGGCTATCGCCTATATCTCAAGAACAATTCCGAAAAGCGCCTCCAGGACGCGATCACCGCGGATGAACGCGCCATTGATCTGGCTTGTCGGTTCGGGTACAGCGTTCCAAATGCCTATCGCAGCCTTGGCGGTGCCCTGAAAGATCTTGTCGATAAAACCCGTAAAAAGCGCCGCCGAAGCTTTTACGAAGATCGTTTGGAAGCGTTGCGAAAAAGTGCCAGTAAGGCGCGCGCTGAAATGGCTCAGCAGGAGGGTTCTCGCACTTCAGTCACCAGTGAGAATGTTTATGGATAGTGAGCAGTTGGCAGAACTTGCAGCCGATGCATGCGATGACCGGAAAGCTGTCGATATCCGTTTAATTCGGGTCGATGAAGTGTCGAGCCTGGCCGATTGGATGGTGATTGCCGGTGGTCAATCTGATGTTCAGGTGCGAGCCATCGCTCAATCGGTCGAGGACCGATTGGAAACCGAAGCAGAACGGTTGCCGCTTCGTAAGGAAGGCTTGAACGAGGGATGTTGGGCGCTACTGGACTACGGCGAACTGATCGTTCATGTGTTGATGCCTGATCAGCGTCGCTACTACGACCTCGAGGCGTTTTGGAGTCACGGTGAAAGCCGATCATTCCTAGCTTCGGCTGCTTCAGAAAGCTGACGCTATGGCTGAGGCAGTGTCGTGCCCCGTTCCTCCTGAGCAGCGTCCCTTAGAGGAATTTCAGCAGTTGTCGACGTCTTGGTTTTTCTCTTGGCCTGTGGGCGACGAGCCTTTTCTGACCAAAAGCCTTGCCATTAGCTGGATCATCACTCTTCCGGTTTGTTTGTTGGTGGCCAGTGGGAGTTGGGCCTTGAAGCAGGATCCACCGCGATTAATTGTGGCTGGAGCCGTCTCAGCTCTTGTTCTCCCTTTGTTTTTACTGATGCGGCAATGGCTGGGTTGGACCTATGTGATGAAACGCCTTCTGAGCGAGACAGTGGATTACGAAGAATCGGGTTGGTACGACGGGCAAACTTGGGAAAAGCCCCTGTCCTGGCGTGAACAGGATCTCTTGGTGGCTCGCCATGAAGTGCGACCGATTCTTGGTCGGTTGGGTCGTGCCATGGCAACGGCGGCAGGCTTGATGCTTGGCGGTGCAAGCCTCTGTCAGGCTCTTTGAACTGAACCGAACCAGCCTTCAAGATGACCCTCTCATCGGGTTTTAGCTCTGCAGCGCGGTCCGGACAGGCCCCTCTTCAGGTCACCCTTCGTCGGGGAACGATCAGTGAGTCAGTCCATCGTGTCCATGCCGTTGTTTGCGATGGTCGGGGACGTGTGCTCTTGTCCGCTGGAGATGCGGGCTATGAAACCTTTATTCGCTCCGCACTCAAGCCATTCCAAGCGCTGCCGTTTTTGAGCAGTGGGGCAGCCGATCAAATGGATGTTGGTGAGCGGGGGATTGCGATTAGTTGTGCCTCCCACGCTGGCACCAATGTCCATGCGCGTGAGGCGTTCAAGCTGCTCTGGAAGGCTGAACTGGACCCCAGTCAGCTGCAGTGTCCTGTGCCCACCCATGGCGATAGCCCCTTGCAGCACAACTGTTCGGGAAAGCACGCTGCATTTCTGGCCACGAGTCGAAAGATGGCCTGGCCGTTGGATGACTATCTGCAGGGCGACCATCCAGTTCAGGTGGAGGTCAACCGTCGGGTGGCAGAGCTATTGGGATTGCCGACGGATGAGCTGGTATCAGCTCGTGACGACTGCGGAGCGCCGACGCTGCGCTTGCAACTCGCTCAAATGGCTTTGCTCTATGCCCATTTGGGGGCCTCTCGACATGCCGAACTGGAACAGATCAGCAGGGCCATGCTTGCCCACCCTGATCTTGTGGCTGGGGAGGGCCGCTTTGATACGGAATTGATGCGTCGCAGCCATGGTCAAGTGTTGAGCAAAGGGGGCGCTGAAGGGATTCAATGCCTCAGCCGGATCGGAGAAGGTTTGGGGGTAGCCATCAAAGTGGAAGACGGCTCCCGACGGGCCAAACAAGCAGTGGCTTTGTACTTACTCCGTGAGCTGGAATGGTTGACTCCCCTGAGGTTGCAGGAGCTAGAGGAGCAGATGTTGGAGGTCAGCCCGGGGGTCAAACTTGAGGTCAGTGGGGCGCTGCAGTTCCGGAACAGTTGAGCCGCATCTCGGCTGAAATCAGTTCTGGGAACACGCACCTGTATGATGATTTGGCTGCCGCGGGGTAGAGCAGTCTGGTAGCTCGTCGGGCTCATAACCCGAAGGTCGGGAGTTCAAATCTCCCCCCCGCCACCACATCTGATTGAATTTGAGGTCCTCCATCGGGGGATCTTTTTTTTTGGCACCGAGTCTTGATGAGTAGCTCCAGCCCGATGGTCGAAGGTGTTTGGGACGCCATCGTTGTTGGTTCTGGAGCGAGTGGTGGTGTTGCCGCCATGACCCTGGCTGAAGGGGGGGCCAGGGTGTTGGTCATTGATGCGGGACCGAACCTCAGCAGCGGTGAAGCCCTGACCACTGAGCCCGGCAATTTGATGCGTCGTTTGGCTGGTCTAATCAGTGGACAGCATCAACGTCAGGCCCAACATCCTGGGTACTGGAAAGCGAACCCGCGGTTATATGCCGATGAGCGGTTGCATCCTTATCACCATCCGCCCGATCGTCCGTTTCTCTGGACCCGTGGGTTGCAAGTGGGTGGACGCAGCCTTACCTGGGGCGGCATTACCCTCCGACTGTCTGATGAAGATCTCAGTGGCGTTCAACTCGATCGGGAAGAGGTGTCGTGGCCGATTCGGAGCGACGATTTAACGCCGCATTACTCCGATTTAGAACAATTTTTGAAGGTGCATGGTGGACGCAACCGCTTAAGCCATCTTCCGGACGGAGCCACGGAGCCTCCCCTTCCTTCCACCGCCGCTGAACAACGCTTTATGGCAGCGGTTGCGGATCAGCTCGGCATCGATGTCATCCCTGTCTCTTATACACATCTCCGAGCCCACGAGACTAAGGCGAATCTCGTATGCCGTCTTCTGCTTGA
>CAXDNN010000013.1:0-28143 GCA_963990675.1 uncultured Synechococcus sp.
CCCCCCCCCCCCCCCCCCCCTTTTTTTTTTCAAGCAGACGACGGCATACGAGATTCGCCTTTGTCTCGTGGGCTCGAAGATGTGTATAAGAGACAGGCCAATTACCCCAGCAAAACCTGCCGTTGTTGCCAAGCCAGCAGTGGTTGCCAAACCTGCGGCGGCGAAACCCACGATCGTGAAGCCCACGGCGCCACCGCCGCGGCCCGGCAGCCCCGCGGCGGCACCCAGCGCTCCCTCCTCATCAACGCCGCGGCCAGCGCCATCCCGACCCACACCGCGTCCGGCAGCCGCACCAAGCCGGCCGGGTGGACCCCAAGGACAGAAGCCGCAAATCGTCTCCCGTGCCGGCGCTCCGGCCCGTCCTGGGGCACCACAACGTGTGGGCGCACCCACCAAAACCAGCGCCCCCGCACGCCCGACTCCACGCCCCGAACTCGTCGGCAAACCCGTTCCTCGCCGCACGGGCGGTGTTGGAGCCCCCCAACGTCCCGGAACAGGAGTGCCCCAACGCCAAGGGGGACCTGCACGCCCGGGAGCACCCACACGAACCGGAAAACCCGGTGCACCCACGCGAACTGGAGGCAACACCCTCGAATTGGTGGGCAAGCCAATCCGCCGCGATGGCTCCTCAGGTAGTAGCCGTCCAGGACCACCAACACGACCCGGCGCCCCCACAAGGCCCGGCATGCCCGGTGGCATGCGTAAGCCCGTGGCACCCGGCGAGCTCATGCAGCTCCAAAAGCCCATTAGTCGTCCGGCAGCCCCTGCACCCCGGCGTCCCGACGCCCCCAATCGGCCCGCAGAAGCCGGAACCGCCACGCCTCCAGTTGCTCGGCCCACAGCACCGTCAGCGCCCCGACGCCCAGGATTCCGTCCAGGTGGTCCCGGAGGCCAACGCCGTCCAGGACGCCCCGATTGGGACGACAGCGCCAAGCTCGAGGCACTGCGCAGTCGCTCGCCGCAAAAACAACGCCAGAAAGTCCACATCATTGGCGAGAACGACGACGCTCTCGCGGCACAAACCGGCGGCTTTGCTGGCGAACAGCAAGCCATCGTGCTGTCGGCCAGCCTGGCGCGCCCAGCCAAACCGAAAGCTCAACAACGAACGGCTCCCAAGCCTGTGGCAGCGGTGCGCAAACGCCGCAAGGAAACGGCCCGCCAACGGCAACGTCGTCGCGCCATGGAACTGCGGGCAGCTCGCGAGGCGAAGCAAGTCCGTCCCGAGATGATCGTGGTACCAGAGGACAACCTCACGGTGCAAGAACTCGCCGA
Source organism: uncultured Synechococcus sp. (assembly GCA_963990675.1). Lineage (GTDB taxonomy): Bacteria > Cyanobacteriota > Cyanobacteriia > PCC-6307 > Cyanobiaceae > Parasynechococcus. The sequence continues at coordinate 1,273 of CAXDNN010000013.1, forward strand.
CATGCTCAGCGTCGAGAGTTCAGAAATCATCAAATCCCTGTTCTTCAAGGGGGTCATCGCCACGGTGACGCAAACCCTGGATATGCCCACCATCGAAGCGGTGGCCAAGGAATTTGATGTTCCTGTACTCCAGGACGATGTTGAAGAGGCGGCGAAGAAAACCGTCGAAATGATCGAAGAGGCAGACCTCAAACATCTGATTCGTCGTCCTCCCGTGGTCACCGTTATGGGCCACGTCGACCATGGCAAGACCAGCCTTCTCGATGCAATTCGACAGGCACGGGTTGCCGCTGGGGAAGCGGGTGGAATCACCCAGCACATCGGTGCGTACCAGGTTGAAATTCAACACAAAGACGAAGCACGGAAGCTCACCTTCCTCGACACCCCGGGCCACGCAGCGTTCACCGCGATGCGTGCGAGGGGAACGAAAGTGACTGATGTGGCCGTCTTAGTTGTGGCCGCCGACGATGGTGTGCGACCTCAAACACTTGAAGCGATCAGTCACGCCCGGGCCGCAGAAGTGCCGATCGTTGTCGCCATCAACAAAATCGACAAGGAAGGTGCATCAGCAGACCGGGTGAAGCAAGAGCTGTCTGAACAGAACCTCCTCGCCGAAGAATGGGGTGGTGATGTGGTGATGGTGCCTGTTAGCGCCATTAAGGGTGAAAACATCGACAAGCTTCTCGAGATGCTTCTCCTGGTGACTGAAGTGGAAGACCTTCAGGCCAATCCAGACCGCCTCGCCCGCGGCACGGTGATCGAAGCGCACCTGGACAAAGCAAAAGGCCCCGTGGCCACCCTGCTGATTCAAAACGGCACCCTCAGAACTGGTGACGTACTCGCCGCAGGGCCCGTGTTGGGCAAAGTTCGCGCCATGGTCGATGACAATCGTCAGCGCCTCAAGGAGGCTGGGCCGTCATTCGCGGTGGAAGCCCTCGGCTTCAGCGAAGTGCCCACGGCCGGCGATGAGTTCGAGGTGTACCCAGACGAAAAAGCCGCTCGGGCTGTGGTGGGTGACCGCGCCTCAGATGCCCGGGCGACACGCCTCGCGCAACAAATGGCCTCCCGTCGGGTTTCGCTCACAGCGATGTCCGGTCAGGCCAATGAAGGCGAGCTGAAGGAGCTCAACCTCATTCTTAAGGCCGATGTTCAAGGATCCGTGGAGGCCATCCTCGGTTCGCTGGAACAACTGCCCAAGGATGAAGTGCAAGTGAGGGTCTTGTTGTCCGCGCCAGGTGAAGTCACCGAAACGGACGTCGACCTGGCAGCGGCCTCTGGAGCCGTGATCATCGGCTTCAACACCTCCATGGCCTCCGGTGCCAAAAAGGCTGCCGATGCCACCGGTGTTGATGTTCGGGATTACGACGTGATCTACAAGCTGCTGGAAGACATCCAGTTAGCGATGGAAGGTTTGCTCGAGCCAGAACTCGTCGAAGAAGCCCTTGGGGAAGCCGAGGTGCGCGCCGTGTTCACCATTGGCAAGAGTGCCGTTGCGGGTTGCTACGTCAACACTGGAAAACTGCACCGGAACTGCAGGGTTCGGGTTCATAGAGGCAAGCAGGTGGTGTACACCGGCGATTTGGATTCTCTGCGTCGCAACAAAGACGACGTCAAAGAGGTGGCCACAGGCTTCGAGTGTGGTGTTGGTACAGACCGTTTCGCCAACTGGGAAGAAGGTGATCGCATCGAAGCCTTCAAGATGGTGACTCAGCGCCGCAAACTCACCACCTGACCTCCACTTCCACTTCTGTCGTGAAGCCCCGTCTCGAGCCATTGCTCTGGCTCCAATGCCTTGCTCTTGGAGCCATTCCATTGGAGCTACTGCTGATTCGGTTGGTTCTGGCGGGAGCCGATCCTGGACCGGTCCCGCCAGTTGAACGTCTACTCGTCTGGGCTATGGGGGCGCTAGCCCCAGCTGCCGCGTTATGGAAACGTCCAGCCGATTGGGGATCACTCCTGCTCGTCCGCGTTCCACTCAAGGAACGTGATCAAGAGCAGCAAGCGCTCAGCGCAAAGCTGGGAGGTCTGATCAGCCGCACCAGTGTTGCTGTGGCAGCAATCGGATCTCTTCCTTTGCTTTGGTGGCTCGATGATTCCGCTGTGCTGGCCAGTGAGTTTTCACCCGTTCTCGGACAATCACGACTCGTCACTCTGTTGATCAGCATCCCATTGCTGGCGTTAATGGTGTGGCAAGTCCAACAACTCAGCCGAGCCTTGGGATGGCTCCTACCCAATCAAAGTCAACCCGATCAGGCAGCGTCGCCCCAGACCTCAGCGGCAACGGATCAACAGCACACGAGTTTTGGGCTACAAATTCTTCGCCTCAATCGGTTGACCTGGCCTGAACAGGCTCCGAAACCACCCCCACGGCCGACCCCAACATCGGAACCTGTTTCGGCAGAGCCTATTCCTGCAGAAATTGATCAATCAGACGCCGCAGCGGATGATCGAGACGAAGCGATCCCAACCGATAGGGTGATCGAACCGGAGCGTGTCAGCCAACCGAGCATCGTCGAGCCCAATAGTCACGAAAACGAGAATTCCGAAAGCAACGGCATTGAAAGCGAGGTCCTCGAAAGCAAAAGTCTTGAGGCCAGCGTCGTCGATATTGAGGACAACGGAGAGGAGCACGAAGAAATCGACAGCGCCGAAGAAGAGGCCAGCGAAGAAACCAGCAACGACGTCAACGTCGAACAGCTCAAGAACAATGAGGCCACCATCGATGACCCATCAAACATCGAAGGTGATACGAAGTCAGGGGATCGCGAGATCACCATGGACGCCCCATCAGCCGTCAAAACAGAAACCCCGGTGGAGGAGCTTCAGGACGACAGCTCAGTCGGTGTTTCGAGTTCGATCGAAGTAAAGGAGAGCGAAGAAGAGAGTGAGAGCTCCAGCTTGGATCCCGAAGTCACTGAGCTCAACAGCGTTACCAGCGGAAGCGCGGAAGAGCATCGTGAACAGACCGAGTCCGGCGGAAGCGAACAAGGCACCCCAAACGAGCCGCCGCAGGCCACGCCAGGGGGTCAGTGACTCCTTGAGGAGTCTCTCTCTCATGGCGGGGTCAAGACCAGACTTTCGACCCTGCTGATCAGACAAGTGAGCAAGGAAAAGTACTCTTGAAATGATAAATTAATTTTGTTGCCGATGTAGCTCAGCTGGTAGAGCAACGCTTTCGTAAAGCGTGGGTCGCCTGTTCAAGTCAGGTCATCGGCTTTCAAGAGGAATTGGGTCCAACCATGGCCTACCTATCTTTTGTGGTAACGAACAGATGAAATTGGCGATTATTTGACAATCACTTAAGCACTGAATTGGAGTCATTCATCTCACTCGTCTCGAAAGAATGAACGATATAAACATTCGCGATTTCAATCCACCCTCATGGCTCAAGCTGACACCTGACGCCTACAAAAGGGTCTTAAACCGCGAGGCACTGACCCTCACAAGACACGACCGCAGGCGCGGCGGGAATTATCAAGTGAGAGAAGCCCTTGTGGCTGTTCACAACGCTTTTCACAGCTGTGACGGGACCGATCCCTACGACGGCAAGCCATTGGACGGAGAGCAGCTCATCACCATCAACAGCCAATTGCTGAATTTGAAATCTTGAGCCGCCAAACCCATCAAGCCAAAAGCGAGATAACAGCAGAAGAGTATCTCAACCATTGCAGAGCAGTGGCGTCATTTAGCGACACAACCATCCGCAACTAATTCATATTCACATGAAAGAACTGACCAACAACAAATCATTATCATGCATAAGAATAACGCAAAAGATTGACAACAATCACTCTGAACTTGACGCGAAGGGAGTACTGAACTTCTCCTCTTTGCGCTGCAGATATGCTTCATAATGATGAATCAAGGCAAGATCAATCGGGATATAACCTTGCTTCATCAGCAGAACTCTTTCAGGGGTGTCGATCTCAACACCAAGCAGAAGAGACTGATTACCAATCCTGCGCTGAGACAAGGAATTTCGCTCAGCCTCAAATCTAACTGCTGCCAAGGCTCTGCCTCGATCAATATTAGGATCATGGCTAGATAAAATAAATTTATCGATCCACCCCGCCGCGTCCCGCGCATATCTTAAGAATCACAAACCCGTTTAAAAAACCAGGCTTAGAGCGCCATAACACTTCGAATCTGTAACCTTTTCATAGTTTGAAGCGGAGAGAGTTGAAGTCTTCCTAAATATCGCAGCAAGCACCACAAGGACGCACTAAAAATAAAGTATTCCGTGTCGTGTCCCGTGACCACCAAGCAAGAGGCTCATTCCATTATCAAGGACTGCCTCGAAGCCAATACTTCGTGGGTCGACACCTTTAATGAGCTCGGCTGCATCCTGGCCTTCGATCTCGATCCAATGCTTGAAGGATCTGTCACCGTCGACTTTATTATTGATGATCTTTGGAAAAAAGGCATTCGAGCCACTCAAGATGAAGTTGTAAAAAGCATTTGCAGCTACGCCATTGAGAACAATTATGTATGGTCCGTCGAGACAATTTTTGACAATTTTGATTACACTGCAAAAACTCTAGAAAATCTTGGCGAAGACAGCAAAGAACTACTAAGGGACATGGCAGAAGATACGGAACACGATGAATTCAAACAAATGGTAACTGCGCTTAATGCATAAAGCGAGTCAAAGTACTCAGGCAAAATAATATATATTTGAAGCAATCTGGTTCAGTACTTTTAATCACATAGTGCTTTCAATTGGCGCACATCACACAATTCATCGCCACGGTTAACGCTGCCTTGCAAAAGCTTATGCCAAGGCACAATCCAGTGGCCAGGCTTAACTGCGGATAAAACCTCAGGAGCGCTTGGATTGTCTAGAACAAGCACTTTTCGATTGGCAAGATTAAGGTGCTTCTTAAGCCAAGGCGTGAAGACAGCTTGATCAATAAGCTCCTGATAAGAGCCATCCGCCATAGCACGTTCAAAGCCAGATCGAATGGCATGTGCTAGACGCTGATTATTAGGATCCACGTAGAAGAAGCCTGCAAATGGATAGGCAATTAGAAGATATGGATCTAACACAGTGCGGTTGGTAGCAGCGCGAACAACGGGCTCTTCATCCTCTAATTCTGCAATTCCACGCGGAAACAACTGCACACGACGATTATCAACTAATCGAAAAAGTTCCTCTGGGCGAGCTGTATATGTACGCAACCCTGCTGCATCAAATATCTCCACATCACTCCATCCCAGGCCTTGCAAAAGAACAATGTCTTGGAGATCAGTCGTATTTTTAATCGTCGCGAGTGCGGGCAATTCCTCTCGGTAAGTCCAGCCAACCCGCAAACCCAAAATGCCACCGGCCACAGGAATTTCAATCGGTTGCAAATGCTGGTTGAGAGCAGCACCAGCGCCATACACCCCCACGGTGAGCCTCAGCGGATTGCGTTGAGAATCAAGCCCATAGGAAATGGCCTCGACCGCTTCATCTTGCGACTGAATCATGGAGCTAAATCCCAAGGCAAAGGGCTGCTGGCTGCGCTGAAGGATCAGGTGTAGAAGCTTGTATTTGAAATCATTTTGATCTTGACCTTCCTCACGATCTAAAACAACCACGAGAGTTTCAGCTGGCAAAGCAGCCACTTCACTCGGGGTGAGGATAAATTGAGCATCGATTTTGGTTCGACGCTCGATCAAGCGTGGCTGAATTAACAAAGCACCAAAAAGCAACAAGGCAAGAGAAATCGATGTTGTCACAAGCGTCCATAAACCATGGGGCTGGCTTGCCGAAAAATTCTCAGATGATGGATCCATAAAATTTCAATTAGGGAATAATCAAGGCAATGCCAAGCATGGTGATTCCGACGTAACTGGGCAGCAGCAAAGCACGCAAAACTCTTGAAATTTGCTGGCTATAATGCATAAGTTGATTATCAATTATTTCATCCGCAGCAACCACATACAAAATTCCCAAAAAGATGATCAGCTGCAAATTTCCAATAAAACCAGTCATCGCGGTAACGGGCAGATTGCCAGCAATAAATACATAATTCCCACCAGCAGATACAACCGCAGCAAGGATCAGATCATCTCGACTATGGGTAATCAATAAGCTCATACAACACAACCCAACAGCCAACATATAACCCAAAAAGTCTGGGGCGACAAACAAAAGGCTTCGCCGTTGAATGGGCAAATCAAAAGACACTGTTGATTGACGGCGAATCACAACACCTTCCTCAGGAGGCTGGCCCAGATCACTCATCAGACTGATACTGGAAACATAGGAGCTGGGCTGGTCCAGATTCCAACCCGATAGTAAAAGTCCTGGATTAATCGAGAAACCACCTTCCTGGGTTAAGCCAAGATTAACCGGTTGCAATGGATTCTCTAAACCAATATTGACATGGAGAATCTGTGTATCAAATGGATAACGTTGAAGCCGCCAATGCTTAACAATAGACGACCGAACGCGATACAAACTCCAAGTTGTGTCAAGACGACTCTCACGACTCACCCGTTCAAAACGTTGTATATCACCGTCGTAAATACCATTGAGAATGATCAAGTCATCGCTAGGATTACTAGTCGGATCTCCAGCCCATTCTGTCCAAAGCAGCATCTCAATCGAGAACTGATCATCGAGGAGGTCGATGTTATTGATGTTGGTGACATAGACCCCAACATTGAGTGCAGGGAGCTCCGCGGAGACCGTTTTGACTTGAGATGGTCCCCAATCAATGGGCTGCACGTCTTGCACATCGATTGGGGTTGGCGCCGCCGGCTTCCACAAACCAAAAATCAGCGTGAAAACACATGTCGCCGCCACAAGGACAACCAACCAACGAAGGCGACGGCGTACGAAAATCAGGGCCTGAACATGGAGCCACAACCATCACCTTAAAAACCGATGGACGTTCTGCCTAGGCACCAGCAACGTTGCGTTGGTTGAGTGTTGCTTGGGCGCACTGCCGTTGGGGCTCCATTTGCCACCCTTAGAACAATGTCCCGATTGCCAGATCTCACCGTCTGCTGTTTATCGCCCGGATGACTCTTACAAGCACGATTCGCAACGCCAACGCCGTAAGCGGCCTTTTACTCGTGTTGTTTCTTGTGGTTCACCTGGGAGGTTTGACGTTTGTACTGGGAGCACCAGCAAGCTTTGAGTCCTATGCCAGTGGCTTGCACCACAGCCCCTGGTTGAGACCCTTGGAAATTGGGCTAACACTCACCGGCCTTTTCCACATCAGCCTGAGCCTTCAAAAAGGACTTCGCAATCGACAGGCCGGAAACACAGCAGAACTCATTAGTCGACGCGCCGAGCCGCTTGCAGCCTGGGCGAGTCGAAGCAAAACAATCGCTGGTGTGATCACGCTGGGCTTTCTCGGCCTGCACTTGCAACAGCTTCGTTTTCCCCGACCGATGGATGGTCATGAGCGAGAGGCCTTGGTGCATGTCCTGCAACAGCCCGTCAGCCTGGCGCTGTACTGCCTTGGTGCTTTAGCCATCGGACTCCATCTCATCCACGGAGCGGAGGCAGCCCACCGCAGCTTGGGTTGGCTGGACCCATCCAATAAGCGCTCGATTCGGTTCGGCGGACGGATGCTTGCCGTACTACTAAGTGGAGGGTTTCTTCTGATCAGCGTTGGCCTCGCCCTGGGTGCCCCAGCATGAGCGGCTTACCCGATCCTCGCTTGCCCTCAGGCCCCCTGGCCGACGCCTGGCATCGCACCCGCGAAACGAGTCCATTAATCAGTCCACTCCGCAAAAGCCAAATCGACATCCTTGTTGTTGGCACGGGTCTTGCGGGAGCCTCAACAGCCGCCACCTTGGCCCAACAGGGTTACCGCGTGACGGTGCTGAGTTTCCATGACAGCCCACGCCGCGCCCATTCGGTCGCGGCACAAGGGGGCATTAATGCAGCCCGTGCCGTGGCGGTCGATGGCGACAGCATCAGTCGACTCTTCAGTGACACGCTGAAAGGGGGAGACTTCCGAGCCCGCGAAGCCGGTTGTCAGCGCCTGGCTGAAATCAGCAGCTGCATCATTGATCAGTGCGTCGCCCAAGGGGTTCCCTTCGCTCGGGAATATGGCGGAAGCTTGGCGACCCGAAGTTTTGGGGGTGCGCTTGTAAGCCGTACCTTTTATGCCCGCGGGCAGACGGGCCAACAGTTGCTGTATGGCGCTTATCAAGCCTTGATGCGCCAGGTTGAACTTGGACGCGTGCGCCTGCTTACGCGCCGCGACGTGCTGGAGCTGATCACCATCGATGGCGTCGCCCGTGGGGTGGTGGCCCGACACCTTTTAAGCGGTGAGCTTGAAGTGCACACGGCGCAGACCGTACTGCTGTGCAGTGGTGGCTACAGCAACGTGTACTTCCTTTCAACCAATGCGTTGAAATCCAACGCCAGCGCCATTTGGCGCGCCCACCGAAAGGGAGCCCTCTTCGCCAATCCCTGCTTTACCCAGATCCATCCCACCTGCATTCCAAGCGGTGATGCCTTCCAAAGCAAGCTGACGCTCATGAGCGAAAGTCTTCGCAATGACGGTCGGATCTGGCTGCCCAAACGGGCTGGAGATCAGCGACCAGCCAATGAAATTCCAGAGGAAGAAAGGGATTATTTCCTCGAGCGGATGTATCCCACCTACGGAAACATGACCCCGCGCGATGTTGCCTCCCGGCGAGCTCGAGAACTCTGCAATGCAGGCCATGGTGTTGGCCCCGGTGGACGGTCGGTGTACCTCGATCTCAACGACGCAATCGCGAAAGAGGGACGCGACACCATCGCCGCTCGATACGGCAATTTAATGACGATGTATGAGCGCATCAGCGGCGACGATCCGTATCAGAAACCAATGCGGATTTACCCAGCTCCGCATTACACGATGGGAGGACTATGGGTGGATTATCAACTGATGAGTTCGATTCCGGGGCTGTTTGTTCTTGGTGAAGCCAATTACTCCGAACACGGTGCGAATCGCTTGGGTGCGAGTGCCTTAATGCAGGGCCTGGCCGATGGGTACTTCATTGCACCTTCGACAGTGACGAGCTGGCTAGCAGGCCATACAGGTAAACCGATTCAGGAGGATCATCCAGCTTGTCGAGAAGCCCTCGACAGCACCGAGACCCGCATCGACAGTCTGCTCAACTGCAAAGGCAACATCCCGGTGGACAGCTTTCATCGAGACCTTGGCGCCGTCATGATCAACCACTGCGGCATCAGCCGTGATGCAGAAGGTTTAAAGCGGGGTCTCCAGGATGTGGCGGCCCTCGCCGAACGCTTCCAGCACGAGGTGCGCGTCCCCGGCGAGACCAATGGACCAAATGCCGAACTCGAGAAAGCATTACGCGTGAGTGACTTTTTCGGACTGGCGGATCTCATGCTGCGCGATGCCTTAGCTCGAGAGGAATCCTGCGGCGCCCATTTCCGCGAAGAACATCAAAGTGAAGAGGGCGAGGCCTTGCGAGATGACGCCAACTTTGCCCATATCGCAGCGTGGGAGCACAACGCCGATGGTGCACCGATCCGTCATACAGAACCCCTTCAGTTCACCAGCTTGAAACCCAGCACCCGCAGTTACAAATGAAACTCACCTTGCGGATTTGGCGGCAAACAACAGCCTCGGATTTTGGCTCCTATGAAACCCACGTTTTGGAGCATGTTTCGTCTGATCTTTCCCTGCTCGAAGCACTCGATCAACTGAATGAACAGCTCATCAGCAGCGGGCAACGACCCGTGACTTTTGAGCATGATTGTCGGGAAGGGATCTGTGGAAGTTGCGGTTTTCTCGTCAATGGTCAAGGCCATGGACCGCGCGCAGCAACATCTGTTTGCCAGCTTTATCTGAGGGAATTTTCCGACGGTGCAACCATCACCCTTGCACCATGGAAAGCCAAAGCGTTTCCCACTATCCAAGACTTGATGGTGGATCGTTCAGCATTGGATCGCATCATTGCCGCTGGAGGCTATTGCTCCACAGGAACAGGTCAGGCACCTGACGCCAATGCCCAACCCATTGGTCGACAACAAGCCTTAGGGGCATTTGACACCGCGACTTGCATCGGCTGCGGCGCTTGCGTTGCCAGTTGCCGTAATGCCTCAGCCAGTCTGTTTGTAGCGGCAAAACTGGCTCACCTCGGACAACTTCCCCAAGGACAACCAGAACGAGCCCGACGGGCAGGCTCGATGCAAAGTCGAATGGAGCAGGAAGGCTTCGGAAGTTGTAGCAGCAACTTGGAATGCGAGGCAGTGTGCCCGCAAGAGATTTCAGCAGACTGGATTAGCTGGATGCACAAAGAAAAAAAATGAAGAGTTAAGGACGACTTAGAAGAAAGCTCAAAAAGTTCAAATCAAATTTCAAGCTTCACTTTTGTAGAGGGATTTAGCAGTTTCACGAAACGAATCCAATGATTTACCAGGTTTGCGTTTTGATGGGCGCAAAGAATTGCCAGGCAAGAGATAATTCGTCGAAAAGTTGACCAACACAACTTCAGGATTTTCCTTTTCGCTGAGGGCCAGTTGTTTACGAATTTCCTCGGCCGTTGTCACCACAGTTTCACCGATGGCTTCTGGCTGCACGAAAGCATCTTTCTGAGATGAAGTGATTTTGACCGCGACAATATTATTTTTCCCAGGGGGAGAATCTTGTTTTGGCTTTGAAAATGGAAATAAAAATACGATACCAAAGAGAAGCGCGATAACAGATGTAATCAGCGCGGTGAGACCGATCTCAATCCCCTTAAATTCCCAAACAAGGCCAGACGCTGCAAATCCAAAAACACCAACAGAAGCAAATATTGTTCCTAAAATGACCCTGGGCCCGAAAATATATTCAGATTTCTTGAGAAATTTACTCTTGTCGGCAAAGGGGTTTCGAAAGACGACGTCCAAAACATTATCGATAATTGCCATCGTTCAACGCTATTTTGTGTACGTTAACGACCGAAAGCTCAAGTCGTGGATGAACGAAGAAGACAAACGCATGGCACCGGGGGAGCCTGAATCGAAATTGAGACGGACATCGAGGACCACCAAAGCCTGCAATGGAATCAAACGAAAGCATCCATAACCATCAAAGAGCACCAGACAAAGGCCAACAAGAGCAGATAATCACCACCATTGTTGATTTGGCGAGAGATCATTTGTTCAGAGACAATTCATCAAGAAATAAAAGAGTTAAAGAACAACCACTCCGCCAATAACACTTCAGAAATCTCTCCCAACGAAAGCGTCGCCAGATCTATCTCTCAACTTCTAAACATGACCCCCTAGTCTGATCCATCCATCGTGCCTTCATCAGCGATGACATTCGAGGTTCTCTTTGACGACGGTCATCAATCTATACCCGTGGAACAGTTCGAAATTTTAGGCGACGCAATCGCCTGTTACGTGAACTGCATTCTCAATGCAAAGGAAGGCATGAATGCCATTGAAATTGTCGACGACTATTTCGAAACGATCGCATCTCACTCCTTTTCAGATTTTATTAGCAACGAGAACACTCACTCTCAATAATCACAACACAGAGATTTGAGAGGCCTTAAATATATCGATAGAACCCCAACTAGCATCTTTCGATCCATTCATGATGCCCATCAATGGTGCGGGTGATGAATGCTCACAGGCCAGGACAACCACGCCGCGCTGCTTGAAGATCTGAGATCGCGCGATCACCGCGGCCATCTCCCAGCTGCTGGAGGATAAGGTCGGCCTGAACGCCGAGAAGCATGGTTTGACAGGGGTAAGCCTGTCGATTCGAAGCAAGCCGTTGCAACACTTCAGCATCGTCCACGGCGCGTTGACACACCCCTCGATGCCCAGTTTGCAAACATCGGAGCGCGTCGTTTTTCAAGCGGTCAAACCCCTGTGACTTCGCATCAGGGGTCCAGAACAACATTGCCGTCAGAGCGATCACAGCACATGCTGTGCCCCAACGAACGGCATCAGAGCCAACTGTTTCGGTGCAAACAATCAGGTGGGTCAACGTCCATTTCCTGAGATAGTGGCCGGAGTTCGAGCACCAGCTCCACCGTGTATACCGATTATTCCGCAATTGCCCTGCTGCTTTTCACAGCCGTACCCCTGCTGGTGGTTGTCGGCACTGCAACCCTGTTCGTCCTGCGCAACAAAGAAAAGGCACCGCTGGGCTAATGCTCAGGTTCTTGGCTGAGTGAGACAACTCAGGTCCTTCAAGCTTGCTACAGCACCAGGTTGGTGATTGAGGGGAGCGGGCTTCATTGCCGCCGAAACACTGCCCTGACCAAGGCAAACGAGGCAGGTGCGTAAACGCTGGCTAGACACGCGTTGGACACCGCTGCCACCGCAGATCGTGCAAGTCGACATGGACGGCTCTCACTGAGATGCATATCAATATGGGTCGGATCTTTGCCGGTGATCCCGAATCCTTCCTTAAGAATCCAGAGGTAGAGCGCTGTCATCACGTACTTCAGACAGAAGTTCTTCCGTTGAAAGGCGCGTTCCCCGCGGAACCAAGCCGAGGCCGGCAGCCAATTGACCGATTACGTAGGCGGCGTCTTCACCCTTGGAGCGAGCAACATCCAAGCCAGCACTAGCTTCACGCTTCGAAAGCTTTTGCCCCTCAACGTCATACAGCAAAGGACCATGCCAAAACCGAGGCGAGCTTTGTCCTAACGCTGCATAAATGCTGAGTTGGGCCGGTAACGCATCTCGGAGATCATTGCCACGAACCACATCCGTAATCCCAAAACACAGTTCATCGATCACCGTGGCGAGTTGGTAAGCGACATAGCCATCGGCACGCCGTACAACGACATCTCCACTGCCATAGGGATTGAGCTCAGGCACGCGTAAACGCCAACTCGGTAGACGTTGCTCCTGCCATCCCCAACCCGCATCAATTGCTCGACACGTACCGGGATAAATCGACGCGCCCGCCAAATCGCGGCGGGAACAACGGCAAGCAAACAAAGCACCACTGCATCGAAGGAACGACAACCAAGAGCTGTAGATCCCGCTCCGGGAACTTTGCAAAACGGGTGGGCCATCCCAGTGCAAACCCAGCCAACGCAAATCGGATTGAATCCGCAGCAATGATTCAGGTCGATTCCGTGGCGTGTCGAGGTCGTCGATCCTCAGGAACCACTCCCCACCCGAGCAGCGGGCCTGAAGCCAAGACAGCAGAGCCGTCTGGAGATTGCCGAAATGCAAAACACCGGTCGGAGACGGAGCGAATCGGCCGCGATAACCGCTTCGCTCCTTCAGCAGACGGCCCTGCTCGAGCTGCAAATGGAGATGGTTCGGACAACGCATCAAAAAAGGCGGCCTCTCCAGCCGCCTCGGCGAACATCTTGTTCGAAGGGATCAGCCTTGAACGCGGTCTTTGAACATCTTGCCAGCGGTGAATGCAGGAACGCGCTTGGCGGGGATGGCAATTTTTTCGCCAGTTTTAGGGTTCAATCCCTGACGAGCCGAACGCTCACGGGGCTCGAAGGAACCGAAACCAAGGATGGAAACTTTTTTGCCTTCAACGACGGAATCAATGATGGTGTCGATGGCGGCATCCACAACCATGGACACGTCTGTTTTGGTGAGCTCAGTGCGAGCCGCAACCAGGTTGACCAAATCAGCTTTGTTCATTTGAGAGGAAACGATGGGGTGCGGAAACAGCTCTGATGCGGTGTTGTGGTCGCACCGATGACTTCCACAAGCGCGCTAATCGTATGGAGTTCAACCGGTGGCTGCAAGCGAAATGTCTTCTGGCGCAATGCTTTACGGATTGATGGGTTGATTACGCCACCCGGAGAAGGGCACGAGACGCTCACCACGCAACCCTCCGAGTGCAGCCCCAGAAGCCAGTTGGGGACTGGATTCTGGAGGGATCCAGGATCGCAATTTGGCCAAGCTGGCGAGCTGGCGGGGCCAGTGAAATGTGCGGCCATGTCGCAATGGTCCGAGACATCCCGGGGCCAGTGGAGTCAGCAAACGCCCGCAGAACAACAGCTCAAGAGGGGCCGGCGCGAGCACAACGGCACTGCCTGGGGTCGGTCCAGGGGTCCAGAGCAAACGCAATCCGCTGGTTGTGGTGTGCTCATCCTTAAAACATTCGAGGCGAGCCACATTGGGCAGTAGGTAAGCCTCCTGCTCCTGCACCAGCACCGGCCAATCGAGCTTCTCCTGCAACCGCCGCAAGCGGCCATGGCCTTCACGACTGGTGAGCACGATCAGCGGCTGACGGGTCCCGGCTAAGTCCTTCAGAGCCGAGATCGTGGCCTGGGTCAAGGGCGGGCAGTCGATCAAGACCGGCTCAGGATCGATGTTCAACCACCAGGAACTACCGCCCTGGCAATCCCGATTCGGCGGGAAAAGCCACAGATCGTTGCGCACCTGCTGCGGCGGCCGACCGGCCTCCAAGGCAGTGGTCATGGTCATGACACTCAAGGGCGGAGCGAACCACTAGTTTGAAGGCCACATCACCACCAGGCCTTGAGCGGCATTCATCCCGGCCGGCCCTGGCCCTTGGGCAGCAGCACAACAACACGAGGAGTGAATTTCTCCTTGGCCGCCCCAGCTGCGGATCGCATCGAGCTGTTGCTGTATCGCAGTGGCAGTGATGGGGCACCTGAACGGGTGATCGAGCTCGATGGTCGACGACATCGATCGGGGGACTACTGGCATGTCGAAGTGGAGGGCCTCAACGAGGGCTGCTGCTACGGCTACCGCGTGTTTGGCCCCCTTGCGCCGGGGAGCCATGGTTTTCGCCCCTCGAAAGTGCTGTTGGATCCAGCAGCGCGAGCAATCACCGGTTGGGACGTCTACGACAGGGTCCTCGCCACGGGACCCTCTCCCAATGCCCATGCTTGCCTCAAGGCCGTGGTGAGTGAGCGAAAGCGATTCGACTTCGAATCCCACCCGCGGCCCCGACACAGCTGGCAACGTTCGGTGATTTATGAATTGCACGTGGGTGCCTTCACCCGAGCAAACGATTCCGGCGTGGATCGGTCAGATCGAGGCACCTATCGCGGAGTGATTGAGAAGCTTCCTTACCTACAAGAGCTCGGGGTGACGGCGATTGAACTCTTACCGGTGTTTAGTTTTGACCCTGCCGATGCGCCTCCAGGTCGGGACAATGTTTGGGGCTACAGCCCGCTGAATTGGTTCACACCCCACCACGGCTACTGCTCAGTCGACGATCCCTTACAGGGGCGCAATGAAATGCGTCAACTGGTCGCCGCGTGCCATGACGCGGGGATCGAAGTGCTGTTGGACGTGGTCTACAACCACACGACCGAAGGCAATCGCCATGGTCCAACCCTGAGTTGGCGTGGGGTTGCTGACGACACCTACTACCACCAGAACAGCGAAGGCGACTACCTCGATGTGAGCGGTTGCGGCAATTCAATCGCCGCCAACGATCCGATCAGCACACAGCTGATCCTGGAATCCATGCGCTGCTGGGCCCTTGAACTCGGCGTTGACGGTTTCCGTTTCGACCTTGGTATTGCGCTCAGTCGGGGCACTCAACTGAAGCCTTTAGACCATCCTCCACTGTTTACGGCGATGGAAGCGGACCCCGAGCTCAGCGACCTCAAATTGGTCAGTGAGCCTTGGGATTGTGGTGGCTTGTACAGGCTGAATGACTTTCCAGCGAAACGAATCGGCACCTGGAACGGACATTTCCGAGATGAATTGCGCCGGTTCTGGAAAGGTGATGAGCACACCACATGGGCCCTGGCCCAACGCTTCAAAGGCAGTCCAGATCTTTACGACGGCAAGGCCGCAGCCATGGGTCGCTCCGTGAATCTCATCACAGCTCACGATGGCTTCACCCTTGCCGACTTGGTGAGTTACAACCGCAAACACAACCTCGCCAACGGCGAAGACAACCGCGACGGCGAAAACCACAACAACAGCTGGAACCATGGCATCGAAGGACCCACCAGCGAACCAGAGGTGTTGGCGCTACGACGACGACAACAACGCAATCTGCTGAGCACCTTGCTACT
The DNA here is from genome assembly GCA_963990675.1 of uncultured Synechococcus sp. Classification (GTDB taxonomy): domain Bacteria; phylum Cyanobacteriota; class Cyanobacteriia; order PCC-6307; family Cyanobiaceae; genus Parasynechococcus. The sequence goes on from CAXDNN010000013.1 coordinate 17,221, forward strand.
CGCTCGTGGCGTACCGATGTTGCTGATGGGTGATGAGGTGGGCCGAAGCCAGGGAGGCAACAACAACACCTGGTGCCAAGACAGTCCGTTGGGCTGGATGATTTGGAATGAAGACCACTGCGATTTGGAGCTCAAGCTCTTTCTCAAGCGTTTGTTGAAGTTGCGTCAGGCCTTACCGCAGCTATTCAACCCTTTGATTCCAGCGCGGGAAACCACGAAAAAGCATCCGCAGGACCATACCGATCTTTGGCGTCAATGGCATGGCGTAGAACTCTCAAAGCCGGATTGGGCGGCATGGTCTCGCTCCATTGCCACCAGCTTGCATATGGGGAGCCACGGTGCCCTGATCTGGATGGGTTTTAACGCCCACAAAGAAGCCTTGAATTTCGAACTGCCGATCCCGGCCTCGCCCTGGACCCGGGTGATTGATACATCCCTACCGGCACCCAAGGATTTGCCAGACCAACCCGTGCCATTCCGAGGCGTGACGATCCCCTTGCAAAACAGGAGTTTTGTACTGCTTGTGGCTCAAGACGAAGTCTCGAATCTTCGGCTTTGATCAAGCGGGCGGCGGGAATCGAACCCGCGTCATCAGCTTGGAAGGCTGAGGTCTTACCATTACACAACGCCCGCACTAGTACAGACAAACTACCTTTCGTAAAAGGTGGTGCTTGTGTCAGTACACCTTCATTATGACTGTCGGCCTGACCCCTTTCTTCGCTTGACAACGTCAGAAGTTCAGCTGGGTGGATCCCGCCGCCGTCTGATGGTGGCCTATGGCTTCGGCGATGCAGGCACTGGCTTAGCCGCCACAATCCTGGGCTTCTACTTATTCCCCTTCTTCACCTGTGCAGCGGGTTTACCCGCCTTCATCGCCGGTTCACTCCTCACGGTGATCAAGGTTTGGGATGCGTTTAACGACCCCCTGATTGGCTGGATGAGTGATCACACCCAAAGCCGATGGGGCCCACGGTTGCCTTGGATGCTTGGAGCATCCCTGCCGTTGGGGATCAGCCTGGCTGGGATGTGGTGGGTACCGGAAGGAAGCATCCTGCAACGCACGATCTACTACGTGGTGATCGCCATCCTGCTGATGACCGCCTACACCGGCGTGAATCTGCCCTATGCCGCGCTATCGACTGAGCTCACAACCAAGACAGCCATTCGCACGCGCTTGAACGCTGCCCGATTCACCGGATCAATCCTGGCCGGAACCATTGGGCTTCTCGTGGCTTTTCTTGTGCTGAGGGAAGGAGGCGGTGGCTACATCTTGATGGGCCGTATCTCTGGAACGATTGCCGCCGTCACAACACTGGTGTGCTGCTGGGGCTTAGCGCCTTTCGCGAAACAGGCCCAGCGCCCCAGCGGCAGCCATGAAGCTCCGCTTCAACAGTTTCGACGGATCCGAACCAACCCTCGCTTTATCAAGGTATTGGGGCTGTATCTCTTGCTGTGGTTTGGGCTTCAGCTGATGCAGGTGGTGGCCCTGATCTGGTTGGTGCAAGTGCTCCACGTACCCGCTGGTCTCTCCACCCTGCTCCTACTGGCCTTCAATATCGCCGCGCTGGTGGGCCTCCAGTTGTGGAGCCTGCTCTCTAACCGCCATGGTCGGATCAAAGCGCTTGGCTGGGGAGCCAGCATCTGGATCGTGGCGTGCCTCTTGTCGATGCTGCTGCAACCAATGGAAGCTGGCAGCAGCTTTACCGCCTACCTCCCAATTGTGGGGTTAATCATGCTGGTGGGCTTGGGAGCAGCCACGGCCTACCTAATCCCCTGGTCGCTCCTGCCGGACGCGATTGACGCGGATCCAAGCCACCCTGCTGGTCTTTACACAGCCTGGATGGTGTTTGGCCAAAAATTAGTGATCGGACTGAGCATGAGCGTGTTTGGCGTGCTGTTGTCGCTCACGGGATACATCTCCACCACCAGCTGCGACGGAGCCTTGAATTTCATCGAGCAGCCCAACACAGCTCTTATGGCCGTGAGACTGTGCATGGGCTTCATCCCTGCAATTCTTGTGCTGTTGGGCCTTGGAGTGATGCGAGGCTGGCCCGATCGCCAAGCCCATCTCAAGAGCTCCGTTGGATGAACACTCCGCGCTCGCTGAAACGTTTGGGCTCGAGCCTCTTAATCGGCGGCCAAGCCGTTACGGCAACGATGCGCGGCCGGATCAACACGGTGGATCTCTCCGATCAGTTGATGGAAGCCGGGCCAGGCAGCTTGCTAATCGTCTTGATCATCTCCGTAGCGGCGGGCTCAGTTTTCAATATTCAAGTCGCCGCAGAGCTCACCCGGCAAGGGGCTGGCTCCACGGTGGGCGGCATCCTCGCAATCGGACTGGCTCGGGAAATCGCACCCCTACTCACCGCCTGCTTGCTAGCGGGGAAAGTCGCCACCGCCTATGCCGCGCAGCTGGGCACCATGAAGGTGACCGAACAAATTGATGCGATCACGATGCTGCGCACCGATCCAGTGGAGTATCTGGTGGTGCCACGGCTGATCGCCTTGGTGGTGATGGCACCACTGCAGTGCTTTTTCTTTTTCATCGTGGCGGTCTGGTCGGGGCAGATCACCAGCACCGCGCTTTACAGCATTCCACCCTCTGTGTTCTGGACGTCAGTGCGCACCTGGATGCATCCAGAAGACCTGCCCTTCATGCTTGTGAAGGCGGTGGTATTTGGGTTGATTATCGCCACCATTTCCTGTGGGTGGGGCCTCACCACTAAAGGAGGTCCAAAGGAAGTGGGTACGAGCACCACCGGTGCCGTGGTGATGATCCTAATTTTGGTTTGCATCATGGATGTGGTGTTAACCCAAGTGCTGTTCGGCGCATGACAAATCCAATACCCAACGTGATCTTGCGGCCCGACCCACGCCTGCCCTTGCTGGTGGTAGCCCTCGGAGCAGCGTTGCTTCCTTTGCCTGGGCATCCCTGGCCAACGCTGGTGGTGGTGGTGTTTGGCCTGTTCCTACTGATCCAAACCGCCAGCTTGCGTCTGGAATTTGAAGAACGCGCCCTGATCGTGTGGCAAAACGGCCGCGAGTTGCGGCGCTTTCCCTACGAGCAGTGGCTGGCCTGGCGCCTATTTGCCCCCTGGCTGCCGGGTCTGTTCTTCTTTCGAGAAACGAAAAGCATTCACTTTCTGCCCATCCTGTTCAGCCCCAGCGAACTACGGGCACAGCTAAAGCAACGGGTTGGCGCGCTCGAAACGCCCCAACCGCAGGCACCAAGCGAACCCTAAAAATCCGCGCGATATGTCTACGACACTGTAAACATATCGACACGATTCCGTGCATAAGCCATTTTTTCTAGTGTTTGACGCCGTTTTGCACTTGCAGCGACTGCAGGGTCGGTTGCAATAGTTGGGATAGCTCGTTCCGATCGATGGACAACCAAGAGCTCGAGGCGATGGACAACGACACCGATCAGACGCCTGAAACAACACCCAAAACAGAAGCCGCTGTTGATCAGCCTGATGAAGCATCGGACAGCGGAGCTGTGGATAAGACCCCGCCAGCCCCCGACAACCCCGTGGTGGAACTGGCCTTAAAAGATCTCCAATCCCGCCGCGATGCCTTGTCGGCAGAGATCACGCTGCTCACCAACCGCAAACAACAGCTCGAAACCGAACTCAAAACCTCCTTCGCCGGGCAATCCGATGCGATTGCAAGGCGGGTGAAAGGCTTCCAGGAGTATCTAGGTGGAGCCCTTCAAGACCTGGTGCAGTCGGTGGAGAGCCTTGAGCTTGTGGTGCAACCGATGGTGGTGCAACCATCACCACTCGACCAACAAGCATCAGACCAACAGGGATTCGAGGGTCAGAACGCGAGCGATACCGCCCCACCCATCGCCGTGTCGGATACGTTTCGCCCCGACGAAGCCCTGATTCGCAGTGCTCTGCAGCGATTCCTCCAACAACCAGATGTGTATGCCGACCCCTGGAGTCTGCGCCGCAGCATTGACGCACGGGATACAGCCCTGCTCGAAGACTGGTTCTTCAATCAAGGCGGCCGGGGCGCTCAGCCCAGTCGGGGCACCCGACCTCGAAACATCCTGGTGAGCGCCGCCTTGATCGCGATCATCGGCGAGCTCTACGGCGCCCAATTCCAATGCCTGGTGCTTGCGGGGGCGCCCGAACGGCTGGGCGAATGGAGACGCGGCCTACAGGATGCCCTCGGCTTGGGCAGGGAAGACTTCGGACCGAGCAGCGGAATCGTGTTGTTTGAACGATCGGAAGCCCTGGTGGAACGGGCCGATCGATTAGAGGAGCGCGGCGAAGTGCCACTGATCTTGATCGATACCGCCGAGCGCGACGTGGCGATTCCTGTGCTTCAGTTTCCACTCTGGCTGGCGTTTGCCGCTGGCCCGAACGAACGGCTCGACGACGACGACCTGCTCTGATGCTGCTCTCTTCACTGTTGCTTCTAACGCTTGGCTATCTGCTGGGCTCGGCACCCAACGGCTACCTCGCCGGGCGCTGGCTCAAGGGCATCGACCTGCGCCAGTGCGGCTCAGGCAGCACCGGTGCCACCAATGTGCTACGAAATGTGGGCAAAGTCCCGGCGTTGGTGGTGTTCCTGCTCGATGTGGGCAAAGGGGCGTTAGCAGTGCTGCTCGCGAAGAGCTTTGGCCTGAACGACTGGGTGCAGGTGATAGCGGGGCTGGCAGCGCTGGCGGGTCACATCTGGCCGGTATGGCTGGGCTGGAAAGGTGGCAAAGCCGTTGCCACTGGCCTGGGGATGTTCCTGGGTCTGGCTTGGCCCGTGGGGCTGGCGTGTTTGGGGTTATTCATGGCCGTGATCAGCCTCAGCCGGATCGTGTCGCTTTCCAGCGTGGTGGCAGCCATCGGTCTGCCGGTACTGATGTTTACCTCCGGCGGCAGCAGCGCCTACGTGGTGGTGTCGTTGGTGGCCAGCCTGATGGTGCTGTGGCGCCATCGCAGCAACATCGAGCGGTTGATCGCCGGCACAGAACCACGGATCGGAGAGAAAGCAAAGAGCTAAAACAGCGATCTCCGCTGAATCAAAATCTCTCGATCAAGGGTTCAATCAACCAAGGAAATCAGGTAACCCAAAGCTGTTGAACACCGCGTACGACCAACCACTATTGCGGTTGTCAAAAGTGCGCTTGCCGAACAGGTCTGCGTAGATCGCAGGGAAGCTGGCATCCGAGCTTTCGCCCATCGCCATCACAAACAGATCACCAGACCATCTTTTGAGCGATCCTGATTCCCCTTTTATCCCTAAATCGAAGGATCTCAATAAAAAATTAATCCAGACAATATTTTCGCCAAGGAATGGTCCAAATCGAGCATTTTCAGCCAATTGCTTGACAAAAAATGCAATTATAAGTTTCCAAGATCCATGCCAATGACTCAATATTTGAGCGAGGGAAAGAGTTGGCCAGTCCAAAAGGACTATCCGCATAAAAACACCTTCATTCCTTGTCTTGACTTAAAGAGCAAAGGCCAACTTATTTTTGCCACGAATGGCTCGCTTTTTATTCTCTGACCGTCAAAATTAGTTCAAACAGTCACCGCTCATCGATGTTCTGGCGCTCAATCCCAAGCCTGCAAACGATCCTGGCCGGAGGAGTGGGCCTATTGATGCTGGAGCTCGTCGTGGCGTATCAACCCGTTCAAGCCCAGAGCTGCACGGTCGATCCCCTTGGCAGCGAAGTCTGCCTGCCGGATTCAACCCCCGAGGAACCGGATCAACCCGATAAGCCGAAGAAGTCGAATCAATCAAACAAACAAACAAACCCAAACAAACGGTGATCGTGCCGCAGTGCTTCGGGCCATGCACCCAATTCCCCCCAGCTCCTCCCTACCGCCAGTTCCAGAAAGAGGTCATTGAGGAGGTTGCTCCAGACGCCACGCCGGTACCAATAACTGAAGCAGAGACGTACCTCGAGCGGACGCTTGATCGCAACGACATGGCCCAGGTCAACACCGTTGGCATCGAAGCCGATACCGATGCAGATGGCATGGTCGTCACGGTGGACGGACTGAGCTACAGGGAGGTTGTGATACCCCACAGCCTGTTGTTCACCAACGAGGTGAATGCGCCCGGGGTGAATGCTTGGGTGCGCGGCTTTGGCGGCGGCAGTAGTAATGGTGCCGCTGGCGATCGCTACGCCAACTTCAGCAATGGTGGCGGCCAGCTCGGCATCGACATTCCGGTCAGCGATGAAACCCGCATCGGCCTCTTCGGCACCTATGCGTTGATGAACGGCACAGATGGCGCACGCGGCAGCTGGGATGCCGATGGCTGGGGTGGTGGTGCCTACGCCGAGTACTGGACCAGCGATTTCTACTTGCGCGGCATGGTCAGCGCCGGCGGCTATGACGGCGAGCACTACCGCAAGATCGATGGTGAAACCGCCAAAGGAGACCGCAGCGGCAATTCCTGGACTGGCGTGCTCAACATCGGTGCGCCACTACACAGCGGTGACTGGATCATCGAACCCCAGGCCCAACTGAGTTACACCAACACCAGCCTCGACAAGTTCAGTGAACACGGCGCCAACCGGCGTGATCGTCTCCGCTTCCATGAGATGGAAGTCGACCAACTGGGAAGTGAGCTCTCCGTGAAGTTCGCCATTCCCATCCGTGATGGCGAACGATCGTTGTTTTTACCCTCGCTGCGGGTGGGCTGGGCCGCCGACTGGGGGATGAGCGGTGACCACCAAAAAGTGAGTTACCTCGAATCTGGCAAGAGCCAACGTTGGGACGTGAATGGCAACGACGACCATGCCGCCCTAGTGGAACTGGGGCTCGACTACAACACCTTCAACTTCCAAGACACCTCGATGGGGGTATATGCCCGTGGTGGAGCCTTGATCTGGGCCAACAATCGCGGCACCAGTTGGCAGGTGCAAGGTGGCTTGAACTTCAAATTCTGAGCTCTCGGCAGCAGGCGGCAAACGCCGCACTGGGATCATCAGCTCTGGTGATCGGCCGCCCGATCACCAGCTGGCTGGCACCGGCTGCAACCGCCTCGGCGGGACCCATCACCCGCGCTTGATCACCAACCGCGGTGCCTTTGGGGCGAATCCCGGGCGTGATCAATGCAAACGGCTCGGGATGCCGAGCCCTTAATGCCGCGGCCTCCCAAGGCGAACACACACATCCACCGATACTTGCAGTGGCCGACAGCTGAGCCAAGGCCGACACCCGCGCGGCAATGCCTTGGCTGATGGCGAGTTCCCGTTGCAGCCGCTGCTCCTCCCAACTGGTGAGCACCGTCACCGCCAAAAGAGTTGGCAAGGGCTGCCCGTTGCTTTGGGCCCCTTCCAGCGCCGCGGCCTGGGCTGCCTTGAGTGCTTCGCTGCCCGCACAGGCATGAACCGTGATCAACTCAGCCCCAAGCGCAGCCGCCCGCCGGCAGGCACCGGCCATCGTGGCCGGGATGTCGTGAAATTTGAGATCGAGAAACACCCGCAAGCCCTGATCACGCAACTGAGCCACCACCTCCGGCCCCGCCTGGACAAACAGCTCAAGCCCAACCTTCACCCAACGCAGCCCTTCCACCTGCGCACTGAAAGCAAGCGCTTGATCAGGGGCCATGCCATCGAGGGCCAGAATGATTTGTTTAGCGGGGTCGGCAGAGTGCAGCGGAGCCACATCAGAGGCAAGATCTACCTCCATCCTGCAGGGCCTTCCTCCACACCATCACGGTTCATCAGATGCTGCGCGCTGTAATTCATGCCGGTCTACATAAAACGGGAACTACATCGTTTCAGCGCAGCTGCAATCATGCATCCAGTGAATTATTAAAATCTGGCATTTACTACCCAAAAAGCAAAAGACCCCATCACAATTATTTCGCCAATCTGATAGATACAGACTGGATTCGTACATTTGCTTGTAAAGGCAAAAAGCTCATGCGAGACGGCTGCTTACTAGTCTCTGCCGAGAATTTTGAATATCGCTTCCACCACGACTACCCAGAAAAAATTGAACGCGCTTTATATCAATCAGGAATAAAACATATTACTTGGGTTCTTTGTTTTCGCAACCCCTTTTCATCCTACTGCTCTCTATATTCTCAATTATCTGACCCAAAACGCAATACAAACAATACTTATCCGATTCTGGAATTTGCTGCCAGCGGACGCCTCGCTGCAGCCAAAGGCTTCTTAGATTTTCAGAATCAGACTCTTGAGCAGCGCTTTCACTTCAACTACCCAAGCCTGGTCAACAGCCTCCGCAACCGGCTTAAAGGTCAAGTGCTCGGAATCGATTTTGACCACTTCACCAAGAATTGCAATACCCCAGGCGATCTTTTAATCCAGAGCATCTCCAGTGATGGGCGCAGCCTCAGTGATTGCACACGACAAGCTGGCTACCACGGCAACGTATCCCCCTCAAAAGATACTATCGAGCACAATTATCTCCGAAGATTTCACTCCAAAAAAGGAACTGATTTACCATTTTGGTTCGACAAAGCTGTTCAAGACCGACTGGAATCTCGAATCGCCCAAGAACCAAAAATCGAAGCCCTGTTCCAACAGAATTTTGGCAACTGGAGAGACTGCCTAAGCAGCCCAGACGACTTCAAAAGACAATTAAAAAAACCAAACTATTGGCGCCGCCTCTTCATCTAGTCCAGAAAGATATGACCGTTTAAATGCGGAATTCCTGAGCTCGGCACCCTTTGATACCAAGGCTCAGCTGAAATAAACCTCCTGCCAAAGGCTGTTCAGCCAGGGCGTGAAGATCAAGACCCCGACGCGCTGTGGTGATGAACAACTGATCCAAATCAGGGCCACCAAAACAACAGGAGGTGACCTGTCGATAGGGAAGCTCCACCGTTTGCATCAGCCGACCATCCTGAGGATCCCAACGGGTGACGGCACCACCACCAAATAGAGCAATCCATAGCTTGCCCTCCGCATCCATGCACATCCCATCTGGCAAGGCATCCCAATCCTCTGGAATGGTGATGCAAGACGTGGGATGGGGCGCCAACGCACCGGTCGACGTCAGCGGAAAGGCCATCACGGTGAGAGTCGGCGAGTCGATTAAATACAGACGACGTCGATCCAGGCTCCAGGCCAAACCGTTCGAAATGGTGAGGCGTTGCCATTGCAAGCTGCAGCTGAAATCGTTGTTCAGCCGCCAAAGTGACCCCGCACCGGGGCTGAAGTCGTAGGCCATCGTTCCCGCCCAAAACCGTCCCCAGGGATCGCACTTGCCATCGTTAAAACGATGCTCCGAACATCCAGGTTCAGGGTCGTGAAGCGCGGTCACAACTCCGCTATCAGGGTCGAGTCGCACAAATCCCTGAGCCGTCGCGGCGACCAAGTCGCCCACCGTTGTGGGAACAATGGCCCCCACATGGGAGGGCAAATCCAAAAATCGATTACTCCGGGCAACCGGATCGAATAAGCCCACCCGCGAGGCTTCGATATCAACCCAAAGAAGGACACCTTTCTCTGCCCACCAATGGGGGCCTTCCGCCAAGCCAGCCTGAGCATCGAGAACACAACGGAGATTCATCACGTTGTGGGCACCCGCCCAGCATGGCCAAGATCATCCAACCAAGGGGCCGAATCCAGGACAGTTTCGAATAACCCAACAGCCACGCGTTATGCCGTCAATCGCCGAAAGGTCTTTTTGCCGAGCTGCAGCACCCTGCCATCGAGCTCAGCGGCCGAAGCAAATTCCTGATTGGGATCGATGATCTTTTCCCCATCCAGCCGGGCAGCACCACCTTTGATGTGGCGTCGCGCTTCGCTGCTGCTGACGCAGATGCCGATTGCACTCATTAAGTAGAAAGCTTTCGCAGGAAAATTCACCTCGGCCAAGGAAGCTTCAGGCACATCAGCCGACGCATCACCAGCACCACCCACCAAGTTGGCGGCATCGAGCTGAGCCTTCTGGGCGGCCTCCATGCCATGGCGACTGGCAGTAACCGCGAGCGCCATTGCCTTCTGCTTCTCCCGCGGATTTTCCGGCAACGACTCCAAATTCAGGTCGGTGAGCAACGTCACGTAGTCGTTGATCGCCGTATCGCCAACTTTCTCGAGTTTGGAATACATCGACAGAGGATCGTCTTCGAGGCCCACGGTGTTGCCGAGGGTTTTGCTCATTTTTTGAGCCCCATCAAGCCCGACCAGAATCGGCAACAACAAACCAAATTGGGTGCCGCGGCCGAAGTGCCGCTGCAGATCACGGCCCATCGCCACATTGAATTTTTGATCGGTGCCCCCGAGTTCCACATCGGCATTGACCGCCACCGAGTCGTAGCCCTGGAGGAGGGGATACAAGAACTCATGCAACGCAATCGGCGTGCCACTGCTGTAGCGATTCGAAAAATCCTCTTTCGCCAGCATCTGACCGACGGTTCCGGTGCCCAGCAATCCGATCACCGCGGGAAGGTCCATCCCTTCCAACCATTCGCTGTTGTAACGAACCTCCAGCCGACCAGGGGTCTCGAAATCGAGCAAAGCCGTGTCCTTGGGCTGGTCTTGGCCGAGTTGTCGCAAATAAGTGGACGCATTCGCAGCCACATCGCTCTTGCTCAACTGAACCCTTGTCGCGCTCTTGCCCGTGGGGTCACCAATCCGAGCCGTGAAGTCCCCAATGATCAAGACCGCTGTGTGTCCGGCATCCTGAAAGGCCCGCAATTTGCGAAACAGGATGCTGTGCCCCAGGTGAATGTTGCTGCCGGTGGGATCGATGCCCAACTTCACCCGCAACGGACGCCCCTCAGCCTCAGCCGCGGCTAACCGCGCTGCTAACGATTGATCCACATCGCTGGGATCCCCTGCAGGGAATAAATCGGCCATGCCGCGATTCAGCCATGACGGCAACGACGGACTGGTCTCCGGCATGGGGACGGGCTGTCTCTTATACACATCTCCGAGCCCCACGAGACTAAGGCGAATCTCGTATGCCGTCTTCTGCTTGAAAAAAA
>CAXDNN010000014.1:0-27453 GCA_963990675.1 uncultured Synechococcus sp.
TTTTTCAAGCAGAAGACGGCATACGAGATTCGCCTTAGTCTCGTGGGCTCGGAGATGTGTATAAGAGACAGACTTTCATGTTCTCCAAGGCCACTCCAAGGCCATAGGAATGGGCCGGAAGAATGAAATAACGACCATCTTCATCTTCATGCAACGGTGTGGGCTCAAGGTTCGCTGGATTGAACCGTTTCGGATTCATTACCGTGCCAGGCACATGCCTAAAAATCAAAAACTCCTGCGGTGAGAGACGAAGGTCATAGCCATAGGAGGAACACCCGAAACTCAACACGGGACTTTCACGCTGATCAGGGTCAAGGTGGCGCACCAACCCTGACTGAAATGGGTCGAGCATTCCCTGCCCGGCTTGTTCCGTAATCCAACGATCACATTTGAGCATCAGAAACCTCGGCGTAGTTCCGTGACTTGATCAGCCATTGCCACAACATTGGAAGGGATGGCGGGCCCAGTGATGATCACATCCATCGAGCCTGGTCGTTGCTCAAGGGCTGACAGCACTTCAGCTTCATCGATGTAGCCAAAGCCGATGGCCAGGCCAATCTCGTCAAGAACAAGTTGATCAAGATCGCCAATCATGAGGTGCTGACGACAGATCGCCCAGACCGCTTGGACCGCATCGCGACAGCCCTCCAAGTTCGGTTCCGCAACGCAAGCGGGAACATCAGGGCGTAGCCAAACAAGCCCTCCGCACAACTGCACTCGGCCGGATGGACCCTGTTGCACGCCACCCTTCAAAAATTGACTAATTAAGACTCGACTACCGAGCCCAGCTGCTCGCACCGCCTGGCTCAACACACTAGAAAAACTGCCGCGGTAGGGAGCTGTATGCACCTGAAGCTGACCCTCTGGAGCGACCAGATGCAGGGCCGGTGGCGGTGGTTGTGTGGCATTCGGAACTGACCTCAAACCAACACGTTCTGGGGAACGGTGATCGCCGTCCAGAGAGTGAGTCTCTAGGGATTGATGGCGGTCGGTCAGGCTTGCGATCATCAGCTCAGGTCACGCCGGGACAACCCGGAAGACCTTGAATGTAGCGGCGTTACGCCATTCAACAAGGCATCAGACGCTACCCATGGTGGCTCAAGCGCAAAGGGAAGGGAACTGCGAGGCTGATGTGACTTCTTCTGTGCCATGAGCGATCCATCCCTAGCCCGAGCCGATGGCCGCTGTCGCAATGATCTGCGGCCGTTTTCCGTGACTTGGGATCCGATGGGGTTCGCCTTGAGTTCAGTCACTGTGAGAACCGGTCGAACAACTGTTCTCTGCAGCGTTTGCCTCGATGACAACGTGCCGCGCTGGCGTCGAGGAGAGGGGCTTGGGTGGCTCAGTGCTGAATACCGCCTATTACCCGGGTCAACTCCGCAACGGCAGGGGCGTGAGCTGATAAAACTGTCCGGCCGCACTCAAGAAATCCAACGCTTGATCGGGCGCAGCCTTCGGGCGGCCGTCGATATGGCACAACTTGGAGAGCGAACGTTGCTGATCGACTGCGACGTGATCCAAGCGGATGCAGGAACCCGCACAGCGGCCATCACAGGAGCCTGGCTGGCATTGCACCGAGCCTGCAGCCGTCTCGTCTCCCAGGGGATTCTCGAGTGTTCCCCAGTTCAAAGCCAAGTTGCTGCCGTTTCCGTTGGATTAGTGGACGGCCAGGCGCTGCTAGACCTCAACTACAGCGAAGACAGTCGAGCGGAGGTCGATCTCAATGTGGTGCAAGCCGACGATGGTCGGCTGCTCGAAGTCCAGGGAACTGCCGAAGGAGCCCCCTTCAGCCGTGCCCAGTTGGATGCACTCTTGGACCTGGCCGAACCCGGGCTCCAACAACTGATGAAGGCTCAGCAGCAGGCCCTGGAATCCGAGTGAACAACGAATGGGTATTAACAGCTACAAGACACATCCAGGCAGATCCGTAACTTTCACCGCAGTTGCGGACCAGTCATGAGCACCAGCACTGGTTTTACCCGCTATGCACCTCTTGGCAGTCCCTCAGTGACCGCTCAGCCCGCAGGGCCTCGATCATTGATGGAGGTCATCCGGGGCCTTGAGGGTGCCAGTACAGAAATGGTGGAACGCAATAAAACAATTTTCTTCCCAGGAGACCCTGCTGAACGCGTTTATTTGATTCGACGGGGGGCTGTGCGCCTTTCAAGGGTGTACGAATCTGGCGAAGAAATTACCGTTGCTCTCCTCAGGGAAAACAGCCTGTTCGGTGTGTTGTCTTTACTGACAGGGCAACGATCGGATCGCTTCTATCACGCAGTCGCCTTCACCCGCGTTGAGATGGTGACGGCACCTGCCACGTCAGTCCGCAACGCGATTGAAGCGGACACCGCAGTGGGGCTCAGGCTGCTGCAAGGCCTCTCCAGCAGGATCCTGCAAACCGAAACGATGATTGAAACCCTCACGCACCGGGACATGTCGTCACGGCTGGTCAGTTTTTTACTGGTGCTTTGTCGAGACTTCGGAGTGCCTGATGAATTGGGTATCACCATTGATCTCCGCCTCTCCCATCAGGCGATCGCCGAAGCCATTGGATCAACCCGCGTAACAATCACGCGTCTGCTGGGAGACTTGCGTCAATCCGGTCTCGTCCAGATTGACCGCAAGAAAATCACCGTTCTCGATCCGATCGCCCTGGCCAAACGGTTCAGCTGATCGCATCTGCAGCCGAGGGCTGAAGCCATGAGTGGGTGGCTGCTGATTCTGGCTCTGCTTGTTCTCGGTGGGATTTTGTCCACCCTCGGTGATCGCCTTGGCAGCCGAGTTGGGAAAGCTCGCTTGAGCTTGTTCAACATGCGTCCACGGCGCACGGCCGTGGTGATCACGGTTCTCACGGGCAGCCTGATCAGTGCCCTCTCGCTTGGCCTCATGCTTTTGGTCAGCCGGCAACTGCGGGTTGGGCTGTTCGAACTCGATACCCTCCAAGCGCGACTGAAAGACAGCCGTGAGCAACTCGATGCCGCCGAACGCGAGCGCATCGAAACCCGCAAAGCAACGGTACGGATCGAAGCAGAGCTCAGAGCGGCACAGCAACGGGCCAATACTCTTCGGCAAGAGTTGGCGCCGTTGCAAGAGCAACGTCAAACCCTCGAGGCCGAAAGAGATCGTCTGAGTCGCGATATTGCTGCCCGAGATCTTGATATCCAAGAAACCGAAGCAGAACTCAAGACGGTACGCAACCGGATCCAATTGGGGGAACGGGAGCTGAAGGATCTTGAACGCAATCTTGTCGCCCTTCGCCGCGGTGCTGTTGTTCTGCGCAGTGGACAAACGCTTGCAACCGCCACCGTTCGGATGGAATCACCCGATCAGGCCAAACAGGTGGTGGATCGCCTGCTGCAAGAAGCCAATTTCAATGCCTACGGAAAAGTCTTGCCAGGCCAAGCCCCTGATCAACAAATCATTCGTGTTCCTCGAAGCGACGTGAAGCGCTTACAGGGAATCATCGGCAAGCCAGGAACGTGGGTGATCTCGCTGCGATCTGCCACCAACGTTCTTCGGGGGGAAACGGTGGTTTACGCCTTCCCAGAAGTTCATCCCAACCGAATAGTCACCCAAAAGGGTGATGTCCTCGCCTCCGTCAGGCTTGACCCCAGCGAACGCAGTAACGCGGCAATTCGCACCCGACTCAATTTGTTGCTGGCCTCGGCCTACGCAGAAGCCAAACGACGCGGCTCGCTCACCGCCGGGTTGCAATTCGATGGTCAAGCCTTAGCGCAACTTGGCCAAACCCTGATCGACCGATCCGAGCAAGGTGTCACCTTGCAGGCCATCTCGACCCGCGACAGCAATAGTGCTGACCCAATCTTCGTCGCCGTGGAGTCCAAGCCTTGAGCCGTCTGGTCGCGCTCGATCCAGGACGCAGCAAATGCGGATTAGTGCTGATCGACAGCGAGCACAATCGCGTTCTGGAAGGCATGGTGGTGCCACCCGAAGCCGTCATGGCATGGGTGGATCATTGGCATAAGCAGTTGAGCTTGGGTCAAATCATCGTTGGCAACGGCACAAGTAGTTCCCAGTGGATTCGAGCCTTCAACGGATTTGCCAATGTTCAGGCCGTCGATGAGCACGGCACCACCTTGAGAGCTCGCGAACGATATTGGGATTTGTGGCCAGCCAAAGGCTGGCAACGTCTTCTCCCAAAAGGGTTAAGGCTTCCCCCGGACGAACTGGATGCCATCGCCGCCCTCGTGATGGCAGAAGATCACCTCAAGCAGCGCTGTTCATGGCTGGGGCCACCCCCCAACTTCTCGCTTAAAACTTGGCCCGAACCGTGAAGCTGTAATCACCACCGGGCTCGAGGCGGTAATCGGTGCGCACCAGAAAACGGAAGAGAGCATCTTGAATCAAGGCTCGTCCTAACGAAGGTTCCACCGTGAGTTCTCCGCGATCAAACGCCCAATAAAACTGCCACTGAAAACCACCAGCAGCCACCTCGCCCTCTACACACTGATCTTGAAAGCACTGGCGCAAAACGCGGAGATGGGCCGTTGTGGCAGGGAGGGCCGCCATCAAGTCGCGGATGGGGGTTCATACCTGAATCCGTTAATCCAGGTGCCAGCCCGTTCCATGCCCTGCTTTTGCAGGCGATCCAAACCATCCAAAACGGCATCCAGCACTGCATCAACACAGGGCTGTTCGGCTCGACTGAAGGGACCAAGAACATGGGACACCGTGCGGGCTCGTCGTTCCGCTGGATTCTCTGCAGGTGCTCCGATTCCGATTCGTAATCGAGGGAAGACCGGGGTTCCTAAATGCTGAATCGTGCTGCGCAGACCGTTGTGTCCCCCGGCACTTCCCTGCGCTCGCAGTCGCAACCGTCCGAGCGGGAGGTCCATATCGTCGACTAACACCACGATTTCTTCTGGCTGAAAGCCATACCAATCGAGGGCTGCGCGCACGGAACGTCCACTGTCGTTCATGAACGTTTGAGGCATGAGCAAGCGCAAGCGCTGATTCCCAAAGCCCATATCAGCCGCCAAGCCATGCAACTTGGCCTGCTGCCGAAAACTAAAACCCTCCCTTCGCGCCAAACGCTCGAGGGCCATGAAGCCAATGTTGTGACGGGTGGCGTCGTACTTCGACCCAGGGTTACCCAAACCCACCACAAGGCTGAGCTGATGGGCCATCACAACTGTTCAAGCTCCCGGAGGACGCTCCTCATTGGGTTGTTGTTCCGTTGAAGGCAACGCTTCTGGTTCTGCCATGGCCTTATTAATTTCGCGCTCAAACTCCTTGGAAGCGGATTGAAATCCCTTCAAGGTTTTACCGAGCGTTTTGCCCAGCTCAGGCAGTCGCTTCGGACCAAACACCAATAGGGCCACGGCGGCGATGACCGCCATTTCGGGAAGGCCGACGCCGAACACATTCATGGTGTCTGATTAACCCAAGCCATTCCAGTTGACATTGATGCCTTCGAGGATCAATGACTTGTTGTACAGCTGGAGGATCACGAGGAGGAACACAAGGAAGAGCACCATGAAGATGCCCATCACTGGCGTAGTACCCCAACCGGGAACGACCTTGCCGTACTCGGAGTTCAGAGGGCGGAGGAGGTCTCCCAGACGGGTGCGTTGGGCCATGGCGACGCTTGGGTCTCGGGTTAAAGGAAGTGCCGATACTGTAGGGGCCAGCTCCGGTTCGGGGTTGGTCCTGCCGAAAGATTGTGATGGAAACGTCGTCCCCTGCCCTATCTATTGCCCTCGGCGTCATGGCCGTCGTGCTTGGACTCACCGGCTTTGGCGTCTACCAAGCCTTCGGTCCACCGTCGAAAGAATTGGATGATCCGTTTGACGATCATGAAGACTGACGCAGCTGCAGTGCCGCCAGTTCGCCCGGTGCAAGCACCACTTGATCAACAAATCGGTCGTCCACACCACGCCGAATCAACCAAGGGTGTCCTGGCCGCCAAGGGCATCGGGCAGGCCCTGCGTTAAGGACACGACAACAAACCCCATTCGCATCCTTCTGAAGAGAGATGGGAGTTAGGGGGGCAGGCATGGCTGGAAACCATTGCTTAGCAATACAAGGGTGTGGTCCCCACCATCCAGGCTCCCGAAATGCAATGGCAGCTTGAGTGACGCCCGCCGCGTTCCAGGAGCCGGCGATCGGCATCAACGCCATGCGCTGGCGATGCCAACCGCGATCCGCACCTGGGTCAGGCCAGGTTGGTCCGCGCAACAACGAAACACCCAGACGACCAGCGTCCCAATCCACGCCCTGCGGTCCATCGAGCAGAACCGCAAGGCCTCCGCCAGGGGCTGCTGCCTGGGACGCCACCCATGAGATCACGGGCAACTCCCAACGAGCCATTTCCCGTGCCGTCATCGGTGATGCCGGGCGCTCAATGACGCCGCCGCTGGTATCAGCCGCCACTCGCACGGCCGGCCGAGCCAACGGCATGGTCAACCGCAGTAGTTCATGGCATTGAGACCAGTGAGTGCTGCAAATCAACTCCAACCAAGGCCGATTCGCCTGCAATCGCAAATCCATCCGCAAAGCACTGGAGCCAAACCGTCGTCTGAGCACCGCATGGGCCACTAATGGGCCTTGCTCAATCCACTCGAACCCATCAAGCACCTCAACGCTTAATGAATGGTCTCGGTAGTCGGCGGCGAGATCCCATGCATCCCAAAACTCGCCCCGATCCCGATAGCGCTCCAACCGCAGTGGTGCAGACAATTGCTCACAACCACGAGAATCTCGGAGTTGAAGGATGCCCTCAGACGAGCAATCCAACTCAATCAAGCCATTGCCCATTCGCCAGACACCCGAACCCAACTTCTGAATCACCACAGGGCCGATAGGCGTGGGGGCCGCGACGGGCTGAGGTGGATGTTGCTCAAGTGACACAGAACTCATGCCGCGCTGAAACGGCAACTGCACCCAAGTGCCCCCCACGGACGACGTCTGCTGAGGAAGGCGCTGGCCCTCCACACTCCAGCAGCCCTTCGGGAGGCGAAGCACTGGCGACCAAGATGCCAAGGGTTGGAGTGCGCACCAAGACCAGTGCCGCCCCGACAACTCCTCGTTCTGAACCTGAAGCAGTCTTGCCACGCTTCGATCACGCTGTTGTTTCCCCTTCCGACGGGCATCGCGCCAGAGCGTCTCGGCCTGATCGAAAACTTCTGGAATCGATGTGCCGGGGAGGATGTCGTGAAATTGTTGAAACAACAGTGGCCGCCAATCGCTACACGGCGTCGGTTGGCCGCTAAGAGCCAGCAAGGCAGACGCAGTATCCGCCTCACGCAGCAACCTCTCCAGAGTTTTGTTGTGCCGCTTTTGATCAGGGCGACTTGTTGCACAGCCCCGGTGAAGCTCGAGATAGAGCTCGTCGCGCCAAACCGGCCATTGCTCTACAGCCGGTTCAAGATCAGCCAAAAATTCTCGGACCGTGCCACTTCGCATCGATACAGCCGCTGGATTTGAGTGCCAAAGCTGCATCTGTTCGAGCATTTCTTCAGTGGGACCACCACCGTGATCCCCAACACCCGGGATCCAGAGAGCTGAGTCCCGACCGGTTTGATTCCGCCAACTGCTCTGCTCCTCGAGCATGTCGACCGGATCACCCCGCCGACCAATCGGAGGAAGCATCAAGCTATTCACCTCATAGTTCCCACGACTACGCCAGCGAAACAACCGATGCGGGAAAGGATTGACCGCATTCCAAGCCAATTTGTGGGTACAGAACCAACGAACCCCGGTCGCAGCAGACACGGCCGGTAACCCGGCTCCAAAGCCAAAGCTGTCGGGCAACCAAGCGAGGTGATGGGTCCAATCCGGAAAGGTGTCGTAGCTGTACTGCTGACCAAGCGAAAATTGCTGCCACAGCGATGCTGTGCTCACGAGAACGCAATCGGTCTCGACCCATGGACCGTTGATCGGCTCCCATCGACCCGCCTGGCTTGCGGCCTGAATCTCAGCGAAGAGAGTCGGTCGATGGTGCTGCATCCAGGCATACAACGCGGGAGTGGAATGCGCAAAACGCAGCTCAGGCCAACGCCGCATCAGATCGAGGACCGAGCGAAATGTGCGTTCTGCGGCTTGCCACGTGTCGGCCACGGGCCAAAGCCAAGCCAAATCGAGATGGGCATGGGAGATCCAGAGGATTTCGCCCTGGGTGGGCTCCGCTGCTTGGAGCGCTTCAACCACAGCCTTTAAAGCCTCTGGGCCACTGGGCTCCAGCCCATTCCATTGCGCCGGCAAATCTCCCCCTCCGGCCAGGTGCAGCAGCAACGCTTGAGGCGTAAGACTGAAATCCGTATCCCGATGTGCCGCATCTGGTTCCAGGTCCAAGTCGGTGCTGATCAAGGCCCCGTCGTCATGGAGAGGGCTGCACAGTTCGAGCTGAAGATGAAGGCTGGATCCCCTTTGACAAGACTCCGGCACACGCCAGCGGCAAGCCGTATCGAACAGGTCTCCTTCATGGATCAAGACACCATCCACCCAAAAGCGCATCTGCTCTGCCCACCAACTCATCCCCAAACGGGCATGACTGGCTTTCACATGCTTCCAGGCACTTGGCCAAGCCAACTGTTGCTCCAAACGCACCCATTGACGGCCGCGTGGCCAGACCAGCAAACCACGAGAAAACCAGTCAGGGCGGTGGTTTTTTCCCCATGGCTCCTCAATAAATGGCCTCGATTGCGCCGCGCCTGAACGGCGCCAATCACCGCGCAAATCCCGATGCGCGCGACTGCGAAACGTTTCAATCCACTCCGATCGTCCTACCGACATGGGGTACTTCCCGGTTGAGACCCTGTCATTCCCCATAGGATGATCGCTGTCTCAGACGTCGGTCGGTCTCCATGCTCGCCCTCAAGATCTCCGTTTACTCGGTCGTCTTCTTTTTTCTCGGCATCTTCGTCTTTGGCTTCCTGGCTAGTGACCCAAGCCGCACGCCAAGTCGCAAGGACCTCGAGGATTAAAACGATCCTGATCAGACCGCGCCAAGCACTGGTCTGGTCATCAACCATCCTTTGGCCCTGAGCTGTCACACTCACGGGCCAATGCAGGAATTCTTTGGCGGCTTCCCGCCTCGCTATTGCCCTAACGGGACTTCTGGCATCAGGGATGTTTTCGACGGAACTGTCGAGCCCTGCTGCAGCCGAAGACAATCGTGTGAGAAAGCCTGCCACTGAGGTGGGTACCACTTCTGATGGTGAGGCGTCTCCCGACGTTGAAGCCACCACAGATCCATCCATTGGAACGGTCCTTGTGCCTGAGCAGCTCGCGCTCCAGGCCGACCGTCAGTTTTATGACAGCAAACGCAAGATCACAATTGCTGAGGGCAATGTGACAGCGCGGCTGGGTGAGGCCCAAATCCAAGCCGATCGAATCGAATTCGACACTGCATTTCGCACACTTTTTGCACGGGGTTCCGTTCGACTGCGGCGCGGAAACCAGTTTTTCCAAGCCTCTGTCCTGCGTTACAACCTCGTCCAAAACGAGGGTGAACTCGATGATGTCTATGGCGTGATCGACCTCGAGGGCACTCCCTCAACACTGCAAAAACCAGCTACAGAGCCAACAGTCAATCCATCCTCAACGGAACGAACAAGCCACTCAGCCGAAGGCGAGCTCCAAAGCAGCTTTGAAGCAGATAGCAGCATGGCCTGTCCTCCGTTCTTGCCTCCCGTACCGGATTGGCACCCGCAACCCTGGGCCGTCACTGCGTGGGGTGGCCAGATGATCGATGCTGCCTTTGGCGACACCTTTCTGTTCAACGGCAGGATGCGCCCCGAAGCCGTGATGGGCGTTGGATTGCAAAAACGAATTGCGCGAGCGGGCCCCGTTGCCTTGGAACTCGAAGCTGATTTATTTAGTCACATCGCCAAACAACAGCGCGGCGGCGAATACAACCAAGACACTCCCTACGCCGACTTACCCGCCCAAAGCTTTGGAGAGGGCGTGATTGGTATCGGTGCCCGTCTCTGGGTTCAGCCCTGGCTGAGCTTCAGCCTGATGGAGGGCATCAGTTACAACACCGATCAAAGCCTTTACGAAAAAACCTTCAGAAAAAATTACTCCCAGCTTCTGAACTACTTGGGTTTTGAACTAGAAGCGGCCGTTTCTCAAGACCTTTCACTGGTCGGACGCATTCATCACCGATCAGGTGCTTTCGGCACTTACAACGGCGTCACAGAAGGAAGCAACGCTTACCTACTGGGCTTGCGCTATCGCTGGGGTCGCGATCTTCCCAGCTTCAACGTGGCCGTCATGCCACCGCCAGACGGTTGTCCAGATCCCGATCGGGATCAGCGCATCAATCCCAGTTCGTTGTCTGAACGCCTGGAGTCGATTTCCCTGGGAGACGGCGGAGACCCCCAACAGCATGTGCCACTGCCGAAGAGCACAGAACCGTTCGACATAGCTCCGGCCGAGCAACAGGCATTGCGAACAGCGGCGATTCAAAGCATCGATCAGCGTGTCTCTGACATTGACCTCACCGGTAGTTTTTCAATCGAACGGCGCAGCGGCGTTCCAATTCGTCGCCTGAACTCATCCGTTCAAGATGAAAATCGCTTCGGCGTGGTGAAGGTGCCGCAGCTGAAACGTTTGGGGAGCACAAAACTTCTGAATGGAACCATTAGCCGCTGGCGAATCCAGGCCAATCGCATCCGCATTACCGCCAAAGGCTGGCAATCGGATCGCATGGGATTTAGCAACGACCCCTTCACACCATCACAATCTCGGATCGATGCCGAGGGTGTGATCGCCATGGAACAACCGAATGGCGACCTTCTGATCTCAGCGCGTCGCAATCGGTTGATCATTGATGAACGGCTGCCCATTCCAGTTACACGGCGCCAGTTGATCGAGAAAGAAGAAGAAGTCGAGAACCGCTGGGTGCTCGGCATTGATAACGACGATCGTGGTGGCGTCTTCGTTGGACGAACGCTTCCACCGATCACTCTTGGCAACAGCACGGAACTGGCCCTCGAACCACAGGTGCTTGTTCAACGGGCCGCGAGTGATGGCGGCGAGAATTTGGGAGATGTGTTTGGCCTCGAAGCCAAATTGACGAGTCGCGTTGGCGGCTATCGCCTCAACTCGGAAGCCGATATCAGCTCATTTGATGGCGACTCGTTCCTGGCTAAAAGCCGTTACTGGGTGGACTTGGGTCGGAATGTTGATCTGGGATTTTTGGGAGAGGTCAAAACAAAATTGTTTGGTGCCTATCGCTATCGCACCTGGAACGGATCGCTTGGTGAAACTGACATCCAAGCGGCCTATGGCATGTATGGAGAAAAGAGTGGTGAGTGGTTGCAAGGCGATATCAAACATCGCTATTTGGTTCGAGGAGCTGTAGGTGATTACTACGCAGATCGATTTAAGAAAAAAGGGATGTTGCGCAGTGGACGTGGCAGTTTGTTCGCATCTCTCACCAGCAATTTCCCGCTGTGGAAAGGAAACAGCGCTGAACTCATCCCCACACAGGCCTATCGCTATTCACCGGTTGCCATCGTTCCTGGGGTGAGCCTGACCACCAACCTCAACAGCACTGTGGCGATGTACAGCCAAGGAACACAGCAATCAAGTCTCAGCTTTAGCGGTGGTCCTACCGTCACCCTGGGAACATTAAGTAAACCGTTGCTTGATTTCACCCAGATCTCTGTGATCGGAGGTGGCACCCTCCAAAGTGGTGTTAGTCCATTCGAGTTCGACAGAATTGTTGACTTTGGCACCCTTGGACTAGGGATTACGCAGCAGATCGTTGGCCCCTTGATGTTCAGCACAGGAGTGAATCTGAATGTTGACCCTGGCTCGGCCTATTACGGAGAGGTGATCGACTCCAATTTTGAATTGCGCTGGCAGCGCCGCAGCTACGACATTGGCTTGTATTTCAATCCTTACGAAGGGATTGGAGGCGTTCGCTTCCGATTAAATGATTTCAAATTTAAAGGAACAGGTGTTCCCTTCGTGCCATATACCCCAACCGACTGGCTAAATCACAACAGCAAGAATCAGCCCTATTAATTAATCTCCACCACCAATAATTAAATGGCTTCCCGTTAAGTTAGCACCTGCAAAACGAACTCCTTCAACCTGCACATTGGGCGCGAAGGCATTAATCACAACAGCATCCCGTAGGTCTGCCCGTCGAAGGTCCACTCCTGAGAGCTCAGCATTCGTGAGGTTGGCCCCGCGCAAATCAGCGCCCGACAGCCGAGCGCCACTGAGATCAGCACCTTCCAAGTTCGCACCACGCAAATCAGCGCCCCGCAGGTCTGCCTCCCGTAAATCAGCACCAATGAGATGGGCATCCTGAAGGTTTTGAGATCGGAGATCACAGCGCGGACAATTGCGATCAAAGGCCTCATAGGGCTGAACCTCGAGCTGCAGCGGGGACGAAACAGCAGGCACAGCCGCAAAAAGAGCGACAACACACAGACGAACACCCCAGAGAACACCATCCACAGCTCAACCCAGAACCCATGTCTTATTCATAGACGAAAGAGACCAAGGCTGCCATTAACGCGTGGCGAAGTTATTCAGATATGGAATTCCATCCATCAACGCGTTCACCTTCGCGCTGTTATCGAGCAACTGAGAGGTGGCATCCCATCGTCCACTTCGCAACATGTCTCTTGGGCCTGCCTCAATGGTTACGCCCCATTGATCTTGATCCGAAGCAAGGGTCATCTCCTCAAGATCAAGCGTCCAATGACGGGTTGCATCACCATTAACAGCCGCCTGAATCGCCAGAATTTGATCAGGCGATGCGGAGGCACAGGGAATGCCTAGAGCAAGGCAATTGCCAAAAAAGATCTCCGCAAAACTGACACCAACAACAGCCCGAATGCCCCATCGCATTAACGCCTGAGGTGCGTGTTCCCGACTGGATCCACAGCCGAAATTACCATTCACAATCAAAATTGAAGCGCCTTTAAACCGCCCTTGATCGAAGGGATGCTCGCCAGCCAACTCAAGACGATCATCAGCAAAAACCTGATCGCCGAGGGCATCAAAACTGACGCATTTCAAAAACCGAGCCGGAATGATTCGATCGGTATCAATATCCTCACCTTGGATGATGAGAGCCGTTCCAGAAACATTCTGAACAGCACCATTCGGGAAAGTAGACATCAAGAGGCCGAATGAAGAGCAAGGGTGCGGACATCAGTGACCCGCCCATGAACAGCCGCTGCGACGACCATCGCAGGACTCATCAAGAGGGTGCGACCACTCGCGGATCCCTGCCTGCCCTTGAAATTGCGATTGCTAGAGCTGGCACTGATCTGCCGCCCCTCCAACCGGTCCGGATTCATGGCCAGACACATGGAACAGCCTGGTTCCCGCCATTCGAAACCAGCCGCCGAAAACACCTGATCCAAGCCTTCAGCCTCGGCCGCACGGGCCACCTGTTCGGAACCCGGCACGACGAAAGCCTTGACGCCTTTGGCCACGTGACGACCACGGGCGACGACTGCAGCGGAACGGAGGTCGCTTAGTCGACCATTCGTGCAACTACCGATGAAACACACATCAATGGGGACGCCAGCGATGGGAGTGCCGGGCTGGAGATCCATATAGCGATAAGCCTCCTTCGCAATAGGACGCTCTCCGGGATCGAGCATCGTCAGGCTTGGAATGCACTCATCAATCCCTAAGCCCTGACCCGGCGTAATGCCCCAAGTCACCGTTGGTGCAATCACTGTTGCATCGAAGACAACCTCGTCGTCCACCTCAGCATCGGCGTTGGTCGCGAGAGACCGCCACCAATCCACCGCAGCATCCCAGGCCGCGCCGCTTGGGGCATGGGGACGTCCCTCGAGGTAATCAAAGGTGGTCTGATCTGGGTTCACATATCCACAACGCGCGCCGCCTTCGATGGCCATATTGCAGAGGGTCATTCTCTGCTCCATCGACAACGCCTCGATGGCCGAACCTGCGAACTCATAGGCGTAACCAACCCCACCTTTGACGCCCAGCGTGCGGATCACATGCAGAACCAGATCTTTCGCAGAAACCCCAGCCGAAAGCTGTCCATTCACCAAAATCCGTCGAACCTTGAGTTTGTTCATAGCCAGGCTCTGACTGGCTAAAACATCCCTCACCTGACTCGTACCAATCCCGAAGGCGATCGCCCCAAAAGCGCCATGGGTCGACGTATGCGAATCACCACACGCAACGGTCATCCCGGGCTGCGTTAAGCCGAGCTCAGGCGCAATCACGTGAACAATGCCCTGTCGGCCACTACCGATGCCATTGAGAACGATTCCGCTCTCAGCGCAGTTGCGTTCCAGGGTGCTGAGCATTTCCTCCGCCAAAGGATCCGCAAACGGACGGACTTGAGACGTGGTAGGGACAATGTGATCCACCGTCGCCACAGTTCTTTCAGGACAAGCGACCTTGAGCCCCTTGTCACGCAATCCAGAAAAGGCCTGGGGACTGGTCACTTCGTGAATCAGATGGAGACCCACGAACAGTTGTGTTGACCCCCCGGGCAGATCTGCCACCCGATGAAGGTCCCACACCTTGTCGTAGAGGGTGCCGGAACTCAACAGTGCTGCTGCAATGAGTGACGACCCTACGACTGGGGCAGAAGGCGGAGGCGCAGACGGTCGAGGGCACGGATCACGCTGAGTTGTTGCACCGCTGATCGACCTCGACGCTCGCCAAATCGCTGCACCCAGGTATCACAACCCTCTGGCCCCACCAACGCCAAACAAACCATGCCAACAGGCTTGTCCACGGTTCCTCCCCCAGGGCCAGCCACCCCACTAATTGCGATGCCCCAGTCGCAATGAATGCGAGAGCGCAGCCCCTCTGCCATCGCCTTTGCCACAGGCTCTGAGACAGCACCATGCTGATCAATCAGAGACGCTGGCACACCCAAAAGCTGTTGTTTGACGGCATTGCTGTAAGCGATCACGCCACCAGCGAACGCGGCTGATGAGCCTGGGACTGCCGTGAGGGCAGCACCAAGGGCACCGCCCGTACAGGATTCAGCAACAGCAAGGGTTTGCCCAGCTGTCCCAAGCAAGCGCAACACCACCCCCGCCAGAGTGTCGTCATCACGTCCGTAACACAACCGTCCTGTGCGCTTGAGCAACTGCTCCTCCATGGGATGCAACAGCGCCTCTGCCTGCCCAGGCGAGGATCCTGAAGCGGTCAACCGCAATGTCACATCACCCAACGCGGCATAGGGAGCCACGGTGGGGTTTGCAGACTCCAGTAGGTCCCCCACCTGCTCTGCCAAATCAGACTCGCCAATGCCGGTGAAATGAAGCCTTCGACTCACAAATGCGGAAGAGGCGCCACCGTTCAAACGGAACCAAGGTTCCGCTGTCTCCACCCACATGCTCCGCATCTCTGAGGGGACTCCAGGAAAGGTGAGGATTGTGAAGTCGGGACGCGGGGACCAAATCATCCCTGGAGCAGACCCCAGAGAATTGGGCAACACGTCTGCGCCCATCGGCAAGAAAGCCTGTGACCGATTAGAGGCAGCCACGGCACGACCACCAGCAGACAACTTGGCCTCAATCTCTTGCCAGAGCTCTGGACGCTCTTCAAGGGGGGTATTGAACGCCGCGGCTAAGGCCGCGGTGGTGAGGTCATCGGGAGTGGGGCCTAACCCTCCTGTTGTGACCAAAATTCGACACCGCCCGGCCGCCTCACGCACAGCAGCCACCAGCCGATCCGTGTTGTCACCCACAACAGTCTGGCGGAAATGCGGGAGGCCTAAATCCGCCAACTTCTGTGCAATCCAACGCGCATTGCCATTCAGGATGTCCCCCAATAGCAACTCAGTCCCGACACAAAGAATTTCGACGCCGCTCTTAGCCAAGTCGCTCACCGGGAGGGATTGATCCACCAGCAAAATCCTGCTGTGCGCTGTCTCGCAATGCTTTTTCAGCTTGAAGTTGACGACGACTCACGACCACCGTGGCGACAAGAATCGCCGTCGCAAGAGCCAACCAGAGGAAACGCATTTCGGCATTCGCCACGACCAATGCGATGGATGCCAACCACTGGGTAAACACGTAAATCAGCAGGACGGTGCGTCGGTGACTGAAACCTGCCCGTAGTAGGCGGTGATGAAGATGACGACGATCTGGATAAAACGGTGATCTCCCTTCCCGCAAGCGCCCCATGATCACTGCCGACATGTCCGCTAGCGGCAACGAAAGGATCAGCAATGGCAACAACAAACTCACCGTGGTGAGCCCCTTTGCTGGGCCAACAATGCTGATGGAGGCGAGGGTGAACCCAAGGAAATAGGACCCCCCATCCCCCATAAAAATCCTCGCCGGATTGGAGTTATGCCGTAAAAAGCCCAAAGAGCATCCAGCCAAGGCCGCCGCTAAGAAACCGGCTGCAACTTGATGCAAAGAAAAACTGACGGACACCAAGCCGATCGCCGCAATCCCGGCAACACCTGCAGCCAGACCATCCAAACCATCCAGCCAATTAATCGCATTGGTGATGCCCACCAGCCAAATCACCGTGGCCAACAAACTCAGACCATCGGAAAGATGGATCGCTGAACCGGTGGAGCTCAGCCAAGGCAGATCAATGGCTCCAATCCGAACCCCCTGGCTCCAGATTGCAGAGGCCACAAGGATCTGACCCGCCAAACGGGGCCATGGCGAGAGGGCGAACAAATCGTCGGCAAAACCGATCAGAAAAAAACAGAGCGAGCCCGCAAGGGTGCTCCAAATCAACTGATCCCGTTCAGGCGCCAAAAGGCCAAAGCCCCCCAAGAGCCAAATGGCCGATAACGACAAGACAAATCCGCTGACCATCGCGATGCCACCAACACGGACGATTGGGGTGCTGTGTTGCTTGCGGGCATCAGGCTGGTCGGTGAAACCAAAGCGAAGGCCGAATCTCCTGACGAGGGGAACCAACCCGATGGTGAATCCAGCTGCCACCAGGAAGCTCACCGTGGCAACCACAATCGGGCTGGCTGGGAGGTTCACTGAGGCTCCTGAAATGAAACGGCTCTCCGGGTCCAAAGAGCTGTCCAAATCTTAGGGAGCTTCATCTGGGGACACCATCACGATGGGGTGACGTCACACCAACCCGTTTCATACGAATGTCATACGAGCGCGGGCTCTTTGCTGTCGGCGTAAAGAGGGAAGCGGGCGCAAAGGGTCGACACACGTTCAAGACAGCGCTGACGAATCGCATCGTCCTCAGGATGGTGCAAGCGGTCAGCGATCACATCTGCCACCTCCTTAAACGCATCGACATCAAAGCCGCGTGTGGTGAGCGCAGCGGTTCCGAGACGAAGTCCACTCGTGACGAACGGGGACTCTGGATCAAATGGCACGGTGTTTTTGTTGGCCGTGATGTGCACATCGCTCACCAGCAGGTCGGCCACCTTGCCCGTCATGCCAATTGAGCGTAAGTCGAGCAACACAACGTGGTTATCGGTTCCGCCACTCACCACATCAATGCCTCGGGAGATCAACTGCTCTGCCAAGGCTCCGGCATTGGACACCACCTGCTGGCTATAGGTTTTGAACGACGGTTGAAGCGCCTCACCAAAGGCAACAGCCTTGGCCGCGATCACATGCTCCAAGGGGCCCCCCTGCGTGCCTGGGAAGACGGCTTTATCGAACTTCTTGGCGAAGTCTGCATCCCGACACAGGATCAATCCGCCCCGAGGCCCGCGCAAGGTTTTATGGGTCGTGGTGGTCACGACATCGCAGTGGGGGACAGGGCTGGGGTGGACACCAGCTGCGACGAGCCCGGCGATATGCGCCATATCGGCCAACAAAAAGGCTCCCACTTCATCAGCGATGGAGCGGAAGGCCGCAAAATCGATCGTGCGCGGATAAGCGGAGTAACCGCACACAATCAGTTTTGGCTTGTGCTCAAGGGCAAGCTTTCGAATCGCCGCCATATCGAGGCGCTGGGTTGTTGGATCAACGCCGTACTGAACAACGTTGAACCACTTACCGCTCACGTTGACCGGCGACCCATGGGTGAGGTGACCGCCATGGGAGAGGTCAAGACCCATGATCGTGTCGCCCGGCTTCAACAACGCAAGAAACACGGCGAAGTTGGCCTGCGCACCACTGTGGGGCTGGACATTGGCCCATGCAGCATCAAACAACTGCTTGGCGCGTTCAATCGCCAAGGTTTCGATGGCATCAACGTGCTCGCATCCCCCGTAATAGCGCTTGGCCGGGAGGCCCTCGGCATATTTATTGGTGAGCACAGAACCCTGCGCTTGCATTACGGCCTGCGACGCAAAATTCTCGCTGGCGATCAGCTCAAGATGCGTTTCCTGACGATGACGCTCCTGGTCAATCAGACGGGAAATTTCGGGGTCAGCCGAAGCCAGACCTGCATTAATGGCCCGTTCGGAGACCTGGCTCATGGGGAAAGGACGTAACCGGTAAGCCAATCGTAAGAAACGGTTCTTGGATCGGGATGGGCCAAAACAAAAAAAAACTGCCTTATCGGCAGTTTTCAAGCGCGCCTGGAGAGATTCGAACTCCCGACCCTCTGATCCGTAGTCAGATGCTCTAATCCGCTGAGCTACAAGCGCTTGCGTAAATCCATGAGACTCCATCAGGGTGCCGATCGTCAACCGGGGCGATGCCGAGCCAGGATCACAGCACGACTGTTTCGATGCGATGCCGATCCGCTGGTATGGCCCTGCCAACCCTGAAGACCCGACTTATCGGCACTTTGAACGCATCGTTAACTTTTGCGTGCACGCTGGTGCATTCGCTGCAATCAACAGCGGTGCCTGGTTTTTTCAAGAAATGAAGCATCCATTTCCTGAGCCCTCACTCAGTTGGATCACAGGGGTATGGGCTACCGCTCTCGCCATTCAGTTGGTGAGCGTGATTGCGCGTCGCCCAAAGGAGTCCGATTAGAGCCACCATGAGACAGCTCTGATCTGCGTCATGTCTCTATCCGCATCCGACTTGAAAGATCTGCAAGCCGCTGTGGCAGATCGCCTATACCTCCAAATCAATGGCTGGCACCTCTACCTCGGTGATGCCGGACTGGCTGAGGCTCTTGCCGTTGAATGCAGCGCGCTGATCAATCAAGGCGCCGCTATCGCAGCACGTCAAGCCATCGAAGCGGTGAAGGTTCCAGTAGCCGGCGGCGCCAGTCAGCTTCCGCTGGCACGGTTGATGCCCCCAGCCCAACTCAGAGACCTTGAGGACATCCTGGAGCCCTACTGCTAACCGAAAGAGCAGTTCGGGGGATGGCTCAAGACCTACGGACGGTAGATCCCATAAAGTCGCATGACGACAGGGTTCCTCCGTGCTGCTAATCGAGGTCACCAACGCACGCGAAGTCGTGCGTCAACGCATTGGAAAACTCGGCGCACGACTGATTGGGAAAGTGGTCGATCCGGAGAAGCAAGTGGAGGAGGCCCTGATGCAGGAGATGGAAACAGCCTTCAAGGAGTTCGGAATCGAAGCCAAGATCTCCTCCGTTGCCAATGCCCAAACCATCGGCACTGGTCTGCTGGAACTACCGATTCAAGTGAGAGGAACCAAAGAGGTGCATCACACCGATTAAGCGTTCAGCCAGCCCGAGTTCAACCGAGGTCGAGCCGCGCATGCAGGGGGAGCGTGGTGCCCACTTCATCCTGTTGATCAACGTCCACCACAAGACTGAGACCTTGAACCTGACCTTTTAGGGATTGGCCCGCAAGGGCCTGAACAAAGGCCCAGGGTTGCCAGCCAGCCAGCAGATTCTGGGAGGGTTCAGCGCCCAATAGAAGCGCATGGGACGGACGACCGTCGTGACCTATGGCCTGCCACTGCCGCAGCCTCGGCTGCACCCCACGGGTGTCCTGACGATGCTTCAAGGCCGTGAGGGTCTCACCCCACCAATCCACTGAACCAGCATGGGCCTGGGCTACGGCCAACTGCGCCTCAAGACCAGCACTGCGACCACGCTGACGCACAAGGCGCGTCCAAACCGCAAGCGTTTCTCCATCACCATCCAACTCTGATCGCGATAAACCCTGCTCCTGAAGCTGCGCATCCACCACAGCCTGCTGCGGCTGCTCACGGGATGTCGTCAGTAGCCAACCATCGGACTGGTGTTGCCAAAGCAAAGGACCCTCATCGAGCTCCACAACCGTTGCGGCAGCAGCTTGATCCTGCAGCAAATGGGATCGCAGCAGCGGTCCCAGCCACTGCGCCACAGGGTGCTGGTCATCGGAATCCATCAACCGGGATGGGTTCTGGAGCTGAGCCAGCCAGAGCGCCCGACCACCAGCCGTGTCTGACAAATCCTTAAGGGGTTGCCATGGCTCTGGCGCCAGCTTGTCGCGGAAGGCAAGAACAGCATCTGCAGCCAACGTCGCGCCGTCCGGACGCAGTGATGCCACCAACCCGGCCAAGTCGGAACGGTCGGTAAGCATCGCTGGAAGCTGCAACCATCGCCGCATCGCAGCAGGAGACGCCGTTAAGACCGCAACCCCATCACCGAGATCAGCCACGTTCTGCTGCAGCCGTTGATCCCCCAACTGATGTTGATCCTTCAGCTGGGACACATCGAGGGATTGCTCGAGCACGCCGCGGCCTGAAGCCAGCAACAAGAGGTCGTCATCGATTAGTGCGGTCGCTAAGGGCTGAGGATCGCGACCGATCAAGGCACCCCGACCACTGATCACACCGATGCCGCGATAACTGCTGATCTGCAAATCGGTGCCAGCCAAGCTTCGGGTTTGCCAGAAGCGCTGCAAAAAGCGGCGGGCCCCATCGTTATCACGACTGGTGAGGGCCAGAACCCAACCAGGATCTGACGCACCTTCCAGCAAGGTCAGACTGATTTCCGAGCCAATCCAAGGAGCGAGTTCTGCATCAAACTCAAGGCCAGCCAACGCAAAAGCACCATTGCGCCAAGCACGGGCCCCATCTCGGGCCGCACGACGTTCAGAGGCGGGCGCCACGGCCTGGGCATAGGCAGGCAAGCGTGAGGGATCGGCGAGCCAATGCAGCGACACGGCAGCATCACGAGGCACAAAGCGGGCCGATCGCGGCAATTGCAACGGCTGCTCCGCAAGATGAAGCGGGCTACGCCGATCCATGGTCCAAACCAGACCCATGGCTAGCAGTACTAGCGACAACAGGGCGGCACCAACCGCGGTAAGAAAGGAGCGGGCCTTCATGGGCCTGCGATCGCGAATCACCTCATCTTTGTCCATCACCGCAGAATGGCGCCATGAGCCGTGTTCAACCACACCCAATCAGTGCCCCTGATCTACAGCTTTGGCTCCAGGGGGATGCACCGTCACCACAAGTTGTGGATGTACGAGAAGCGCAGGAATTGGCAATGGCCAAATTCCCTCAAGACGTGCTGCACTTGCCCTTAAGTGCATCCTCTGAATGGATTGAAACACTGCAATCACGGCTTGCACCCGACCAACCCGTTGTGGTGCTGTGTCATGCCGGTGTACGCAGCCATCACTTTGGACTATGGCTCTTAGATCAAGGCTGGGGCCTGGAGGTTTGGAATCTGGAGGGGGGAATCGACGCCTGGAGCACCCAGGTGGATGACACCGTTCCGCGCTACTGATGAAACCCTTATCGCGTCGTCAAGAGCAAGTGCTGCAGGCCACGGTGCACCACTACGTCGACACGATGGAACCGGTGGGAAGCCGAACGCTGGTGCAACGGTTCTCGATGCCAGCCAGCTCAGCCACCATTCGCTCAGCGATGGGTGCCTTGGAACAACGTGGACTCCTCACCCAACCCCACACCTCTTCTGGCCGGATTCCAAGCGCGCTGGGATATCGCCATTACGTGGACTGCCTTCTTCCGGAACCTGCAGCCACCGTCCAGCACTTGGAACGGGAGCTCACGGGACTAAGCCTTGGCTGGGCAGCTCTCGATGATCTGCTCCTTCAGCTCGCGCGCCGACTGACTGATTTCACAGGCTTGATGAGCCTGATCACCCGACCAGAACGGACACAACCCCAGCTCGCAGCGATTCGACTTGTGAAAAGCGGCGAACGATTACTGGTGATGCTGGTGGAGAACAGCGGTCACGCCAGTCATCTGAATTTGCGGCACCCCCATGCGACAAGCGATGAGCTAAGCGCCATCGAACG
This sequence comes from uncultured Synechococcus sp., assembly GCA_963990675.1. GTDB lineage: Bacteria > Cyanobacteriota > Cyanobacteriia > PCC-6307 > Cyanobiaceae > Parasynechococcus. The sequence goes on from CAXDNN010000014.1 coordinate 22,064, forward strand.
CTGGACCGAACAGCAATTGCGAGGGGGATCTCTGAACTGGAAGAAATTGCCCACCCAACTGCAACGGAGTGGCGATGTGCTGCGTCATGCCCTCGAACATCCCTCGATCGCTTCTGAACCGACAACCTTGGTGCACGGTTTATCGCGACTGGTCGCCGAACCAGAATTCCAAAGCGCCCAAGACCTTGGCCCCTTGCTTCAACTGATCGACGATGAACCCATGGCCCTGATCAGCCCTGCTGCTGAAGCACGGGTCTTGATCGGCCAAGAGCATCCCCAATCGGCGCTTGAGGCCTGCTCCGTAGTTCAGGCTCCCTACCGATGTGGCCAAGAGGGAACTGGCCATGTCGCTCTCATCGGACCCATGCGCATGGCTTACGCAACAGCATGTTCGGCGGTTGAACGTGTAGCTCGGCACCTCGAGCTTTTACTCAGCTGACGGGCAGTAGTCGCCTCGAAAGTACAGACGCCTGATCCACCTAGAGCTTGTCGCCAAGCTTCTCGGCGACTGTGTTCACATCTTTATCCCCACGTCCCGAACAGTTGATCACCACTTCACAGCCCTGGGGAAGGGTTGGGCAGAGCTGCTCCAACCAAGCGAAGGCATGGGCTGTTTCAAGGGCGGGAATAATCCCCTCCAACTCACTCACCAAGCGCAACGCATCAAGGGCCTGTTCGTCGGTGACTGCGGCGTATTCAGCCCGGCCAATCTCCTTGAGATAGCTGTGCTCAGGACCAACACCGGGGTAGTCCAAACCGGCGCTAATCGAATGGGCTTCTTGCACCTGACCGTCACTGTCTTGCAACAGCAAGCTCATTGCACCATGCAGCACACCGGCCCGGCCTTCGGTGATGGTGGCGGCATGACGGGGGGTGTTCACCCCGTCCCCAGCGGCCTCGACACCAATAAGACGAACCGAGGTGTCTTGCACAAAGGGATGAAACAGCCCCATGGCATTCGACCCTCCACCCACACAGGCCATCAACACGTCAGGTAAGCGTCCAAAGGCTTCCTGGCACTGCTGTTTCGCTTCCTGGCCAATGACCGCGTGAAAATCGCGCACCAACATCGGATAAGGATGCGGACCAGCAACAGAGCCAAGGATGTAATGGGTTGTCTCCACATTCGTAACCCAATCGCGAATCGCCTCACTGGTGGCGTCCTTCAACGTGGCTGAACCAGCTGTCACCGGTGCCACCGTTGCGCCAAGAAGGCGCATCCGGAACACATTGAGAGCTTGTCGGCGCATATCCTCCGCACCCATGTAAATCACACAATCGAGGCCAAATCGAGCGCAGACGGTTGCTGTGGCTACTCCGTGCTGGCCAGCTCCGGTTTCAGCAATGATCCGTTTTTTGCCCATCCGCAGGGCCAATAGCGCCTGACCGAGCGCATTGTTGATTTTGTGCGCACCGGTGTGGTTCAGATCCTCACGCTTCAGCCAAATGCGCGGACCACCATCGTCGCGGCGGTAATGGGACGTGAGTCGCTCGGCTTCGTAGAGCGGAGTAGCCCGACCCACGTAGGTCTTGAGAAGGTGGTTGAGTTCCCCAGTGAACGCTGGGTCTGCCCAAGCCTCAGCTGCCGACTGTTCCAACTCCGCCAATGCCGGCATAAGCGTTTCTGGGACGTACTGGCCACCGAAACGTCCAAATCGTCCATGGGCACCTGGACGTGCCGCCGGCTGGAGGCTGGAGGGATCCGGTTGGGAGGCTTTCGGCAGGGTGCTGGTCACGGATCCAGAGCGAAGCGTTGGGTCAGCGTAAGCAGGCAATCACGCGATGACGTGGGTCGCAAGCTTTGATCCTCAGATCACGAAATCCCGCCTGCTCGATCGCAACCGGCATATCCAGGTCGAAATACTGCTCGATATACGGCTCGGTGCTCTTGAGCAGGGTGGCTACGGGGGCAGGCAAACGTTGCAGAACAGACGAACAAGGGTCTTGATCCACCATCAGCAAGACCCCGCCCGGACGCAGCACACGGGCTGCCTCTTTCAGCACAGCGTGAGTCGCGGTTTGGGGAAGTTCATGGCAAACGAACTGGAGACTGATCACATCAATCGAGCCTGACTCCAGACCTGAGTTCTCCGCTGCAGCATGGCGCCACTCGGCCACAAGGCCAGCGACGTCACGCACCTTCGCAACGGCAAGCATGTCTGGGGATAGATCCAGACCCATCACAGAGGGGACTGCTTCGTTCCGTTGATGCGCTCGTTGAGTTAACCAGAGCGCCAATGCCTGGGTGCTCACCCCAACAGAACAGCCCAAATCCAACACCTGACAGATCGCACCACTGAGAAGGGGCTCTGCGATGGCATGAATGGCATCGCGAAGGCGGGATTGAGCTGCAGTGGGAGCTAGTGACTCCTCGGGCCAAATTCGTAATGCCATGGCATCGGTGGCCTGTTCCGCTTCCGCTGCCGCTTCCCAACAAAGGTTGCCTTGCTCATAGGCGTGAAAGCGAGCGCGGTAGTACGCGGGTGGGACGACACCTGGAGTAACGCTGGACTCCCGCAAGGGTTCAGCTTTGTGGCGTAATTCAAGACGACGCTGACGCCACGGGATGCCATTGCGTTCAGCCGTTCGAATAATCAACCGACGTGCCTGAAAAAACAGGGGCCGACGGAAGACAGCAAGGCCAATCAAGAGTTCGATGACACGACCAAGGCCTCGACTGGAGTCGGCCCAACGGGGAGTAGCAGAGACGTTCGTCATCGAGGATGGGTCGAAGTAACGGACACCGGGTGATGCCGAAGGGCGGCTGGCAGGAATTCAGCAACGCCGACAGTCTGCAGCGGCCGAAGGGGCCCGCAGCAGTGCCAACCCCGAAAGCAGATCAAATGGTGCGGGTTCAGCCCACCCGTGGAGGCAAAGGGGGCAAAACGGTGACTGTGATTCGTGGTTTGGAACTCGAACCAGATGGCTTCAAGGCCCTACTGAAAAAGCTAAAGAGCCGCATCGGCAGCGGTGGAACCACCAAAGACGGCGTGATCGAACTGCAAGGGGACCAGGTGGATTTGAGTCTGCACCTGCTCACTCAGGAGGGTTACCGACCAAAACGTGCGGGTGGTTAGGGCCAGCATTCATCTGGGTGAGAATGGATGCCTTCTTGCCCCTAGTTATGACCGCGTCCACCCCCAAGGCCACCAACATCGTCTGGCATGAGGCCTCAGTCGATCGGGCCGCTAGGGCGGACAAGCGCGGACATCGCAGCGCCATTCTTTGGTTTACAGGGCTCTCTGGCTCTGGCAAAAGCACGCTGGCCAATGCCGTGAATGCCGCGTTATTTGAGCGCGGACTAGCCACCTATGTGCTGGACGGAGACAACGTTCGCCACGGCCTCTGCAAAGACCTGGGCTTCTCCGACGCCGACCGCGAAGAAAATATTCGTCGCATCGGCGAAGTCGCGAAGTTATTCCTCGACGCGGGCGTCATTGTTCTCACCGCCTTTGTGTCTCCGTTCCGGGCCGACCGGGACAAAGCACGTGACCTCGTCGAGGCCGGTGATTTTTTCGAAATTTTCTGCGCGGCGGATTTAGACGTTTGCGAATCCCGTGATCCCAAGGGTCTGTATGCGAAGGCCCGCTCAGGAGCGATCAAAGAGTTCACCGGCATCTCAAGCCCCTATGAGGCTCCTGAGACCCCAGAACTGAAGATCGACACCGGCGCTCAAGAGCTGGTGGAGTCGGTGGAGGTGGTGCTTAAGGCTCTGCAGGACAAGGGCGTGATTCCGACGGCCTGACGTTTGGCCGCAGGTCGTCCGTCGAGCCCAAATCCGCGCGTGCTGCGTCGGCCAGCGTTTTGATGCAGCTGGCGACCGGCACCGCCAACAGCAACCCCAGCAGTTCGCCCAAGCCAAGAAGCCCAGCTAATCGGGCACCGACCGGGAGAGCAATGAGCAGCCAGGCCGGTTGCAGGCCCACAATGCTGCCCATTAAACGGGGTTGAATCACCTGATCCACGAGTTGGCCCACCGCAATGGCGGCAGCGAGGAGCTCCAAGCCCGTGCGGGGATCCTGGACCCCAAGGATGGCGCTCACAAACACAATCGTGAGAGCACTGGCATAGGGAATGAGGGTGCTGAAGCCGATCAACACGGCAAACAACACCCCATAGGGGATCTCCAAAACAGTGAATACCAAGAGCTGGCCAATGCTGAGGATCAAGGCCAAGAGGACCTGACCGGCGAAATACCCACGAAACGTTCGTCCCAGCGTGGTGGTCACCAGCTCCCGCCATCGAGCTGGCAACCACAGGGCGAGACCAGCCGTAATCGAGTCGGCCCCCAAAAGTAGAAATACCGCCAACACCAACACGATCACGGTGTTGATCGACGTGCCGACGGTGGCCCCAAGGATGCTGAGCAAGCGTTGGCTGAGCTGGGTCGCCACCCGACTGATTTGAGAGACCAAGTCGCTGCTGAGATCGGCAAAATCAGCAGGTAGCCCATGGGCAATCGCCCATGTCTGACCCTGGTTAATGCCCTGTTCAGCTGCTGCAAGTAACGACGGTGCAGCACTAATCAATTGACTGAGCTGGACGATCAACAAAGGCAACAACTCAACCGCCGCGAACACGAGCAAGCCTGCGGTGAGCAAGCCCACCACGGTGATCGCCGGTAAGCGGGGCAATCCACGGCCCATGAGCCATCGGCAGGGAATGTCCAACAGAAATGCGATCAACGCTGCCGTAACAAACAGGCCTGGAAATGGAGCGAACTGCACCAGCAACCGCTTCAGCACAAACACGTTCAACCCGATCACGGGAAGCACCAAACCAATCCGAAACCAGGCGGGCCAAGCGTTCACTTAGCGGGTCTCTCGACGAGCGAAGCGCTGGAAGCACCAGCGACGTATTGACACCAAAAACCCAGCCAAGCGGCAATGCCGAGCAACTTGAACCCCTCTTCCGTGAGTTGAATGATTGTTGGGGGGAAGGGCAAATAGTTCTGCAGGGCATCGATCAACACGGAAGTACCCAGGAGCAGCACCGACAACAAGAAAGAGTCCCCTCCAAACTGCCGTAAGGGTTTACGGAAGCAGACCAAAAGCAGCACGCTGAAGACGGTGTAGGTGATGTAAAGCGTGGCCTCCCCGAGATAGCGGTCATGGACCAAAAACATGTCGTCTAAGCACAACCAAAGCGAAAAGGCGCCACCGCAATAGGCAAACTGCCGCCACGCCAAAGGACCTCTGATTTGGCCCGAACCAGCTGCAAACAAGGCGATTGCTGCCGCTGCCATCCAGAGCAGATAACCGACGCTGGAGATAAAACCCAGGCCCAAAGGCGCCTCACAGGTCTGCGCCAGATCACGCACCTGTCTCTTATACACATCTGACGCTGCCGACGAAGGCTTAGGTGTAGATCTCGGTGGTCGCCGTATCATT
>CAXDNN010000015.1:0-27033 GCA_963990675.1 uncultured Synechococcus sp.
TTTTCAAGCAGAAGACGGCATACGAGATTCGCCTTAGTCTCGTGGGCTCGGAGATGTGTATAAGAGACAGGCTGTCGTTGATGAACCATCGCCACCAACTCCGTCTCCACTGGCCACGAGCCAAGTCGCTCCACCCAAACCAGCCCCACACCAGCCATCTCAGCCGCAGACCCCGAGTGCCGTGATCCCTCCAGCACCCGCTCAAAATCCTGAAAACACCAACCCACCTTCAGGGCTCGACAGGCAAGCCAAAAATCTGGCTGATTTCTTTAATGGCCAGGTGCTGGACGTGGATACCGACGGAATCAACTAACCCCAGGCGAACGCAATCAATCAAACCAACACGTCTCCAAGAATGTCTGTTTCACGCAGGCTCAAATAACGAATCGCCTGCCGTCCGGCCCAGGAGTAAGCCACATGCAATTCACCGGGGCGCCCCTCCAACAAGGTTGGGTAGGCCAGCTGACCATTCAGATCCCAATTCATCGGACCACAGAAACCAAATCCGGTATCAATGTCCCGAATCCATGGCCAGCTTTGGCCATCGTCTGCACTGATCGCAATCGACAACGGCCATCGGGTGCGGGGCCAGCGTGCTTCCCCCCAAGCGGTGGATGAATCAGGATCGTTTGGATCTGGCGGGAAGCCAAAACGGTTAAAAATCAAGGCCAAGCGACCACTCGCCAAACGACAGGCCTGAATTGAACTGTTGTTGTTGGGTAAGTCAGTGGGCTGAGGCGGACTCCAGCTCACTCCGGCATCCTCGCTAGCACTGCAATACACCCAATCCGCTAGGCGACTGCGAAGAAACTGATACAGCGTTGTGCCATCTGCTGAAGGAACAATCGAACCGTGAACACGTCCTGTGCTCTCAGGAATAGAGATGGGCGAACCCAGCGGAGTGCCTTTGGAATCCAACTGCAGCACTTCGGAATGGTCGTGGCCAAATGAGCCGCCCTGTTCCAGGCTTCGGTAGATCGGCAACAACCAGGTGCCATCCTCCGATTGATGGGGAGGGTGACGACAAAAGGCAGGCGTTTCAATCAGATCCTTAGCGGCTGACCAGGCCAGACCCTCCCAACTCTCCGGACGCTCAAGATCGATTGCATCCAGCTTGAGGGTTTGATGGCGGAGAACTGCCGTCCATTGCATCGAAAAGCTTGTGTTGGCCTGATCCCAACCCCGATCTGAAACATCTCGCACCCGTTGCGCGGAGTGGATCAGATGCAAGACCCCGTCGTCCGAAACGAACAACAACGGGTTCTGCTCAGAGCGCTCAAGGTCCTGAGAGATGCACTGGGGAATGCACCAACACCCATGTTCCGTTGACAAAAGGCTTAAGTAAATCGACATCCCTGCCGTGCCCTCTCCACCCCCCGCCATCCAGACGCACCCCAACAGCTCTGGACGAATCCAATACAGCTGAGGTGCATGGTTCTGAGCCCCCATCGGCTCCAATAACGACCAAGCGCCCAGTTCAAACGGAGTCACCAGAATCTGACCCCAAGCCAAATCCTCGTGCCGATCAATGGCGTGGGCAAAGGCCGAAAGCATCAAGCCTGCACTGGCAATTCACCACCATGGCTCGTCTTCGCCCAAACCAAACGTTTCGGTAAGGTCGCCATTTTCAACGTCACCCAGGGAATCACAACAAACCAATGGCCGAGATACGTAATGGCCACAAGCAGATTCCACAAACCAGGAGATGGGATCGGCGGACCCTGATTCATGCCGCGACAACCGCGTAGATAGGCCAGCGCAGACACACTGAACGCCACGATCGACAGGGGCCAATAGGTGGGGGGAGTACGCGTGATCACGCTGGTACTCAAGTCGGCAAAGGACACCACTGGCAACCCGTACTGCAGCAGGAAGAAGCAGGCCAAATCCCAACGCTGACGAGCACTGAGTTGAGATGAAGTCAACGCTGGCCAGTAGTCAAAAAATCGCTGCAGGCCACCTTCCGCCCAGCGTTGCCGCTGCTTCCAGAGCGCAGACAACCCTGGAACCGCCTCTTCCTGGACCGGTGGATCCCAAAGGATCCCCACGAGGGCGCCATGGGTCAACAATCGAAAACTGAGATCCAAGTCGTCGGTGACGGTGTCTTCGTTGAAACCTCCACTGGCCTCCAACACCGAGCGTTGGATCAACTGACCATTCCCCCGCAATTCGACCACACCACCGCCCGTCAGACGACCGGTCTGAATCACGGCATCCAGGGCCATCTCCATCGCTTGGGATCGCGTCAGCCAGTTGCGGTCGGCATCGATCACTGCTTTGCGCAGCTGAACGGCTGACCATCCACCATCGACGGCGTAGGGAACGAGTCGTTCAAGCAGGTCGTCCTGCAGCTGAGCATCCGCATCCAGAACCAACAGCCACTCGCCTTTGAGCTGTGCCAGGGCCGTGTTTAAAGCTCCAGACTTACCTCCACCGGCATCACGAGGCCGGTGAATCACGTTCAGAGTTGGGTGACTCTCAGCAAGGACATCGAGGAGGGCTGGCGTTTGATCCAGGCTTCCATCGTCGATCACCCAGGTGGAAAGTCGATCAGTTGGATAACGCAGAGCCGTGAGCCGCTCAACCAAGCGAGCGACCACAGCCTCTTCATCCCTGGCGGCCACCACCACATCAAGGCTTGGGAACTCGCCAACTGGTAAGGGTGCAGAGGTTGATCCACCCTGGGCGCTTGGCCCTCGCAACAACTCAGCCCGTAGAACGGTACGAAGGGCGTAGCCGCCAAGCATCAGCGCGAGGCTGATGGCGGGCCAGAGCGAACGGGCGGAATCAAGCCAATGGGGTGCTGCACCAGCACAGCCACAGGCGAATAAAAACGCTGCAGACTTCGCCCTGCGGTGATCACCAGTCGCAGCGGTTGACGTCATGCACCGATCTAGGTGGGCAGGACTCTAAGGGGACTGCACACGCGCAGGGAGAGGTCCGTAGACAGTCCCTGGGTAGTAATGACGCAGGATCCGTTCTGTGGACCATCCCCGCCAAGCCAAATCAATGGCTCCTGCTTGAGACAAACCGGCGCCATGGCCAAAACCACCACCACGGATCAGCCAGCGATCCGAGCCCTGCGGCTCAATCACAAACAAGGTGCTGGGCAAACGACGCAAGGTGCGTCGAATGCGATCCAGGCGCAGAACGACAGGTTCCGCCTCCCCGGAACCGGCAATATGCAACGCCAAAACACGACCACTCGTACCCCGCTGCAATGCGTTCAATCGCAACGGTGATTGCAACGCTTGAGCCGGAGCACCAATGGCCTGTCGGATTTCATCAGCCGTGATCACACGACTCCAACGAAACAAAGGATGTTGCGCTCCATAGGCTCCCGAGCGATCGATCAGTAGGGACGACACTTGTTGAGATAGTTGAAGCGGGAGAACATGGCGCTCCCTCCAACCCTCATCTCCATCGACCTTGGCCACCAAGTAGGGCTGAGGCTGCATCGCCCAAGCTTCTGGGCCTGCCGCCATCACACCCCCATTGGTGGCGTGATACACCGCACTAATCGGACGTCCAGCACGACTAAGCAATCGCCCACGGGTGGCTGCAATCGCTTGCCGAACCGCTGCCCCTGCCAGGCGCGGATCGCTGTACACCTGGCATTGGGTATCGCTGCAAAGGTGATACCCATCGATGTTGAAACGATGGCTGTTGGCCAAAGCCCAGGTCCGAGCCAACACGGTTTGGGCTTGCAAGGCCGCAATAGGTGATGAAGCGCCAATTTCATGGGGCACCACCCCTTCGAGATATCGCTCAACAGCAACCTTTTCAATCAGTGTCCAACTGCCATAGGCATCCCGCTGGAGCCGGAATGGTCCACGGAACACTCCACGGTTCCAATGCAAGCCATCGGGGGCTGTGATCTGCAAAGGGCCCTTGATCGGCTGCACACCCTCAGGGCTCTCCAAGGTCGGTTCAACCGTGGCGTGAACACGACGGGTCCAATCCCGGACCGGGGACCCTTCAGGGGCAACCGAACCCTGAGGAGCCCAAACCTCCCAATCGTTGGGATGGGCCACAGACACCGTTACCCCCAACGCACGCCAGCGCTGGGCGAAGCGCTCCGCCGATTCGAAACTCGCAAATGGGCCGGCGATCCGTCGCGCCAGCGTCACCGGATCTGGCAACGCCACCGATCGCCAGCGCACGGTGAAACTGGCAGCCGTCCACGTCTGGCCTGCAGCGTCCTCAAGCCTTAGCGGAGCGCCCGCACTCGAGAGCCGAAGCGGCATCGCCGCCGGATGGGAACCAAGATGATCCTCGAGTGCCACCCAGAGAACGGGCTCTGCCCGAGATAACTGCGGAGGGCGGGGTACCGAAAGATGGGTGGCCGGTGCCACGACGGCCGGCACCTCAGCCGATGGTGTTTGTAGTGGCGCGGCCTGCTCCCTTGCCCCACAACCGGAGGCAAGACCGAGAAGCATCGAGAGCGACAACAGCCGAATCATCTACAAAAGGCGCACCGGGACGTATTGTTGTTGTTTGTGCCCCGTTCGAGCAGAGCAATGCCCAAGCTGAAGACCCGCAAAGCTGCCGCCAAGCGGTTCAAAGCAACCGGCACAGGCAAGTTCCTTCGTCGTCGCGCTTTCCGAAACCACCTGCTGGATCACAAAACTCCGAAGCAGAAGCGTCACCTCGGCACCAAGGCCGTTGTTGATCACACCGACGTTGAGCGCGTCACGTTGATGATGCCCTACGCCTGAGCAGAGACGCTCTCGCTAACTGTTCGTTCCACCTGATCTAATCCTTTCCCTGTATGGCCCGCGTTAAGAGAGGCAACGTCGCCCGAAAGCGCCGCAATAAAATCCTGAGGCTTGCCCGTGGCTTCCGCGGAGGCAACGGCACCCAGTTCCGCACCGCGAACCAGCGGGTGATGAAGGCGCTTTGCAATGCCTACCGCGATCGCCGTCGTCGCAAGCGCGACTTTCGTCGTTTGTGGATTGCACGCATCAATGCTGCAGCTCGCCTGAACGGCGTCAGCTACAGCCGCTTGATGGGTGGCTTAAAAAAAGCTGACGTCCGCATCAATCGCAAAATGCTTGCGCAGTTGGCTGTGGCAGATCCCACCAGTTTCACGACAGTGGTTACTGCAGCGAAGAGCTGATCCAAATCCGTGAATTTGCTGCCCCAGACCTATCTCCTGGGCCTGGTCGGCCTGCTCACCGTTGTTGCGGTGATCGTAGGCCGACAACTTTTACGCGTGCGTCGGGATGAAGCGCGTTTCGTGCAACTCGAGCAAGCTGGCACCGCAGCCTCACGGCAGTCTGCGGACCTTTATGAGTTGGGTTCTGTTCAGTTACGAAAACGCCTTTACCCCCAAGCTGCAGCAACGCTCAAGCAGGCCTTAAAAAGGCTGACTGACGAGCCCAATGAAGCGCGGGCTTTGATCGAAAATGCCCTTGGTTTTGCCCTGGCAGCCCAGAAGGATTACGACGGAGCCATCAAGCATTACAAATTGGCTTTAAGAGCCAAAGATGATTATCCAGTTGCAATTAATAATCTCGCTTTCGCTCAAGAAAAACTTCTTAAATATGAAGACGCAATCGCTCTATACAGGAAAACATTAGAGTTAGAACCAGACAATTCAACAGCCAAGAAAGGCATCAAAAAACTAGAAAAACGTTCCTGATTTCAGCCTGGAATGTCCGTATCACCAAAGCGGTTGGATCGGCATTTCAGCTTGACAGGTGCTCGTCAATGCCAAACGGCCACCCAATCCAGCGCTCGGGTCGACGTTGTTAATCAAGCGTGGGGATTGCCAACCCGTGGGGCTAAAACCCTGCAAACCAAGAAAGACTCCACCGGGTTCCACGCCAGCAATCAGTTCGTCACTCAAGGGAATCAAATCAAGTTGATCTGACTTGGCATGAAGATTGCCTTGCACCGGAGTGGTGACAGAGCCCAGAGTCATCGTTCCACGCAAATCAACGATCTGACCAATCGCCTTGAGATCTGATATGTCGAGCGTTACGTCGACCGTTGGAGACCCATCAAACGGTTGGTATGTGCCACACCATTGACGCGGAAGCGTCGTAACAAGATCAGCGGCTCGAGCCACAGGATCAAAACTCTCCACTTGGTTTTGATCTACTTCAATCGGGATCGCCAGTTGAATCGGATCGAGCGGAAGTTGTGGATTGGTTTGAAACGGGACCTGACTGCCAACAGGTAGATCCATGGCAAGCAGGAAGGGCATGGAAGACAAGGGATGATGGAGTCACGGTAGGCCCTTTTGCTCAGACGCGTCATGGTTTCCACCTCCAACGGATCTGACCCCTTGACCATCGGCGGCCGCCTCTTTGGTTGCCGCTTATTGACCGGTACAGGCAAATACCCATCCATCCACTCCATGCAAAGCAGCATTGAGCGTTCCGCGTGCGAGATGGTGACCGTGGCCGTGCGCCGGGTTCAAACAGGAGCTGCCGGACATGCAGGACTCATGGAAGCCATCGATTGGTCGCGCATCTGGATGCTTCCCAACACAGCCGGATGCACCAATGCTGAGGAAGCCATTCGCGTCGCGCGACTGGGGCGAGAACTCGCGAAATTGGCGGGCCAAGAAGACAACAACTTCATCAAGCTGGAGGTGATTCCAGACAGCCGACATCTCCTACCCGATCCGATTGGCACACTCCAAGCTGCAGAAGCCCTGGTGAAAGAGGGTTTCACGGTGCTGCCCTACATCAATGCAGACCCTCTGCTCGCACAACGCCTAGAAGAAGTGGGTTGCGCCACAGTGATGCCTCTCGGGTCCCCCATCGGATCAGGGCAAGGACTGAACAACGCCGCCAACATCGCCTTAATCATTGAAAACGCAACGGTTCCTGTCGTTGTTGATGCCGGCATCGGCGTCCCCAGCGAGGCCGCCCAAGCCATGGAGATGGGGGCCGATGCTGTTTTGGTCAACAGCGCGATCGCCATGGCCGGTGATCCCCCAGCCATGGCTGAAGCCATGGGCAAAGCCGTGATCGCTGGTCGGATGGCCTACAGCTCAGGCCGTCTGCCACGACGGGAGCAAGCCTCCGCCAGCTCACCGACCACAGGACTGATTTCAGGTAAAGAGAAATGAAGGGAGATCAACTCTGCGTCACAAACCATGGCGGTAAGCAATTGAACTCATAAGGTCCGGGAAATCAGATTGGATCCATGCAGGTCACCACGGAAGACGGCGGTCTTTTGAACGCTTTTGCCAAAGAGCCCCGCATGGAAGTGATGGATCAAAACGCCAGCAGAGACCGCAATCGCAGCTCCCTGATGATGCTCATCGGCGGTTCCATCCTGGTGACTGGGCTCATTGGAATCACCGTGGTCATCAGCTGACCAAACACGAGTAAAAAAATCCCTGTAGTAGCTTGCCTCCACTGAGCGTTTTGCTCGTTCCAGCAGGAGTTTGGGGTGAAGGTTCTCGTTCTCGGCGGTGACGGCTTCTGTGGCTGGCCCTGTGCTGTGAACTTGGCAGATCAAGGCCATGAGGTCTTGATCGTGGACAACCTCAGTCGACGCAAGATCGACGTCGATTTGGAGGTTGACTCGTTAACGCCAATCACCAGCATCGGAGAGCGACTTCGAGCATGGGAAGAGATCGGTGGCAAGCCAATGCGCTTCATCCATATGGACGTGGCGCATGAATACCAGCGATTGCTCGATTTGCTGCGGGATGAAAAGCCCAATTCCGTTGTTCACTTCGCCGAACAGCGCGCTGCGCCCTACTCGATGAAGAGCAGCGCCACCAAGCGCTACACCGTTGATAACAACGTCAACGGCACCCACAACCTTCTTGCCGCCATCGTTGAGTCGGGTCTCGATATTCATGTGGTGCACCTCGGCACCATGGGCGTTTACGGCTATGGCTCCCATCGAGGGGCGACCATTCCAGAGGGCTACCTGAAGGTGGAAGTGCCCCAACCGGATGGCAGCCGGTTTGAAGAGGAAATCCTGCACCCGGCTAGCCCCGGAAGCGTCTATCACATGACCAAGACGCTGGATCAGCTGCTCTTCCTTTACTACAACAAAAACGACAAGGTTCGGATCACAGATTTGCACCAAGGCATCGTCTGGGGCACCAACACCGAAGCCACCGATCGCGATCCACGCCTCACCAACCGCTTCGACTACGACGGCGACTACGGCACGGTGCTGAACCGCTTCCTGATGCAAGCAGCCATCGGCTATCCACTCACGGTGCATGGCACCGGTGGCCAAACCCGGGCCTTCATTCACATCCGAGACTCAGTGAAGTGCGTGCAGCTTGCGCTCGATAATCCCCCTGAACAAGGTGAGCGCGTCAAGATCTTCAACCAAATGACGGAAAGTCATCAGGTGGGTGAACTCGCCAACAAGGTGGCCGCTCTCACGGGAGCCAAGGTGAACAACCTTCCCAATCCCCGTAACGAAGCCGTCGAGAACGATTTGATCGTTGACAACCGCTGCTTTATCGAACTCGGGCTGAATCCCACCACCCTGGACGATGGTCTGCTGAAAGAGGTTGTAGAGATTGCAACTCGGTACTCCGACCGCTGCGATCGCAACCGGATCCTTTGCACCTCCGCTTGGACCAAAGACCAAGCCAAGGCCATCGGCAACGCCTCCTAAAATCAGGCTTCTCCATTGAAAATCGCCTTTTTCACCGAAACCTTCCTGCCCAAGGTCGATGGCATCGTCACCCGGCTCACCAAAACGGTGAAACACCTGGTGGATGCCGGTGATGAGGTGGTGGTGTTTTGCCCTGAAGGCTGTCCGGATGAGTACATGGGTGCTCGCTTAATCGGCGTTCCGGCGATGCCCTTGCCGCTCTATCCCGAGCTCAAGTTGGCCTTGCCACGGCCCGCCGTGTCGGATGCCATCGACACGTTCCAACCGGACCTCATCCATGTGGTGAACCCTGCTGTGCTGGGGTTAGGCGGTATCTGGTTGGCCAAGACGAAGAACATTCCGTTGATCGCGAGCTACCACACCCATCTACCGAAATATCTTGAGCACTACGGCATGGGCATGCTTGAACCACTGCTCTGGGAATTGCTTAAGGCCGCTCACAACCAGGCCCTGCTCAACCTATGCACTTCGACGGCGATGGTGCAGGAACTCAGCGACAAAGGCATCCAACACACTGCGCTCTGGCAGCGCGGTGTCGATACGGAGCTTTTCCGTCCGGCCCTGAGAAGTCCTGCAATGCGACAACGTCTGCTGGGAAGCCATGACGATCGGGGTGCCTTACTGCTCTACGTCGGTCGACTGTCAGCAGAGAAGCAAATCGAACGCATTCGTCCCGTCCTCGAAGCTTTACCCGAGACCCGCCTTGCTCTTGTTGGCGACGGACCCCATCGGCAGCAATTGGAAAAGCACTTTGCCGGCACAGCAACCACTTTTGTGGGTTATTTGGCAGGCGAAGACTTAGCGGGGGCTTACGCCAGTGGCGATGCTTTCCTCTTCCCCTCCAGCACCGAAACCCTCGGACTCGTGCTCCTTGAGGCCATGGCAGCCGGCTGCCCAGTCGTCGGGGCAAACCGAGGAGGGATTCCCGACATCATTTCGGACGGCGTCAATGGTTGTCTGTACGAGCCGGATGGGGACGACGGCGGTGCCGCAAGCTTGATTCAGGCCACAAAACGGTTGCTGGGCAACGACTTAGAACGTCAGGCGTTGAGGAGTGCTGCCCGGTCTGAAGCCGAGCGTTGGGGATGGGCTGGCGCCACTGAACAACTGCGGGGCTACTACCGCGACGTTCTCAGCCAAGGGACGCTTGACGCTGCTGCCTGAAGACACAGAGGGCCTTCAACGAACTTGGATGAGCCCCCAGGCTCAGTCTTTTTTGCGTGATTGTTCCCAAGCGGCAAGAACTTTCTTCGCCATCGGCAACGCATGAACGGAACCACCTCCTGGGGTGTTCTGGGCGAAGGCCACAACCACAATTTTGCCGTCGGGATACGGGGCATAACAGCCAAACCAGGCATGGTCCGGTCCTCCGGTGCTGTCTTCAGCAGTACCCGTTTTGCCAGCCGCAGGGGGAATTCCTGGACCGTTCAAGCCATAGCCGGTGCCGTCTTCCACCACCTTGCGCAAACCCTGTCGGATGGTGTTCAACGTGGATGGCTTCATCAAAACTGGACGCCGGTACTTCGGCGCCATCCAATCGATCTCACCTTTCGCCAGATGCGGGGTGACCAACCAACCACCATTGGCAAACACGGCGTAGGCACGGGCCAACTGCAGTGGCGTGATCTGCACCACCGACTGACCAATGGACGCACTGGCCATGTCTTCAGGGATCCATGGGGTACTGCCGGGGTCGGCCCAGCCGCGGCCCTTCTCGGCCCAATCTTCATCACCGACGAGACCCACACTCTCTTCCCAGTCGATCTCGATCCCAGTTTTTTGCTGAAAGCCCAGTTGATTCGCCGCCTGTTTTAGGGCCCGAGACCCCACTCCAACACCCACTTGATAGAAAAAGGTGTTGCTGGAAAAGCGCAGGGCGTCGGCATAGCCGATATGACCAAAACCAGCGCCGTTGTGATCAGGAAAACAATGGCCTCCATAGGTGATGCACGCTTTGGTGTGGAGTTTGGTTTTCGGCGGGAACTTCCCCGATTCCATCCCGGCCATCGCCGTAACAGGCTTCCAGGTACTGCCAGGGTCGTAGGGATTCATCGCCCGACTCAATAGGGGCTTTTTCGGATTGGAAAAGAGCGCGTCGTACTCCTTTTGCGTTGTGATCAGCTTGGAGAAAAAGTTTGGATCAAAGCCAGGCTTACTCGCCAAGGCCAGCACCGCACCCGTCTTCGCATCAAGCGCCACGACAGCCCCGCCAGGCTTGTCAGCCAAGGCTTGCTCTGCAGCGCGTTGCAGGTCTAAATCCAAGGTAAGCGTGAGATCTTGTCCCGACTCCGAAGGTCGATCACCAAGGTTTCGCTGCACTTCCCCCATCGCATTCACCTCCAACATCTGACCGCCCCACTTGCCGCGCAAATGGGTCTCATAGGCCGCTTCAACGCCGGTCCGACCAATGCGATCACGAATCTTGTAACCCTTCTCCACCAGGGCGTCGTACTCAGACTCCGTGATCGGTTGGGTGTAACCCAAAGCATGGGCAGCGAGGCTGCCATGGGGATAAAAACGCAGGATGTCGACGTCCACTTGCGCCCCAGGCAAAGCCAAGGCCTGCTCGCGAAAACGCAGGACCTGTTCCGGCTTGAGATCGAGCATCAAGGTGGTGCGATAGCCGTCTCGGTCTGTGCCGCGATCGCGTCGCTCATCCAGAAGCAATGGGTCCAGATTCAACAGGGATGCGAGTCGATTGCGTAATCCAGGCCAATCGGCATCGCTCACCAAACGTGGCTCGAGGTAAAGGGAATATGTGAGCTTGCTCGTGGCCAGAACACGACCCTTGCGATCCAAAAGCCGTCCTCGAATCGGCGACCTTGGAACGAGGCGAATGCGGTTCTCATCGGCGAGTTCCTTAAAGCGTGAGCCCTCCAGCAACTGCATCCACACCAGCCGGCCGACCATGGCGGAACAAAACACCAACACCACCGTCAACAGCACCAGTGGCTGTTGACGCAATCCGGTCTGACGATGCTGGGCAGAAGCCATGCCTCAATCTGCCGGGAGCAGCCGACGCAAAGCATCCAGACGGTTCTCGATCCGTTGCAGCGCCAGATTTAAATCGTTTCGATCAGCGGCGGCCGTATCGGGTTCTTCAACGGAAACACTGACGGGCATCACCGGATTACCAAGCCCTGGACTCACGGAGTCCAATTGTTCACGGACGTCGCGAGCCACAGGCTCACCCTCCTGGCGCAACTCGGCAATCGGATCCGTCGATCCCCCGGTGAACACTTCAGCGACACGCCCAGGCCCCCCCTGTCGCGCCCGTTCGAACACCGCTAAGCCGACAGGCAAGACATCCTGCATCAGCGACAAACGCAGTTGATCCAAAGGGTTGTCGGAACCGGAATCAGCGGCCATCGGGCCCAGTCAACGAACTCCAGTCTGTCCTGAGGGCAGCGACAGTGTCGGACAAGCCGACTGCGCCGCTCCAAAGGACCAACCCCCCACTCCACACAGCACCATGAGCATCACCAGAGGCACCAACGCTTTTTGGGTGGTGTCCATCGCGATCCACTCACGCCATTCACGCCAGACGCGACTGCGTTCAAAGCGACGGGACTCACGATTTTCGTCCCGCTGACGTCTCCGAATCGCTTTATCGACCCAACGCTCAAACGCCCGCTTTTTGGTGATGGTCATCTTGCGTTCCACCTCCAACATCTGACCAGCCCCCAATTCCGGATGGAAGGTGCTGATCAGATCAAGGCTCTTGAGGAACATTTCCACCGCTCCGTCATAGACAGCGGTTTGATGCTCATCCAAACCAGTCCAATCGAGCTCTGGATAAAAACGGCTGCGATTGACTCGGGTCTGATCATCCGTGAGCTGGCCGGGTTCCCGGAGCCAGCGGTCGGTGTTGCTATCGAACCGACGCCAATACAAGAAAGGATTGAGATAAATCGTGCGCCCACCGAGCTGAATGCTGTCCTGCTGCAGCCGCCGCTGCAATTGCAGATCCTGCTGTTGAGTCGCCGTCACGAAGCCAAGGCCGGTGGCCCAAGGTATCGGCGATCGGCGATGGTCGCCAGCACCTCACTCATGGGTTTTCAACAGGCGATGGGCGTGCTCCGGAGTGGGGCAATGCATTGCCGCGGATGCGGTAGCCCCGTCGGCGTAAAAAACGACAGAGCGCTGCTTGGTCTTGGGGGACCGTAATGTCAAACGCAAAAAAGTTACTTCGCCCGGCGAAGTACCTCCGCAGATCAACATCATGCCGCTGCCAGGCCTCGTGCCAATGCTGACGCAAGTCGTCCATCGTAAGGCTTGAATCCTCAAAGGCCCGCTGCATTCGTTTCAAATAGGTGCGGGCATATTTACCGTTTCGATGGTTCAAGCGGGAATCGACCCAACGGCTCACATCACGCGTGTTATAGATAAAACAAGACCCCGGATATTGCAGATCTAAAAGAGGGAAAAGGCGATAGGCATAGAACTCTCCACAAAGCTCCATATCGGTATAGCCACAGTACTGATCGACACCATCGAGAAGTGGACGCGAAAAAATAAAATTTGCCTGAATACGCTTTGCTAAACGACCTTTATCGTAGTGAATTGAGCTATAGCCATTCTTATTGAGAAGCTTATTAAAGGATCGTGTTCCACATTTATTGTGGCCGATCAGAAAAATACGACGAGACGATTCAGCCTGGAATGGATTGCCTTGCTGAAGGAAAGTTCGCCCAATAGCCCAAGGCCATCCCAACGGGGACATCATTCCCACTCAATCGTGCCGGGTGGCTTACTGGTGATGTCCATCACCACACGATTAACCCCTTTCACCTCGTTAACGATTCGATTCGAAATCGTCTCCATGAGGTCATACGGAAGACGCGACCAATCTGCCGTCATGCCGTCCTCACTGGACACACAACGCAGGACGATTGGCCAGGCATAGGTGCGCTGATCACCCATCACTCCCACAGAACGAACAGGCAATAAAACAGCGAAGGCCTGCCATATGTCGTGATAAAGCCCGGCGTCACGAATCTCCTCACGAACGATCAAATCAGCATCACGGAGGCAGTTGAGCTTTTCATCCGTCACTTCTCCAAGGATTCGAATCGCCAACCCAGGCCCAGGGAAGGGATGGCGCCTCACAATCTCCTCTGGCAGCCCCAAATTGCGACCCACTTTGCGCACTTCGTCTTTAAACAACTTGCGAAGTGGTTCCACCAACTTGAATCGCAGATCTTTTGGCAAACCGCCAACGTTGTGATGGCTCTTGATCTTCACCGCCACACGCTCACCCGTTTTGGGATCAACGTTGGTGCCAGCACTTTCAATCACATCGGGATAAAGCGTGCCCTGAGCCAAATAATCAAATGGTCCGAGACGCTTGCTCTCTTCCTCAAAAACCCGAATGAATTCAGTGCCAATAATTTTACGTTTATCTTCTGGATCAGTAACACCTTTTAACTTATCAATAAAGCGCTTGCGCGCATTAATATATTCCACACGAATATTGAATTTTTGATCAAAGAATTCCATTAAAAATTCTGGCTCTCCTTTTCGCATAAAGCCTTGATCAATAAACATACAGGTGAGCTGATCACCGATCGCTTTTTTCAGTAAAAAAGCCAGGGTTGAGGAGTCAACACCTCCTGAAAGAGCTAGCAAAACTCGCTTTTGTCCCACCTGTTCGCGCACCAAGGCCACCGCCTCATCAATGAAGGCATTGGTGGTCCAATCCTGCTCACAGCCACAAATGTGATTCACAAAATTGCGAATCAAAGCCATCCCACAGGTGGAATGCACCACCTCCGGATGGAACTGCACGCCGTACAACTTGCGCTCAAGATTCGCGACAGCAGCTTCAGGCGTATTCGCCGTGTGGGCCAAACGAACGAAGCCCTCTGGCAAGGCCTTCACGGAGTCGCCATGGCTCATCCACATCGTGGAGCCACTCTCAACATTGTTGAGAAGGTCGGTGGGATCATCCACCACCAGGGGAGCCTTGCCGTATTCCGCCTTACCGGTCGCCGCCTCAACAGCACCCCCCAGCTGCTGAACCATCAGCTGCATGCCATAACAAACCCCCAGCACAGGAATGCCGAGGTCCCAAATAGCGGGATCACAAACCGGTGCATGCTCTGCGTACACCGAACTGGGTCCACCACTCAGGATGATTCCCTTGGGCGCCATCCCACGCAGCTCCTCCGCCGTTGTGCTGTATCCGATCACCACCGAAAAAACTTCGGTTTCGCGAACACGACGGGCAATCAGTTCCGAATATTGAGAACCAAAATCAAGGATGACGATGGCCGGCTGACGCTGACCGTCGGACGAGGGCTGGGGCATCGATCCAGGAAGGTGTCGCGCTGCGACAAGCGTCAATGCATCAGCGTAAAGAAGCGCTCTCCCGCTACGGGTCCTCGCCAACGCAAATGACGGCTGCGGTCAAACAAAACGGCACCAATCCGCATCGACCAATCGCCGTAGCGGGCCACATAAGCCTGGCTCCGTTGTTCCACGGCCAGAGCTAACTGCTGCCACAACTGCTCTGCCACCACCGGATTGAGCGCATCCAACTCTCGGAACGCCTGATCCACAGATGTGGCGCGGCGGATCAAACACAACTGATCCAGCGACAGTCCTGCATCGAGGCCCAGGGCTGTGAGGACTTCCAAGCGCCCATCGGCAAGGTGATGGTGTGTGTGAAAAATCCCACCAGCCAATTTGATTAATTTGCCGTGATACCCCAATAACAAAAGGTTTTGGACGCCTGCCTCTGCCGCGGCCACGAGAACCGGACCCAGCCAATTCCCCACCTTCAGCAAGGGCGCCAATTGAGCCTGACGCGCCAGATCCAAACCATTTTCCCCAATCACTAATACGAGATCGCCCTGGAATTTCGGATCCCCCGTGAGCTGGGCCAAATCCAACAACACCTGCTTCAACTGGTCTGGCGCTGCACTGCGCTGAACCTCCGCCTGGGTGCCAATCAAGGCCAACCCATCCACCACCCCAAACGCCGCATTGCTCGTTCGCAAAGCAAGCTCTCGACCCCTTGGAAGCACAACCTCAACAGTGAGGCCACGATCCAAGGGCAAGAGATTCCGCTCAAGAAGATCGCGGGCATAGGCGGAAACACAAAGATCACCACCCGCTCCCCTCGTCCCGACGCCGGCTCCCGTCAACAGCGTGAGCCCCGCCTGCTTGTCAGGTGTCCAAGACACACGAACCCAAATTTCCAAGTCACGGGTGAGGTCCAGCCCTGGGCCTGGATCGCAACGGCTGATCGCCAAGGCCTGTTCACCACCATCCAGCGTTGCCGCTGAGATCACAGGCACAAGAAGGGGAGCGGGTCGATCAGGAAGGCTTACCGACGCATGACCAGCGAAGGGTTGACCGAGAAGAGCTTGCAACGATGCCTTCGCTGCAGCTGCGACCCAGACCGGAAGGGTCAGCCCTGAACTCATTGAATCTGGAGAGACGGTGTCGATGACGGATGCGGTGCTGTTTTCTAGAGTCGCGGATCGGCATTCCCCACGCCATGCAGGACAAACTCACCTTGATGATTCCGGGACCGACCCCGGTTCCCGAAACGGTGCTGAAGGCGATGGGACGTCATCCCATCGGTCACCGCAGCGGTGAGTTCCAAACCATCGTGCGGCGCACGACGGAACAATTGAAATGGCTGCATCAAACCAGCAGTGATGTGCTCGTGATCACGGGCAGTGGCACGGCAGCGATGGAAGCCGGCATCATTAATACCCTCAGCCGTGGAGACAAAGTTCTCTGTGGAGACAACGGCAAGTTCGGTGAGCGTTGGGTGAAGGTGGCTCGCGCCTATGGCCTTGAGGTGGACGTGGTGACAGCGGAATGGGGACATCCGCTCGACACCGAAGCCTTCCGAACTGCCCTTGAAGCCGATACCGAAAAGCAAATCAAGGCCGTCATCCTTACCCACTCAGAAACGTCAACGGGGGTGATCAACGACCTCGAGACCATCGCTCGTCATGTCAAAGCGCACGGGACAGCCCTGACGATTGCGGACTGCGTCACCAGCCTCGGCGCTTGCAATGTGCCCATGGATGAGTGGGGACTGGATGTGGTGGCCTCAGGATCCCAGAAGGGATACATGCTTCCGCCAGGCCTCAGTTTTGTGGCGATGAGTGATCGTGCCTGGGCGGCTTACGCAACATCAGACCTTCCAAAGTTTTATCTGGATCTCGGCCCTTATCGGAAAACGGCTGCAAAAGACAGCAACCCCTTCACGCCAGCGGTGAACCTGTACTTCGGGCTGGAAGCAGCGCTCGACATGATGCAAAAGGAGGGGCTCGAGTCGATTTTTGCGCGCCATGCGCGTCATCGTGCGGCGGCCCAAGCAGGCATGGAAGCGATCGGTTTACCCCTCTTTGCAGCCAAAGGTCATGGCAGTCCTGCCATAACCGCCGTCGCTCCTGAGGGGTTAGATGCAGAGCTTCTGCGCAAAACAGTGAAGGAGAAATTCGACATCCTTCTAGCCGGAGGACAAGATCATCTCAAGGGCAAAGTATTTCGCATTGGGCACTTGGGCTATGTGTGTGACCGTGATGTGTTGACTGCAGTGTCCGCCATTGAAGCGACTTTGCAGTCATTAGGGCTACACAAGGGCACAATGGGCGCAGGAGTTGCAGCAACATCTGCAGCACTCAGCTAATCAAAAAGTCAGTGGGTGAGTGCATTCTCACCCATCTGCGGGTGTAATTCAGTGGTAGAATGTCAGCTTCCCAAGCTGGACGTCGCCGGTTCGAATCCGGTCACCCGCTTTCAAAAAAGCCCGCCTTTAAGAACGAGGTTTAATAATTTGCATCACCTGCGGGCCAACAGCACTGGCGCGTCGTTCATGACCAAGTGCCTTAAGAATGAACGATCCCGCGTCGGAAATTTGACCTGCTTCCGCACATAGACGAGCGCGTTCGAATAGATCGCGAGCAGCTAATTCATGATCTTGTCGCTTGTCAGAAGCGCTTTCAGATCGCACCAATGTGAGTGGCAAAGGAGATTGAATTATTAATACCAATCATACTACCGAATCCGAAAATTTAATGCCAACGTCTTCTTAAAGCAATATCAGAAATAGCGATCAGAACAAAATATTCCTGAGCAACAATCACTAAGTTCCAGGTTCTTCAGCGTTACCACCCAAATCTGCAATCCGATCTTGTAACTCGCTGCAACGAATTACATCTCCTTTGGCCTCTGCATGCGCCAAGGCAAATTCCAATTTTTCCAATTGGTGCCCGCCCTCTAGAAAACCGGACTTCGACCAGATGGTCATCCCATGCAAGGTGCGGGCTGGCTTGAGTGAATTGCAAGCATGAGTGGCGGGAATGGTGGACGCCATAGTTGCCTTTCTTTTTATTTTGGCACCCAGCGCTACCCCTACGCGGCCTCGGCGAAGTGATCCTCGTCGTTTTGATCGTTCGTTGTGGCATCAGAAGCGTTGAGATCTGTGCTCTCCAAGAGCTCTCGGGTTTCCCGCAACAGGGTTTCGATGCCATCCAATGTGGCCAATTCCTCGTCGGGCACATTGTTCAGATCCTTGAACTTCTGGCGGAGTTGGAGCTCGATCGCCTCCTGTCGCTGCTCAATCTTCACCAGGCGCTGGGATAAAGCCGTCATTGTCTGCGCCAGGTCTTCAGCGGTACGGGTGATCCGGAAAGACACAGATGAAGTCATCGATCAAACAATCACTGCCCAAATGACAACACAAGAGCCGTGCTGCCTCAAGATCAAACTGAGATGGCTGCATAAATCTCGATGTCTCCTCTGGCAACGCTAGTGCTTTATTTGGTAGCCGGAACCAGCCTCGGGCTGCTGGCTCTCCTGAGTGGAATCCCGGCAGCACCACTCGCTGGTGCATTGCTAGGCGCCGGGATCGTAAGCATGAGCGGTCAGTTGGATCAAGCTGTTTGGCCAACAGGGACACGCACGATTCTCGAAATCGGTATCGGCACCGTGATTGGAACAGGCTTGACCCGGGCCTCCCTCGAACAATTGCAGGTCCTTTGGAGACCGGCCCTATTGATCACGGTCACCCTTGTACTGACGGGCATCGTGATTGGCCTGTGGAGCAGTCGCTTGCTTGGGATTGACCCAGTTGTGGCCCTTCTCGGGGCTGCACCTGGAGGGATTAGCGGCATGAGCTTGGTGGGGGCTGAATTCGGAGTCGGCGCAGCTGTCGCCGCTCTGCATGCCGTCCGCTTGATCACCGTTCTGTTGGTACTTCCCCTGGTGGTGCGTTTGGTTCTCCCCTCGAACCTTGGACAACCCTGACCTGGACTCGACAGTGCGCTTGTAATCGATACGTTGGGACCAATCTGATTCCGAGACCCATGCCCCGCTTCGGTCCTCAGCTCGCCTTCACCATGATCGCTCTGATCGGTGCATTGATTGGGGGCACCAAACCGGTCCAGGCGGGCAATCAATCGGAAGACAAAGGGGCCAAGATCTATTGCTTCATGCGCTCGAGTGGCAACGACCACAGCGTGAGTTGGAACGCGGCCTACGCCGTGATTAAGCGCCAGGGCGGACAACTTTTTAAGACATCACCAGAGCACGCCTCTGTGATGATCACTGAAGCCGTGGTTCAAGACCCCGGAAATTTCCCCGATTGCGGCCGATTCCTCGGTGATCTGTTCGGAGGGTCCCCCAACAAAGCATCCATCACATCCCTTGGAACAAGCAGCACCGGCACAGCAAACTCTGAGTCCAGCAACGTCGACGACGAGCGCTACAGCTACTAACCCTCAACGGGTTGCTGCCCTCGTTCTGTCGTCTCTCCTGATTGGCCTAGCGGGTTGTCAGTCTCAAAAAACACCAACTCAAAACCAAAGCCCCATTTCCACTGAGACAAGCTGCTTAAAGCAGTACCAAGCCTCTGAACCCAAGCGTGCTCTTCAGGCTTGCGATGAGGCCATTGCTGCAAGCCCTGATCAACCTGAGCTCCTACGAGATCGGGCCTTCATTCACACCTTGAACGGTCAGCATCAAAAAGCCTGTGCCGATATCACCGCAGCTCTCAAGCTGATTGGTCAGTCATCAGCTTCGGTTGACCCGATGCTGAGCCATGAACTGGACGTGCGTCAGGCCACCTGCAAACACGCACGGACCATCGCCGGCAACGACTGACGCTCCAAGCTTTGACGACGCGGTCCAAGCAGCACTTCGATCCGTTCCGCCTTGCTCGCCAACAAACCATCCACCAACTGATCTGCGGGACCCAGTTGCAACCAATGGCATGTGAGCCCGTCACCCATCCCAAGGCGATGGCAGCGATCTTCGGCCTGCTCGAGATCACCAGGAGTCCAGGGCCTCTCCAACAGCACAACATGTCGAGCGCGATGCAGGGTGAAGCCAAGGGATCCAGTGCCGTACGTCGCCAACAGGCAATTGCTTGCTCCCTGCTGAAAACGATCCACCGATTGCTGACGTTCCAGCGGACGCTGTCGTCCGGTCATGAGTTCCCCACCAATCCGTTGATGCAATAACTGAAGCGGCGCAATGAACGCACTAAACAGCACAACAGCGTGCCCCTGCTGATGCAGCTGGTACAACAACTGTTCAGCAGCAGACAGCTTGAATTCTGCAGCGATTTGACGCATCGCCGTTAAAACTGCCAACGGCTCCGCATCAGAACGCACCTCACCGAGCTGGGCCCGACGGCGATAGTCCTCCACCACCAGGTCCACCCGATGGTCGAAGCCGGTGGACGTGTCGTCTGGCAAGACAATTGGATGATGCTGACGCTGCTTGGGCGGGAGATCCACCACCTGCCGCTTACGACGGTGAAGGATTAAGGGACGCGTTAAACGACGTAACTCCTCCAACTGACTCACACCGGCGGCCTCCCAACGCTTTCCCGCCTTGCCTTCCCGCCAATGCCCCTGGCAATAGCGCTCCTCAAACGTGCGCTGATCCCGAGCAATGGGGTGATCGATCGCTGCCAGCAGAGGAAAGAGTTGTGATGGGCGACCATTTTTCATCGGTGTGCCGGTGAGCATCCAAATCGCCCGCAAGCGCGGGTGACGCGCCAAACGAAGCAAAGCCGCCGTGCGTTGGGCTTTCATCGACTGGGCGTAATGGGCCTCATCAACAACAAGCAACGTGCCCGCAGCTGGCAGTGCATCGGGTAACCGCGCCCAACTCACCAACTGCAGCGAAAGGCCAACGGCATCCGCCTCTCGACGCCAATGGGGGTGAAGTCCCACCGGAGCCACCACCAAAACACGCACTTCAGCGCAGCGCACCATGGCCCGCGCCGCCAGCAACACGGTGAGGGTTTTTCCAAGACCCATTTCATCGGCCAAAACCGCACCACGCCGAGCCAAGAGCCAGCGAGCACCAGAGCGTTGATGCAACAGCGGCGAGCGACCGTCCGGGAGGCTCTGCTTCAAATCAGCCGCTGCCACAAGCTGCCGATGCTGAGGCAACGGGGGAAGAGGCAGACGACTCCAAGCCAGCCATTCCTCTAACGCGGCCGTGACTGTGAAACGACGACCGAACTGCTGCTGGAGCACCGCAGCCGCTGCCAGGGGAAATTCCCAACCTCGCGCCGGTCCGTGCCAACGACCACGGGGGCGAATCCGACGCAGTTGCGCTTGTGTGACCGCATCAAAAGGACTGATCACCCGAATCAGTCCAGCGGGCGACAGATCAAGACAGCAGCGGGACGTGATCAATGTCGTGATCGACGCCTCCACAAACAATCACCTTAATGACTTTCAAGACGACAGCGGAAATTGGCATCAACTTTCACATCAACGTGTACATATTGTCGAAAATGCAGCACTCGACACATTGACGAGACTGGCAGTTCGGGCAAAATGAACTCAACCGAGAGATTCGGATGCACAACAGAGATGCAGTCTTTCTAGATGAACTCTGTCCTAAATTGCGCGTTCGAAGATGGCGACAATCACTCCATACTCATACTGGCAAAAGTTGTATTTATTGCGGCAAACCTTCCGAATCAATTGATCATCTTGTCCCACGGGCCAAAGGCGGACTCAGCGTGACTGAAAACTGTGTGCCCGCCTGCCTCTCCTGCAACGGACAAAAATCAGATTCAGATGTTTTCGAGTGGTATCGGCAACAGCGCTTTTACGACCCCCGTCGGGCGATGGCCATTCGCGCTTGGCTCGATGGTGACATCCGCCTGGCACTTCGCCTCCTGCAATGGGCTCAACCCGATCAGCCTCAGGCACCGAGCACTCACGCACCGAAAACCGACCCAACCATTGGCTTTCAAGCTGCTTAACGCCCTACCAAACCCGGCAAACATCAAAGGAGTGATGCCGCTGACAAATCGTGGCCTGCGCTCGGGGATCTTCGGGAGCCAATAGCAATGCAACACCGAACACGAGTGCGGCCAAGATGGTCCGCGTGAGCACACCACCAATCCTCGAGGAACGCAGAGAGGAGTCCGTCATGCGATCAAAACTAAACTAATACAGGTGTACTGATGCTCTCGGCCCTTGTCAAGCAATGTCGCCCTTTACCAGCGCACGCAAGACTGCTGGTGCTTGGCGGTGGCTATAGCGGTCGTTGCCTAGCGAAACTCGCACGGCAGCTGGGCACACCAGTGCTGTGTACCCGTCGCGTTCCTGGACAACCCGATGCCGACCTGATCTTCGACAGCAACAACGGCCGACTGCCTGATCCCAGCGCACTTCAAGGCATCACCCATTTACTCAGCACCATCCCCCCTCAACAAAACGGGGGCGACCCCGTGATCTCCGCGTTGTTGCCACTGCTGAAAACGCTTCCACTGGAATGGGCGGGCTACCTCTCCACAACGGGCGTGTACGGCAATCGCAACGGCGAATGGGTGCAAGAAAACGATCCGCCAGACCCAGGCTTAGCCCGAAGTCGCCGTCGGCTGGAATGCGAACAAGCTTGGTTGAACTCGGGCCTACCGGTACAAATTTTGCGGTTGCCCGGGATCTATGGCCCGGGACGCTCTGTACTCGATTCCCTCAAGCAGGGCAAAGCTCGGTTGATCAACAAACCTGGCCAAGTGTTTTGCCGCATTCATGTCGAAGACATTGCTGGGGCCTGTTGGCATTTGATCGATCACTCCAGCTCCAATCCAAACCATCGACCATCAATCGTGAATGTGGTCGATCACGAGCCCACGGCACCCGCCGACCTCGTTCGCTATGGAGTGTCTCTGCTCGATTGCGCACTCCCCAAGGAAGAGAACTACGACGACATTTGCAGCGAGATGAGTCCGATGGGACGATCCTTTTGGAGTGAGAACCGCCGCGTGAGCAACCAACTGCTCTGCCGTGATTTGAACTATTCGCTCCTTTATCCAACCTTTCGAGAGGGTTTGCAGGACTGCCTAGAACAAGACAGATTGAATTTCAGTTCCTCAGACCCCTAGGGCTCGCCAATCAACCGCTGAATTAAACCCCCAAAAGCAACACCCCAGCAGCAGAAAGCGCAGCACAGCAATGGGTTTTCCTGATCTCATCAACCCTAAACAAACGATCGTGATCGCCCTGGGCGATCCCGCGGGCATTGGCATGGAAGTGGTACTGAAGGCCCTTGGCTCGAATGCCTTACCCAACACCATCGAACCAATCCTGGTGGGTTGTCGCAGCAGCCTCGAAGCGGTCCATCAACGCTTACGGCGCACCACATCAGCTCCCCTGGCTGATCCAGCGCAACTCACCATCGATGATCAGCCACTCCAAAGCGCTGTTCCATCCGGGGCCCCAAGCGTCGAAGGGGGAGCCGCAGGTTTCCGCTGGCTCACTAGAGCGGTGACGCTGTTGCAGCACAGCCAGGCACGCGCCCTCGTGACAGCCCCGATTGCCAAACATCTCTGGCATGCAGCTGGGCATCGCTATCCCGGCCAAACAGAACGCTTGGCTGAACTTGCTGGCAGAAGGGGCTCATCCATGCTGTTCACAGCGGTGTCGCCCTACACCGCATGGCGGCTGAACACCTTGTTAGCCACCACCCATATCCCCCTCGGAGCGGTTGCTCAAACACTGACGCCAGAGCTGGTCCACCACAAATTGGACGTGCTCTTGGAATTCTGTCGACGATTCAACCCGCATCCCCACCTTGTGGTCTCAGGGCTCAATCCCCATGCGGGAGAAGCCGGACAATTGGGCTCTGAGGAAATGACCTGGCTGACACCGTTGATTGAAAGTTGGAGAGCCCAACATCCGGACATGCGTCTCGATGGACCGCTACCCCCAGATACGTGTTGGCTCAGTGCAGCACAAGCTTGGAACCAACCAAACCACCCAGGGCCTGATGGATTTCTTGCCCTGTATCACGACCAAGGGCTGATCCCGGTGAAGTTGATGGCCTTCGATGCTGCCGTCAACACCACCTTGGAATTGCCCTTCCTAAGAACATCCCCCGATCACGGCACGGGCTTCGACATCGCGACCCAGGGAATCGCCCGACCGGACAGCATGATCGCCGCTATTCATGCCGCTTGGGAGCTGAGCTGAACTCAGGCTGGTTTGACGCGCATCAGTACCTGGCCAAATTCCACAGGCGTCCCGTTATCCACCAAAATCTCAACGACTTCTCCGGCAACTTCGGACTCCAGCTCATTCATCAACTTCATCGCCTCGAGGATGCAAACGGCCTGGCCAACATTGATGCGAGTCCCCACCTCCACAAAGGAAGGTTCGCCAGGAGCAGGAGCTCGGTAAAACGTACCCACCATCGGTGCTGTGATCTCTAAAAGATCACTTCGGGTCGATGTTGCGGCCGGCGGCGGTGACGCTGAGTCGAGCGGCTTCGCAGGAGGCGCCGCAGCGGGCGCAACAGGAGCCTGCATCACCGGAGCCATGACGGTCTGACCTGGAAGATTGCGACGAATCTCGAGCCGGAAGTCGTCTCCTTCCAAGCGGAATTCCTGGATGTCGCTCTCACCCAGCGCTTCAAGCAAGCGGTGCAGTTGTTCGTGATCCAGCTGCATAGCCATCAGTTTTCACGTCCTAGGTACGAGTCGTTGCGGGTGTCCACCTTGATCTTTTCGCCAATCGAAAGGAACAAAGGCACCATCACTTGCGCTCCGGTTTCCAGAATGGCGGGTTTTGTGCCGCCTGTCGCGGTATCGCCTTTCACTCCAGGATCCGTTTCCTTGATCTCGAGAACGACGGAATTGGGCAGCTCCACTTCCAGGGGAGTGTCGTTCCAGGAGACGACATTCACTTCCATCCCTTCTTTGAGGTACTTCCGACTATCTCCGATTTGAGCGGCGGTCAGCCGTGTTTCCTCATAGGTCGACATGTCCATAAAGACATAGTCGTCACCTTCCATGTAGGTGTGCTGAAGGGATGACTTCTCCAGCAACGCCTGAGGAAGCATTTCGCCAGCACGAAATGTTTTCTCAACAACGCTTCCATTCTTCACCGACTTGAGCTTGGTGCGAACGAACGCAGACCCCTTGCCGGGCTTGACATGAAGGAACTCGACTACGCGCCAAACGGCCCCATCGATCTCGATCGAAGTGCCAGTGCGGAAGTCGTTGCTGGAGATCATTCCAACGAGACGGTTCCGGCGATCATACGGCTGTGCCAAAGTCGCGTCAGCACTGGGGTTCCCCCTTGACCCATCAGCGTTTCAAGGCCGTTCTGGTCGCCCTAATCAGCGTTGCGCTGTTCAACCTCGCAGCCCCTGCCTGGGCTGGGCTGCCTCAGGGCAATGCCGTCAAGGATCCAACGGCGATCCTTCGCGATGCGCTTCCCTTCGATCAAGACGACATTCGTCAACTGCAACATCGACTTGAACTCACCAGCGACGA
The DNA here is from genome assembly GCA_963990675.1 of uncultured Synechococcus sp. Lineage (GTDB taxonomy): Bacteria > Cyanobacteriota > Cyanobacteriia > PCC-6307 > Cyanobiaceae > Parasynechococcus. Next base: position 25,382 of record CAXDNN010000015.1, read on the forward strand.
CCTCCGTGCAAAACGCTGGAGCGCCCTGGGAAAAACGGTGTCGCGAAGTCAGGCCCTACTCAAAACAAGGCGCAACACGATTCTTGATGCTGTTCCAGAGCCACTCCGTGACCAAGCCACAGCGCTGCTGATTGAGGTGGATGCCGGATTGGAGCAAATGGCCGCTCAGGTGAAAGCCGTGGACAAGCCGGCCTTCATCGTCGACCGACGCACCACGCTGACTCGCATCGGTGACGTGGAGCGCTTGCTCGTTCAGGACGGGTTCGAACGACCCATTCCCTCCGAATTCGATGCACTCCCCCGTTTACAGGGACGGGCTGTCGTCAACATCAGCACTACAAAAGGGGACCTCACCACCGTTGTGGATGGTTACAACGCACCACTTACCTCCGGTGCATTTGTCGATCTTGCTCTGAAGGGCTTCTATGACGGCTTGCCCTTCAACAGAGCCGAGGATTTCTACGTTCTGCAAACCGGCGACCCCGAGGGTCCGGAAATTGGATACATCGATCCCTCAACGAAACAGGAACGGCACGTTCCCCTCGAAATTCGAGTTCCTGGTGAAGCCGACACGCTCTACAACGAGACGTTTGAAGACGTGGGCCTTTTTAAAGCGACACCAACCCTTCCCTTTGCCACCCTTGGCACCCTGGGCTGGGCCCATTCAGCCAACGAACTCGACGATGGCTCCTCCCAGTTCTTCATGTTTCTCTATGAGGCAGAGCTCACACCCGCCGGCCTCAACCTGGTGGATGGCCGCAACACTGCCTTTGGCTACGTCGTTGATGGCTTCGATGTGCTCGAAGAACTTGGTGTGGACGACGCAATCAAAACAGTGACCGTCGTTGAAGGCGCCAATCAGCTCAAAGCCCACGCATGAAGGAAACCCTGGGCGAGCTTGGGGAGTCGGAGCTGTTGCGACGGCTCTCTCGCTTTGCTCCTCCAGGCCAACTCAACGACGACTGTGCGGCTCTGGAGTCGGACCCCCGCCCGATTTTGGTGAATACCGATGTGCTGGTGGACGGGATCCACTTCAGTGACGTGAGCACCAAACCCAGCGATGTGGGTTGGCGAGCGGTTGCCGCCAATCTCTCCGACCTCGCCGCCAGTGGAGCGATCAGCGTGGATGGGATCACCGTCGCCCTCGTTGCACCGAGTGAAACCCCCTGGAGTTGGGTGGAGGGTGTGTATGTAGGCCTCAGGGCAGCCCTCGATGTCCATGGAGGCATCATCCTCGGTGGAGATTGCTCGAAAGGCAGCCAGCGCTTGCTGTCGATCACTGCACTTGGGCGTCTCGGACCCCTGCGCTTGCAGCGGAGCGAAGCACGACCAGGAGACATTCTGGTGACCAGTGGACCCCATGGACTCAGCCGACTGGGGTTAGCCATCCTTCAGAACGACCAGGCACTGCATGGGATCGCACTATCCGACGCTCTACGGACAACGGCGATCAACCAGCATCAAAGGCCCATCCCGCGTCTCGCAGCCCTCCAGGACCTCCTGAACTGCAAACCCGAGTCGTTGCCGTGGCGAGCCGGCGGAACCGATAGCAGCGATGGATTACTGGCAGCCATCCAAGGGCCTGTCTCTTATACACATCTGACGCTGCCGACGAAGGCTTAGGTGTAGATCTCGGTGGTCGCCGTATCATT
>CAXDNN010000016.1:0-25723 GCA_963990675.1 uncultured Synechococcus sp.
TTTCAAGCAGAAGACGGCATACGAGATTCGCCTTAGTCTCGTGGGCTCGGAGATGTGTATAAGAGACAGGTTCTCAAGGATGTCGCCCGCGTGCTCGATATTCCCTATGGAGATGCCGACCGTCTCGCCAAATTGATCCCTGTGGTTCGGGGGAAACCGGCCAAATTGAAGGCCATGATCGGCGATGAATCGCCCAATCCCGAGTTCCGCGATAAATATCAGGACGACCCTGTGGTGAAGCGCTGGGTTGATATGGCCATGCGAATTGAAGGAACCAACAAAACCTTTGGTGTGCATGCGGCAGGCGTTGTGATCGCTGCTGATCCGCTTGATCAACTCGTTCCTCTTCAGCGCAATAACGATGGTCAGGTTATTACTCAATACTTCATGGAAGATGTTGAGTCGATGGGTTTACTCAAGATGGATTTTCTTGGGCTTAAAAACCTCACAATGATCGACAAGACTCTAGAACTTGTTGAAGTGAGTAGCGGGACGCGCATTGATCCCGACAAGCTCCCTCCCCAGGATGCTGACACCTTTGCATTGCTCGCCCGTGGTGATTTAGAGGGGATCTTTCAACTTGAATCAAGTGGCATGCGTCAGATCGTTAGAGATCTGAAGCCCTCATCCCTTGAAGACATCTCATCGATTTTGGCCCTGTATCGGCCTGGTCCACTCGATGCAGGCTTGATTCCAAAATTTATCAACCGAAAACATGGCCGAGAGGCGATTGATTTCGCTCACGAGATTCTTGAGCCGATCTTGAGTGAAACCTACGGAATCATGGTTTATCAAGAACAGATCATGCGGATCGCGCAGGATCTTGCGGGTTATTCCCTGGGGCAGGCCGATCTCCTACGCCGGGCGATGGGTAAGAAAAAGGTGTCTGAGATGCAAAAGCATCGCGGAATTTTTGTTGAGGGTGCGAAAGAGCGCGGTGTTGATGTGAAAGTTTCCGATGAATTATTCGATCAGATGGTGCTCTTTGCTGAGTACTGCTTCAACAAGAGTCATTCCACTGCCTATGGCGCGGTGACGTATCAAACCGCCTATCTCAAGGCCCACTATCCAGTGGCCTATATGGCGGCATTGCTCACGGTGAATGCTGGTGCCGCCGACAAGGTGCAGCGCTACATCTCCAATTGCAATGCCATGGGGATTGAGGTGATGCCCCCAGATCTGAATGCCTCACTCATCGACTTCACTCCGAATGGCGATCGAATTTTGTTTGGCTTGTCGGCGGTTCGAAATCTTGGAGATGGTGCAATTCGGCGCTTGATTGAATCCCGCGAAAATGATGGTCCGTTCCGTTCCTTGGCAGATCTGTGTGATCGCCTTCCATCCAGCGTGCTGAATCGCCGTGGTTTGGAATCTTTAATCCATTGCGGAGCGATGGATGCCATGGATCCCGATGCCAACCGGGCGCAGTTAATGGCAGATCTCGATCTGATTTTGGATTGGGCGTCCTCTCGAGCGAAGGATCGTGATAGCGGTCAGGGAAATCTCTTCGACCTCATGGCTGCCCCCGCTGAGGTCGATGCTCCGACGGATCTGAGTATGGCTCCGAAAGCAGCCCCTGTTCCGGACTATCCCCCCTCTGAAAAGCTCAGATTGGAGAAGGATCTTGTTGGTTTTTATCTCTCAGATCATCCGCTTAAACAGCTCACTCCTTCATCGCGCCTGTTGGCACCGATTGGCTTGGGTTCCTTAGAGGAGCAGCCGGATAAATCCAAGGTTAGTGCCATCACCATGATCACTGAATTGCGTCAGGTGACGACGCGAAAAGGCGATCGAATGGCCATTTTGCAACTTGAAGATCTCACCGGTAGTTGTGAAGCGGTGGTGTTCCCCAAGAGTTATGCACGCTTGGCCGACCATCTGATGGCAGAAGCACGCTTGCTCGTTTGGGCTGGCGTCGACCGACGCGATGAACGGGTTCAGTTGATCATTGACGACTGTCGTGCCATTGATGACCTCACATTGCTCCTTGTTCAGCTTCCTTCTGAGCAGGCTAATGACATCGCTATCCAACACAAATTACGTGAATGTTTGACGCAACATCGCCCTGAGCGTGATGAGCTAGGCGTGAAAGTTCCTGTGGTGGCTGAGGTCTGTCTTGGAGACTCGGTTCGTTATGTGCGACTCGGTGCTCAATTCTGTGTGCGAGATCCCATCGCTGCTGTACAAGCATTGAAGGATCAGTCGTTTACAGCACGTTGTAGTGATCGGCTCGTGTTGGGTTGATCTCCAATGTTGCTTTTATAGGCTGTTCTTCCATCAGGATTATTTCTTGAAAAACCACATTTGTTTAAATTTTATTTACATCTAGTTCATTATTAGGTCTCGATTTCAGGATTTATTGATTCTGATGATGATCGATTCGTATGGCCTTGGTGGAAATTATGTTCTTTCCGGGGCTCGTCCGTTTATTGATCTTTTCCATTCCCCTGTTGCTGCTTTTGCGCGCGAATCGACTCACGCATGCGTTGAACGTTTGGCTTGAAATTCTCGAACCCCAGCAGGGAGCCAGGTTCCTTGTCCCAACTGGCCGTTAAAACTCCCACGCTCAAACCAACGAGGCCAAGAACAAAGAAAAAACCTGATCCAACCAACGTTGCACCAGGTGGAATCTCAGCAATATCTCGGGTCACGACGAAATAGCTGGCAACAAAAACACCCATCCCGGCAAGAGACGGCAGTCCAGTGAAGACAGCGACGCGACGGGCCATGCGGTCTGCCACATATCGGGGAATGGCTTCTTGCTTCACCCCAGCAGGTTCTTTCGCCGCTTTCCCCGAGCCTTTGGGCTCAAAGGGAAGCGGGCTGCGTTGCTCAGCCATGAGGGATCCCGATCAGCCGCGGATGCCCAGCTTGGAGATGGTCTCGCTGTAGCGCTGCTCGCTCTTGCTGCGCATGTAGTTCAGAAGCCGCTTGCGGCGTCCAATCATCTTCAGCAGTCCCTGGCGGGATGAGAAGTCGTGGATGTTGTTCTGAAGATGGCTGCTGAGACGATTAATGCGCTCACTCAACATGGCCACTTGGACCTCTGCGGAACCGGTATCGGTGCCGTGGGTCTGGTGGGTGTTGATCAGCTGTTGCTTCTCGGTGGTATCAAGCGACATGCGCGGGGGGTGGCCCTTTTGATGCAAAGAAGCATCTTACTGATCGATTGCCCCATTTTTGCTGCCGAGTCCCCGATTAAGCGGATTCCCTGCTCAGCCATTGCAAACAACCCCGTAGCCAGCCGTCTTGATCATTGCTGGATGGCGGCACACCACTGGCTCCATCGGCAATGGCTCGAATGGCTCGACGAATTTCGAGTTCGTCGTAGCCCAGGCTGATCAGTGTGGCTTCCACATCCTCTCCGGCTTCTGGAATTTGTTCCGATGCCAGTCCCTCCACGAGGGATGGTTCGGGTTCGAGTCCGCCGAATGCTGCGATCGGGGTGCGTAGGTCAACGGCTAGGCGCTCGGCCGTGCGTTTGCCGATGCCCTGGGCTTGGCAAAGCCGTTTGAGGTCTCCACCGCTAATCGCTGCGACCAATTCCTGAGGCTTGCATTCATGCAGAAGCGCTAAACCGGCTTGGGGGCCAACGCCATTGACGCCAATCAGAAGCCGAAACAGGTCGCGTTCTTGGCGGCAGGGGAAGCCAAATAAACTGCTCCCATCCTCCCGTTGCACTTGGTGGATCCAAAGGGTGAGTTCACTGTCAGGCTGGAGTTGCTTTTGATGGCGTGAGGTGAGTTGCACCTCATAGCCCACTCCTGTACACACCAGCAGCACTCCGCTGCGATTTCCCTGGGTCCAGCACTCCATGTGCCGTCCTTGCAGCCAGCCAATCATGGAGAAACGAATCAACCGCGTCATGTTGCCGCAGCTGTCTCTGTCTGTCCCGTCTCAGTCCCATTTTGGCCGCAGTCTTTGGCGCGTCTTGTCCCATGGGCTATGCGTGCTTTTACTGCTCGTTTCGTTGACGGCCTGTGGCGGATCTCAGCCGCCTCGTGCGTTGTTGAACGAGGCACTATCCCTGCAGATTCAACTCACGCAAACGGCAATTTCCCAATCCTTGAATCTCCCACCCATTTCGCTGGCCCCCAATGTGAGCCGTGTGCGCATCGAGGAGCAAGAAGCTCTCACGCTCGGCGAGCAGCGTGGTCTGCGGGTGTCTGGCCGGTTTGATTGGCAGCTTCCCGGCGATCGCGTGCAGGTCGACAGCCCTTTTGAGGTTTACCTGCAGCGGGGCGAACGGGGTGAGAGTTGGCGGCTGGCGCGGCCGAATGGTCCAGACCAGGATCAACAGTCTTGGTTGCTGTATCCGCTGGGGCAGAGCAAGGCGTAGTGCTGATCCATTGAATGTTGAGTGCGCTGGCTTGAGGCGCCATGCCCTATTTGAGTCGATTGCAACCGTTGCCATTTGTTGCCTTTGGGCTGAGATCTTCCCGCAGTGATGGACCCATCGTTCTTGTTTTTGCGTCTGTTGTGGGGTTGCTGGAACTCATCGATCAGGCCTAGATCTTCAGCTCGGAGGATTATTTTTTGCAGACAAACTAATCATCGTCGCGATCAGAACGAGTCCTCCCCCGCCAATTTGCCAAAGGCTGATGGATTCAGAAAACCACAGCCATCCCCAGCTTGCGGCAAAAACCACCTGGATGTAGTTGATCGATGTAGCCCTTGCTGCGGGCAGGCGACGCAGCCCATCCGTCACCCAGATTTGGCCTAACTGTGTGAACACGCCAACGCCCAGGAGCCATATCCACTCCACTCCCATGGGCCAAACCCCTGTTTGGATCACCCACGGGAGGGTGATGGGGACAGAAATGAGTGGGAAATAGAGAATGATCACCAGGGGGTGTTCGGTGACCGATAACCGGCGCACACTCACATAAGCCAGGGCTGTGAACAGCGCACCCAAGATGCCGATGAGAGCAGGTATCAGCGGCAAGGCTTGAACGTCCCCGGTCAACCAGTCCGGTTGAACCACAAACGTGATGCCCACCCAGCCCACCAGCACCGCAAGGGCAATTCTTTTGCGCAAGGATTCGCCCAGCAAGAGCAGGGCTGCGAGGGCGGTGAACGTTGGGTAGGTGTACTGCAACACCGTTGCAGCGGCGAGGGGCAACGTGTCGATGGCCTGAAAAAAGCACAGCAAGGCAATGCTTCCTGCGATCCCTCTTGCGAAGAGAAGTCCTCGGGCTTTGGCTGTTCCCCATGGCTTCACCCCCGCCAACCTCAAGCCCATCCCGGTGAGTCCCAGGCTGATGAGCGCGCGCACCAGCACGATCTCAGCCACGGGGATGCGGCCATTCAGTTGCTTAACGCAGACGGTCATCAGGCTGAAGGCCAGCGAACTGAGAATCAGTGAGCGGCTGCCTTTCGCCTGCTCACTGGCCCACCAAGTGGAGGCCGTCTGGGAGTCAGGCATGGGTTTCAGAAGCGCGGGGTAGACGGGGTCCTGCGACTTCGCAGAATGGTGTGATGGTCAACGCCCGCTTACATCCACGAACGATTGAGGCCGTGAAGGAGCGGGCCGACATCGTTGACGTGGTTGGTGAGCACGTTGTTCTGAAGAAAAAGGGACGCGAGTTCGTCGGCATCTGCCCTTTTCATGACGACAGCAAACCGTCGATGACGGTGTCTCCCGCTAAACAGTTCTACTACTGCTTCTCATGCGGGGCCGGCGGAAACTCCATCAAGTTTTTGATGGAGTTCCAGCGTCAGAGCTTCAGCGATGTGGTGCTGGATCTGGCGCGCCGCTACCAGCTTCCGATTGAGACGGTCGATGGTCCGCAGCAGGAGCGATTACGCCAACAGCTCTCACGTCGCGACAAGCTCCAACGCGCTCTAGCTCTCGCCTCCGGCTGGTTTCGCAGTCAGTTAAGGAGCCCCGCCGGTCAGGGGGCCCTCAAGTACCTCACGGAAGAACGCGCACTCAGCCCGGCTGTTCAGGACGCGTTTGAACTGGGTTATGCCCCTGATCAATGGGATGGCCTGCTGACCCATCTGCAGCAGGTGGAGGGACTTGCTCCAGACTTGCTTGAAGCGGCTGGATTGGTCGTTCCCCGTAAGGGAGGCAATGGCTTTTATGACCGTTTTCGTCACCGCGTCATCGTCCCCATTCACGATCGTCAGGGGCGCGTGATCGGTTTTGGTGGTCGCAGCCTCGATGGCAGCGAGCCGAAATACCTCAACTCTCCAGAAACGGAGGTGTTTGAGAAGGGAAAACACCTCTTTGGCCTCGATAAGGCGTCCAATGCCATCCGAAAGGATGACCGCGCCGTGGTTGTCGAAGGTTATTTCGATGTGATTGCCCTCCACGCTGCCGGCATCACCAATGCCGTGGCATCTCTCGGTACGGCCCTCAGCAGTCAACAAATCACCCAGCTGTGTCGCGTCAGCGACAGCAAGCGCATCGTGCTCAATTTTGATGCTGATGGTGCTGGGGTTCGTGCGGCCAATCGAGCAATCGGCGAGGTGGAGCAACTCTCGCTTCAGGGCCAATTGGAGCTGCGGGTTCTGCACTTGCCCACGGGCAAGGATCCTGATGAGTTCCTCAAAGACCACGGCGCTGGCGATTACCGGGCGCTTTTGGATCAGGCGCCCCTGTGGCTCGACTGGCAGATCGAGCAGGCCCTGGCTGATCGTGATCTGAGTCGTGCGGATCAATTTCAGCAAGCCGTTAGTTCGCTGGTGGCGTTGTTGGGAAAACTGCCCCAGTCGGCCGTCCGCACCCATTACCTCCAGCGGGTAGCGGAGCGGCTGAGCGGAGGTCAGGGGCGCCTTGCTTTGCAGCTGGAGGAAGATCTCCGTCAGCAAGTGAAGGGTCAGCGTTGGCATGGTCGATCCAGCCGCCATGAGCAACCCGGTGAGATCAGTCAGCGAGAGCGCTCCGAAGCCGATCTCCTGCGGTTGTACCTGCACTGCCCGCGCCATCGGGCTGTGATTCGTCAGGAGTTGCGTCAGCGGGAGTTGGAGGATTTCGCCATCCAGCACCATCGCCATCTCTGGGCAGCCATTACGGAGCTGGAGGAAACGAATTTGGGGGTGGGTCGATTGGAGGCGATTAGCCGTTGTGAGGATGCCGGAGAAGGTCTGGACGACTTGGACCTCCCCCGCTTACTGACCGACCAACTCCTGCTGGAAAACAGTGCATTGGTTTCACGTCTGACGCCCTTGCTGGAACCGGGCGAACTCCAACGGGTCTCGTTGGCCGAGCCGCTGGAGCTCCTGCGTGGCACAGCAGCGCTGTTGGAGCGTCAGAAAAGTTTGAAGCGCTGCCGCCATCTCTTGGAGGCATGGGGTGGTCAGCGGTTGCAAACCTTGGAATCGTGTATTGCTGTGCTGATTGATCAGATCCAGCAGACCACCGAACCCCACGACAACATCGATATGGAGACGCGAATCCAGGCGTTGTTCGATGATTTGAATCGTGACGCTCTGCGTTATCAGGAGCTCTATTACACCGAGCGCAAACATATTTCCCATCTGGATGAGCAGCGTTGCGCGGGCTATTCCGCGGCCGAGCAACTGCCAGCATGATCATCATGGTGGTAAGAACATCCCCCACAACAATCGTGTTTTGTCTTGACGATGTCTGAGTTTTTTGAAGCCATTTGGCATGGTGAAGGCATTGGCGATGGGGGTGACCTTGAGGAAGCACTCCAATCGTTTGTTGCTGTTAAACCCGACGACGGCGATTGGGATGCGGCCTGTGCTGTTAATGGGGCTTCGCCCTATGTGGAACGCTTTGCCTCGTTTGATGCGTATCTCGACAACAAGGATGCTTTGGAAACTATCCCTGTTCAGGCTCAAATGATTATTGATGCCTTATCTAATCTTTAATCACTATTTGTTTATATTTTTGTAGTTCTGGTGCTCTAAAATATTGCTTTTCTGGACGTTTAAACCGCTTCTTTATGGGTTCTGCCGCTTCTCCAATGTCTTTTTTGGGATGCATGACTTTCAGTCTGGGCACAATTGTGGTGCTCGTCACCATCGCGAATGGCTGATTCACCGCTCGACTTCGCTGCCTTATCGCCGGTGAATGATCTCTGGCCAGTTTTTGTGGAGCGGCTCGGTATGGAACGGGCCCAGCGCGCTGTCCGTCAGGCACTGGATCTCCAAAGGATGCGTGGCAATGTCAGCACCTTGCCTGTACTCGTCACCGAGACCTGTGGTTTGGCCTTGGCGAGTACCGATTTAGTCCGTGAGCAAACCGGCTTAAACGCCCATGGCGAGCGGATGGTGCTTCTGCTGAGCACGCAGGGGCAGGCGATCCAACTGTTGCAGCACGCTTAAGCCCTGACCACGGGAATATCCCTCAAACGGGTTGTCGCGGCACGACTCAATTGCTCGCGACGCATGGCCCATCCGGGTTCCAGTCCACAGGCGGCCCAGTGCACGGAGCCTCGCCCATAGCGCCGGTTGAGCTGATCGATGGTTTGCATCAGGCCCTCCCGTTTGTCTTGTTGCTCGACACTCATGGGTACCAATAAGTGGGATTGAAGGGTGTCGATGCCCTGAAGGTGTTGCATCAAGACCCCCGCCTTGGCGAGGGGACGGTGGGGCCGAAAAATGTGGTCGACCAGGGGCAGCGCCGCTTCGAGCAGAACGGCGGTGTCGTTGCTGGGTACATCCAATTGGCGACTGGCAGCACGGCTGTAAAAGTTCGGTTTAAACGGACTTGTACGGGTGTAGATCGTGAGGGCCGATGTGCGTTGCTGTTGCTTACGCAATTTTTCGGCTGCGCGCACCACATAGGTCGCGATCGACTGACGCAGCTCCTCGCGGGTGGTCACCGGTTGGCTGAAGCTGCGGCTCACGCATGTTTCTTGTTTGGCTGCGGGTGCCAAATCCATGGGCAGGCATGCATACCCCCTTAGTTCCCACTGGAGTCGTAATCCCACCACGCCACATTTCGCTTTGAGCTCTCCTTGGGGCATATCCCTCAGTTGGCGTGCGTTGCGAATACCTCTCCGCTGACACCACGCCGCCAATTGCCGGCCAATCCCCCAAACGTCTTCGATCGCAATCGTTTCCAGCCATTGATCTGGGTTGTGGCAACTCCCGAAATCAAAGATCCCAGCATGATTGGGGACTGCTTTTGCCAGCCGGTTGGCCAGTTTGGCTTGACTTTTGCTCGCGCCCAACCCGATGGCAATGGGGAGTCCCAGGTTTTGACGCACCCGTGCGCGCAGTTGGCGCGCCCAGGGAATGAGCTCCCCATTTTTTGGGCGGCTTAGGCGACCAAAGGCTTCATCGATGGAATAGATCTCAACGTCGTCGCAATGGGCCTCGATCAGGCTCATCATCCGTTGGCTCATATCGGCGTAGAGGGCATAGTTCGAGCTGCGCACCACCACGTTTTGGCGCTCTAGATCACGCCTGGCTTTGAAATATGGGGTTCCCATGGCGATGCCAAGCGCCCGCGCTTCGGCACTTCGAGCCACGATGCAGCCGTCGTTATTGGAGAGCACCACCACTGGCCGACCAATCAGGGCTGGGTCCAGGCTCTGTTCGCAGGACGCATAGAAATTGTTTCCGTCAATAAGAGCGATGACCTGCACCATGCTGCTCAGAGTGGGTGGATGACATAAATGGCGATGCCCCAGATCTGCACATCGCTGCAGTGTTGGAGTTCCAAGGGGGGGTAGTCCGGATGGGCCGCTTCCAGCCGGAGACGTCCGTGATGACGGGCCAAGCGTTTCAGCGTGAAGGCGCCGTCCAGCACGGCCACGACGATGCGTCCGGGCCGTGGATCGAGGCTGCGGTCGACGACCAGCAAGTCGCCGTCATGGATGCCGGCTTCCGTCATCGATTCGCCGCTCACCTTCAAGAAAAAGGTGCTGCCGGGATGGCGGATTAATTGCTCATTGAGGTCAATGCCCATCTCCACGTAATCGTCCGCCGGGGATGGGAACCCGGCTGGAACGCGCTCGCTCACCAAAGGGAGGATCTGCTGCGGCCGGCTGGCTTGAAGCGGTCGCGGGATGCGCTGGAAGTCCAAGGCCAACAGCAACGGATTCTTGAATAGTACAAATGTACTTTCTTTTTTGCCCCCGTGCCGGTGAGGATGGGGGTTCTTGTGTGGTTTGCGGTGGCTGATACCCCGTATCTGATTGCGTTGGCGTTGTTTGATCAGCAAGGGCGACGGGCGTTGCCTTTGGCAGGACGGTCGCAGGCGGAGCTGGCCCCCGACGGTGAGGTTCCGCAGGTGCTGGGCCATGCGTTGGCGCTTGAGTTATTGCTTCGGGTGTGGCAGCGCAGTGATGAGGGTGCGCTACAGCGGGCTGCTGGGTTGCACAGTCTCCTATTGGTGGAGCTGCCGATCGAGCGATTGCCAGAGGATTTGCCGGCAATCAAAGCGGCTTGGCTGAGAACTGGTGATACAGAGGCGTTGAAGGCTGCTCTGGAGGCCATGTCGTCACGCGCCTGGACGATTGCCGTCGAGAAATTCAAGCCGGTGGCGCTGACTCCGGCGTGGTGAGGGGCTCATGGCCCCAAAGATTCACGGCCACCGAGTAGCGCTCTCCTTCTAGAGGGTTGATTCTGTGCAAGATCCCAGGGGAAAAGATCACCAGTCGGTTCACCACAGGGGGAATGGAAATCACAGACCGGAATTGTGGAGGGGGTCCGGTCTGGTCTGGCGCGACTGGTGGGTTGTCGGCCACAAGCAGCTCTCCGCCAGCACAGCTCACGTGGGGATAAAAAACGGTGGAAAGAAGGGGTAGGGAGTAGCGGCCGTTTTCGCGGTAGCCCACCTCGTCTTTATCGATATGCCAGTCGAGGTTGTTATTGGTATTGCACCACCATTCCGCGCCGGTGGCTTGGGGGCACCAGGGGGAAACGAGAGGGCGCAAGTGTTGGTTCAGATAGGTGTCCATCAAGGCTTGTTGCTTCGGTGCATGGGATGACCGTGCCCTGCCGGAATCGGGCCGCCAGCTGAATAGGGCATCGCTATCAAGGGTTTGCTTGAGCGCCCCATGGGTGACACAAAGATCACGCAGTGATCGCACCAACGTTTCAGATAACCAATTGTCGACAACATGCAGCATGGTCAGGTGTGCTTTGCTTCTTCTGATTGCAGGTGATTTAAATATTTGAATGCTTCACTATTTGGATTGCGAGCGATTTTTTTTAATCCAAAGCAATCGCCGCGCTTTAGGCTTTTTTTAATGATATTAGCTGATATTTTTTTAGTCTCTGGAGCATGGATTAAGGCTGGCTGGAACTGAGAGTCTGTACCTTCTAGAAGCTGCAAAATGGTTGGGATGGCAATCTCTGGAAGTGGCCAATGCCGCCTTGGGTGCTGTTCGAAAAAGCGATTGTTGAAGTAATAGTTATAGATCACGCCAAACGCTTTGAAGCGATCCCAGGGCATAAACGCGCCCGACACGCGACCGATGCGAAGCCCGCTGGCGTCGCCGTCGAGCATTTCATTGACCAATCGTTTGAGTCGTGGATCTCTTAGGGCTTTTTTGGCCCATTTCCAGCGACCTTTGGTGCCTCGGAATGCTTTGCTCCCGCAGCCAATCGGGTGTTGGGCTAAATAATCTTTCGCGGTGCTGGTAAAGAGGAGGTCAGTATCCGTATGAATTAAAACTTTGTCGTGCGTAATATCATCTGCTAATACTGTTTTAATCAGTTCGCAGAGGGCATTGGCTGTGCAAGGACGCCATGTGGGACGTGACTTCTTGGTGATCACAACATCGTGGCCTTCTTGTTCAGCAAATGCCAAGAGACTGGCTTTCAATGTTGAACTACTTTCAAGCGAAATGTGAAAGTAATGGCGGAGCCGGAAGGGAGCCAGAAAAACCCGATAATTTTCTAACTGTCGGGCAATGTGCTCAATCGAAGTCCCGTGCACTGGCGATAGCAGCGCGAGACGCATGGATGAGCTGTTGGCATCGCAAGTCATGGCGGAACCCTAGGGAGCCATCCGGGTTGATCTCATCATTAGGCGCGGTGGTACGGACGTCCCTGCACGATCGATTGGGCACGAAATAGTTGTTCCACCAGCATGAGCCGAGCCAGTTCATGGGGGAAGGTCAGTGGAGACAAGCTGAGTTGCCATTGCGCCTGCAACTTGAGCTCGGCGGTGAGTCCATCGGCACCACCAATCACGAAAACAAGTCGTTCGTTCTCGAATTGCTCTAACCGCTTTGCAAAGGGTATCGATCCCAAGCACTCCCCCTGTTCCATCAGGGCAATCAACGTTTCATTCGGACGTAATGCAGCACGAATGCTGTCGGCTTCTTTTTCGGGCGAACTGTCCCGTAGTTCTGTCACGGTGAGGCCTGGGAGGCGCTTCAAATACAAGTCAATTCCCTTTTGAATCCAATCGCGGCGGACTTTGCCCACCGCCAAAATTCGACAGCGTGCGGGATTCAATCGTCGCTCTCGTCGTCCTCCAGCAGCAATTGGCTGAAGGCCACATACAGGGTTTCTTCTTCGCTGCCGGCGGGCACATTGGGACGTTTGGGGCGGGTTGTTTTGCCTTGTCCGGTTTGTGTTTTGGGAAGGGGCGGCAAGTTGGCTGCATCGGTAGCCGCATCAGTGGCCGTAGCGCTGGAGCGGCGCGTTTGAGGCGAGCGCTGCTGTTCGAGTTGCTTGAGGCGGGCCATTAAGTGCTCCGGCACTTGGCCATCACGACTCACCTGCATCAACTCCCGAAAAAGGGCGTCGGGATCTTGCTCGGTTTCGACTTTGTGGCGCACTTGACGGGCCTTGGGCGCCACCGTGGGCTCGGGCTCAGGAAGCCGTTGCGGCAGGCTTCTGCCCAGTTCACGCAAGCGATCCAAGCTGCGGGAATCGAAACTCATCGGTCAGCTGCAGCCGAGGCTTTCGCGGGTACTCCGTCCGGTAACGGGGTTGGTGCCATCGGCCACAGCGCAAAGACTTTTCAGTTGATCGGGGCGCATCGGCACATCGGTGAAGTCAGCTCCGGAGATCACAACATCTTTGAAACGGGTGTTGAAGGCAAAGGCACCTTCCAGCACTGCATTGCTGAGGTTGGTTCCGGTCATGACCGCCGAGTCCAAGGTGGCTTCACGAAGGTCGGTGTCGCTGAGGTCGGCATCCTGGAGCTTGGCCCCGTACAAACTGGCTCCATGCAGATCGGAGCCTGAGAGATCGGCTTCTCGAAGATTGCTCAGGTTGAAGGTGGCCCCGGCAAGATCTTTGTTGGCGTAATCAGCGCCAATCAAAACTTGTTTCGCGACGTCCACCGCTGCGAACACTGGTGCTGCGGAACAAAGGAGAGGCGAGATCAGAAGAAGCAATGCAGCTAACAAAGCCAGCGGTCGGCGACGCATTGGTTCCATCACTTGAGGACACAAGCCTAGGCCGATCCTGAAGGCACCGACTCAGTGAGCACCGTCCCGGATCGCGCCGCGATGGGACGCCCTGGGAATCCAGGTAGACGTGGATGCCATCACGGTTTGACCAAGCAACAGATTCAGGGAGATCGAGCCGAAGAGATCGTTTTCCAGCTCTTGGAACGCAAGGGGTGGGTGTTGCTCGATCGGAATTGGTCTTGCCGTTGGGGGGAATTGGATCTGGTGCTGCAGAAAGACCAACGCTTGTTGGTTGTTGAGGTGAAAGGTCGGACGGCACGACGGCATGACCGTGGCGGTTTGGATGCCTTTCACAGTCGGAAGCGTCGCCGCTTGGCGCGGGCGATTAGCTGTTGGAGATCCGACCATCCAGGCGCTGAGCATCAGCTGCTTCAGGTGGTGTTAGCCCTCGTCAACCTGTCCGGCTCCATCGCACGGGTGCGTTGGTTGGCCATTCATCAATTGAGTTAATCGCTGCCGTTCTGTTGGATCACCGCCTCGTCCCGGCCTCGGGCACAGTGAAGGCATCCAGTGAGGGAATCCCGAAACCGAGATGTCCTTTACAGGCCACACCGCCCGGAAGCGTTTTGGCCAGCACTGGTTGCGTGATGCGCGGGTGCTGGATCAGATCGTTGAGGCCGCCCGTCTTCAGCAAGACGACCGCGTCTTGGAGGTCGGTCCTGGTCGTGGGGCTTTGACGGAGCGTTTGCTGGCCTCACCGGCAGCCCAAATCCATGCGATCGAATTGGACCGCGACTTGGTGCAGGGTTTGCACGATCGCTTTGGATCCGACAGCCGGTTCAGCCTTCGCGAGGGTGATGTTTTGGAGGCGCCGCTCAATCTGGCGGATGGCGGATTTGCCAACAAAGTTGTTGCCAATATTCCGTACAACATCACGGGTCCGTTGCTGGGCCGACTGGTCGGCCGCCTCGATCATCCAGTCGAACCCACCTATGACTGTCTTGTGCTGCTTCTGCAAAAGGAAGTGGCCGAACGGATTCGCGCCAAGCCCGGACGGAGCAGCTTCAGTGCATTAAGCGTTCGGATGCAGCTTTTGGCGGATTGTTCCTTGGTCTGCCCCGTGCCGCCCCGTTGTTTTCAACCACCACCGAAGGTGCAGTCGGAGGTGATCCTGCTCAAGCCGTTTCCCCCAGAGAGGCGGCTTCCCCTCGACCTTGCGAGTCGCGTGGAGGCGTTGCTGAAGCGGGCTTTTCAGGCGAGGCGAAAGATGTTGCGCAACACCCTGTCTGGTGTGATCGACCCTCAGGTTTTGGAACCTTTGGCTGCCTCGGTGGGAATCAGCCTGCAGCAGCGTCCCCAAGAGGTGGCCGCTGAGGCCTGGGTTGCCCTCGCCAGGGGTTTGAATCAAGACGTTTGAATCGCCTCCCGATCGCCATGCTCACTGTGACGGCACCGGCCAAGGTGAATTTGCACTTGGAGGTGTTGGGACTGCGGTCTGATGGCTTTCATGAATTGGCGATGGTGATGCAGAGCATCGACCTGGCGGATTGCCTCCAGTTCACCAACACTGCAGATGCCCAAATCACGCTTCGTTGCGACGATCCCAGCTTGAGCACCGGTGCCGACAACTTGGTGCTGAAAGCGGCCGAGCTGCTGCGGGCCCGATCGGGTTTTAACGAGTTAGGGGCGGCGATGCATCTGGAGAAGCGAATTCCGATCGGAGCAGGATTGGCGGGAGGCTCTAGCGACGGTGCAGCGGCCCTGGTGGGGCTGAACGCATTGTGGGGACTCGGTTACACCCCAGCGGCTCTCGAGTCGATGGCAGCTGAACTCGGCTCGGATATGCCGTTTTGCGTGGCTGGAGGCACTCAGCTTTGTTTTGGTCGTGGTGAGTTGTTGGAACCTGTGGCTCCCACAACCGAGGGATTGGCTGTGCTTTTGGTGAAGGATCCCTTGGTGAGTGTGTCCACTCCCTGGGCCTATCAACGCTGTAAGGAGCTCAAACAAAAGGACTACCTGCAGGGGGAAATGGCGTTTGAGCAGCGTCGACAGGATCTGCGGCAGGCACCATGGCTTCAGCCGTTACGGGCTGGGTGCCCACCGCCTCTCCGGAATGATTTAGAGGGGGTGGTGGCACCGGAAACGCAGGCGGTTCAGGCATCGCTTCAGTTGCTCCAGACGCTCCCAAATACCCTCGCGGTTGCCATGAGCGGCTCGGGTCCCAGTTGTTTTGCCCTGTTTCGCGATCAAGATCAGTGTGATCAGGCGGCCGCTGATCTCGCTCCAGAGCTCAAGTCAGCTGGGTTAAGCGCTTGGGCTTGTCCGTTTCGAAGCGATGGCGTGAGGATTGGGTCATGACCGACCCCACCCCATCCGATTCAGTCGAGGAATCGCGGGACCCAAGGAAGGGACCCCTGAGCTTTTTGTCTGGTGCTCTCACGGCAGGCTTCCTGGCTTGGCTTGCCCTGGGTTTGAGTCGGCGGATGGTGGTGTATTTCGCTGTTCACCCTCCGCACTACAGCTCACCGATTGCCCAAAACATTGCTGTCACGTTGAAGACGCTGCTGGTGGGGTTGTCGTTCATCGCCACCTTCAGCACAAGCTTTGTGGCCCTTGGTTTGACGTTGGTGTTCCTTCGCAGTCTTTTTACGAGCAAGGATCAGAACCCTGCCTAGCGTCAACACATCTCGCGATGGTTGGATGACGCCCCATGACCTCGGTCAACTGGTGCTGCTGTTGTCGCCAGCCATGTTGTTGTCTGTTTTGTTGCTCTTTACCTTCGCGGCTGGCGGTTGAGCTTGCACAGGCTGAGATAGCTTGGCGTCATTCCCCGGATTAGCCGGGATCACAGTGAAGCCGTGGCAGGAACACTTCTCTTCAACGCTCTGCGCGAAGCCATCGATGAGGAGATGGCCCGCGATCCCCATGTTTGCGTGATGGGGGAAGACGTCGGTCAATACGGCGGTAGTTACAAGGTCACCAAAGACCTCTACGAGAAATACGGCGAACTTCGGGTTCTCGATACTCCAATCGCTGAGAACGGTTTTACAGGCATGGCTGTGGGTGCTGCCATGACCGGCTTGCGGCCGATTGTGGAAGGGATGAATATGGGCTTTCTGCTGCTCGCCTTCAACCAAATCTCCAACAACATGGGGATGTTGAGGTACACGAGTGGGGGCAATTTCACGATTCCCACGGTGGTGCGCGGTCCGGGTGGTGTGGGCCGACAACTGGGTGCTGAGCACAGCCAAAGGCTTGAGGCGTACTTCCATGCGGTGCCCGGCATCAAAATCGTGGCCTGCAGTACCCCCACGAATGCCAAAGGCCTAATGAAGGCAGCGATTCGAGATAACAATCCTGTGCTCTTTTTCGAGCATGTGCTGCTCTACAACCTCACGGAAGAGCTGCCAGAAGGCGACTACACCTGTGCACTCGATCAAGCTGATCTCGTTCAGGAAGGCAGTGATATCACGATCATCACCTACTCAAGAATGCGGTATCACTGTCTGAAAGCCGTTGAACAGTTAGAGGCCGATGGCGTGAGTGTTGAGCTGATTGATCTGATCAGCTTGAAGCCTTTGGATATGGACACGATTAGCCGCTCGATTCGGAAGACTCACCGCGTAATTGTGGTGGAAGAGTGCATGAAAACTGGCGGAATTGGCGCTGAACTCCTTGCGCTGATTACGGAGCACTGTTTTGACGACCTCGATGCACGTCCGATTCGGCTATCGAGTCAAGACATTCCAACGCCCTACAACGGCTCCCTCGAAAATCTCACCATCATTCAGCCCCATCAAATTGTTGAGGCGGCGAAAGCGATGGTGACCAAGGGTCTCTGACATTGATGGCGCGTTATCAGGGTTGGTTTGCGTTCGTTCTTGCCTTGGCCATTGCGGCTGGGATGTTCTTGATTCGGACTCCGTTGGAGTTGGGTCTTGATTTACGCGGTGGCAGTCAGCTCACCGTGCAGGTGCAGCCGGCGGGAGAAATTACCCGTGTGGGCTCCGAGGAAATGGAGGCTGTGAAAGCGGTACTGGAGCGTCGTGTTAACGGTTTGGGAGTGGCCGAGTCGACCCTTCAAACCGTTGGTGACACCCAGTTGGTGCTTCAGCTCCCAGGTGAGCAGGATCCAACGCGAGCCGCAAGGGTGCTCGGCAGTACAGCGATGTTGGAGTTCCGTGCACAAAAGCCAGGTGCGGAGGGAGATCTCAGAAGTTTGCGTCAGTTGCGATCACAAGTCCGAGCCATTTTGCGGTTGCGAGAAGAACAAGCTCGTACTGGCGACACTGATGACAACGACGATTTCGATTTCGACCAGTTGGCTGAGGCTCAGAAGCTCTTTGGTCTCGAGGGTGAGGCCACCAGCGAAACCGATCAGCTGAAACAGCTCCTCGAGAAAGTGAATGCGGAAATCGTTCAACAGTTCGAGCCCGCGGCTCTCACGGGTAAGGATTTGGTGACGGCAGGCCGTCAGCCGTTGCAAAACAATCCCAACAGTTGGGAGGTCACCCTGTCGTTCAATAGCGACGGGGCTGAAGCGTTTGCTGAGCTCACAAAGTCCATTGCCGGAACCGACCGGCTACTCGGCATCGTTCTGGATGGTCAGGCGATTAGTGAAGCCAGTGTTGGTCCCCAATTCCAAGCTGCTGGCATCTCCGGTGGTGCCGCCAGCATCAGTGGAAACTTCACCGCTGAAGAAGCACGGGAGCTGGAAGTACAGCTCCGCGGTGGATCGCTTCCCCTACCCGTTGAAATCATTGAAGTTCGCACCATTGGTCCAACTCTTGGTGCAGAAAACATTCGTCGAAGCTTGGTTGCGGCCTTGTCTGGTTTGGCTTTTGTGGCGGTCTTTATGGTTTTGGCCTACCGGCTTCCGGGGGCCGTGGCGGTGGTTGCTTTGAGCTTGTACGCCCTCTTTAATTTGGCGATGTATGCCTTGATTCCTGTCACCCTGACGCTCCCAGGGATTGCAGGTTTCATCCTCAGTATTGGCATGGCGGTGGATGCCAACGTGTTGATTTTTGAGCGGATTAAGGATGAATTGCGGCGTGGCAACACGCTGATTCGTTCGATTGATACAGGTTTTTCTGAGGCGTTTTCATCGATTGTTGATGGTCATCTCACCACGCTGATCAGTTGCGCAGCCTTGTTTTTCCTTGGCACAGGCTTGGTGAAGGGTTTTGCCGCAACTCTGGGGATTGGCGTTTTACTCAGCCTGTTTACGGCACTCACATGTACCCGCACGCTGTTGCGATTCCTGATGGGTTATTCGGGTCTTCGCTCTCCGAATAATTTCTTGCCCAACAGTCAGCTCCCTACCCCCTCCGCCTGATCCATGGTTGACGCGTCTTCCCCCGCGACGGCCGATGTCCGTCAGTTGCGCTGGTCTTTGAGCTCCATGCGACAACGCGTCTGGCTGATTTCAGCGGCGGTTGTTGTGGTGAGCCTGATTGGTTTGGTGTCGAGTTGGCTGGATCCAGTGATTGGCGCTCCGCTGCGGCCTGGCCTTGATTTCACTGGCGGCACCCAAATCCAGCTGGAGCGCAATTGCGATCCGGCCTGCGCCGATCTCAAAGCCATCACCGTTTCGGATGTCATCCGTGAACTGGCTCTTCCCAAAGAGGGCAATGCGCCGTTGCCGCAACTCAATGCACCTCGGGTGCAGTTGCTCGATGCGGGCCAATCGCTGCTGTTGCGGCTCCCAACGCTGTCTGCTGCCCAAGGCCAGGCAGTTATTCAGGCCGTTGAACCGGTCGCTGGTCCATTCAAGGATGGTGGTCAATCGGTAGACACCATTGGGCCAAGCTTGGGTCGTCAGTTGCTTCAAAGCAGCTTGGTGTCGCTGCTGGTGGCGTTTGCTGGGATTGCTGTCTACATCTCCTTCCGTTACGACCGGCGTTATGCCTTCTTGGCATTAGTCGCCCTGGCCCATGACGTTGTCATCGTCTGCGGCATCTTTGCTTGGCTCGGCTTGTTCTTTCAGCTGGAAGTCGACAGTCTCTTTGCGGTGGCACTGCTCACCATCGCGGGGTACTCCGTGAACGACACGGTTGTGGTGTTTGATCGGATCCGAGAACGCACCCAACAAGGGTCTGATTTGTCCCTAAGCCTTCAAGTAGATCAGGCCGTGTCCGCCACCCTGACCCGCACGCTCTACACCAGTGGGACCACCTTGATGCCATTGCTGGCCTTGGTGTTCTTTGGTGGCTCCACCCTGTATTGGTTCGCGATTGCCCTTGCCCTTGGCGTGGTGGTGGGTAGCTGGTCGAGTATTGCCCTCGCTCCCTCATTGCTCACGTTGTGGGAACCACAGGGTGACTAACAAGACTTCGGACTCCAGGCGATCTTTGTTGCAACGCCGATCGGCTCGTTGGTTCCCTCTCCTGCTGATGGTGCTGGCGTTTGGAGATTTGCGTACGGAGATCATTCTCCTTGCGGATCACTTCACAGTGACCGGGTTGTCCTATGCGATCCGAGATCATCAACTTGCGATCGTCGTGTTGCTGAGTTCCGTCTCTTTATGGCGACGTTATCGCTGAACTACTTGCGACCAAATTCGTTCCAGAGTGAATTCCAGGTTCGTTCTTTCACGGATTCATTCCATTCGCCCTGACTGTTATTGGATGACCACCATGATTCGAAGAGATCGTGGGCTTCTTCGTGAAGAAGGTCGGGATCAAGGTTGTCGCGCAGGAGTTGCTGCACGGCCTCTCTTAGCTCCTCGTAACGGGCAAAATTAAAAATGACGTCCAACTGGATCGTATGGAGCAGAGCACAATCCACCGTATGGGAGCGTCGGGACTAAGCCCAGCGATCCATGATTTGCTGCACAACAACCCGTTGCATGAGCACTTGCAGCACAACGACCAGTGGAAGAGCCAGAAGCACACCGGGTAAACCGAGCAAGGCTCCAAGGCTGAATTGCGCCATCAATGCCACGGTGGGGAGCAGATTGACCGTTTTGCGAAGCAGAAGCGGTGTGAGAAGAAAAGCTTCGAGATTCTGGAGGATGAGACGGAACACCACAACAGACAGCATCAGTTGCGGTGACTGAAGCAGCGCTAGGCCGGTCGGCAGAAGCGTGGCGGCTGTTGGCCCAATGGTGGGCACAAAGGTGAGCAGTCCACAAACAAGCGCACTCAACAGTGCAAGCGGTGCTTTGAGAAGGAGTAACCCTCCCCAGGTCAGCAGAAAGACCGTCGTGGCAGAAAGGGTCATCCCACTGAGCCAACCGCCAAGGGCATGTCTGCATTCATCCAGGAGCTGGTCCAACTGTTCCCTCGCCGGCCTTGGGCAAGCGGCCAGCAGCATGCGTCGGTGTGAACTGGGATCCAGAGCGAGAAGAATCGCTAGCAGGGCCATGAGGAATAGCTGGATCAAGGTGTTGGCAGCACCCCCTGCAAAGCCCAGTAAGGGTTGAAGACCTTTGAGATTGATTGCTGAGCCAATCGCCTCGTCGAACTGCTCTAAACGGGGGTCGCTGCTGAGCAGATCAGACAACTTCCCAACCAATTGGGGAAGGTCTCGCCCCAACTGCCGAAACTGATCGAGCAATTCCGGTAGGAGAAGCTGACCAAGAAACGCTCCCGCCAAGAGCAAGAGGCCGAGTACAACGGCGAGCGCCGCGGGACGCCCCAATTTTGTGCGTTGTTGAAGGCTTTGGATCAGCACATCCAGCGCCACCGCCACCACCACGGCGCCAAACAACACCAACAACACCCACCGCAAGTGCCAAGTCAATAAGGTCAGCACCACAAGGCTGAGGGCCACCAAGACGCTTCTTGCCGTCATGGCGTTGCTCCGGAGTTGTTCCAGTGATCCAACACATCGTGGATCAACACTTCGCGAATCACGACTTGAAAGACCACGGCCAATGGCAAGGCCAAGAGCAAGCCCAGCGGTCCGAACATCAGTGTGAACACAAACTGTGCGGCCAAGGTCAGGCCTGGAAGCAATTTCACCTGGTGATGCATCACCGATGGCGTGATCACATAACTCTCCATGTTTTGGATCACCACATACGTTCCAAGCACTGCGATCGATTTCCAGGGCGCATCGAGCACAGCAACAGCCATTGGAAAGACGGTGCTCATCGTCGGTCCCACATTGGGAATGATGTTCAACAGTCCAGCCAGTAGGGCGTTGGCCAGCACTAACTTCACTCCCAAGAGCGACAAGGCGATGCCACACAGTGCTGAAACCGCGAGTGAACTGATCAAAACGCCCACCATCCAACTGCTGAGCGCTTCTCCACATCGATCCAAAACCTCTGCGGCCCGACGTCGATAAAACGAAGGGATCAATTGCAACCCCACTCCTCGGTAGGCCTGGGGTTGAACACTCACCATGAGCGCCACTGCAATGACAAAGAGCAGGCGCAACAGGGCGTTGCCTAAGTTTCCGGCCAGACCAAGCAGGCCGAGAACACCGCTGCCCAGTCCGGCGGCGATCGATTGGCCATCAGGCACCAATTTGCTGGGGTCAGAAACGCCAAGCTCGTCAAGATTGGACGGCGAATCAACTCCATAGATCGCCTGGCTGATGCCATCGATCCAATCCATCAACAACCCCAGCAGTGTTTGTGCTGCTTTGGGAAGTTGCTGCAAAAGAACAGAAAACTCCTCCAAAAAGGGAGGGATCACCACCGTGAGAAAGACGGTGAAAATTGCAAAAAGGCCACCCAGACAGATCAGGAGTGCCAGGGAACGATCCATGGGACGTCGTTCCCGCAAGATGCCCACCAAGGTGCAGAGGGCCATCGCCAACACGACACCTGCAAAAACCAGAAGAAAGACCTCACGCAGAGACCACAGCAGAACAGCTGCTGCAATCAAGGCTGCAAGGGACAGCCAATGGGGCAGTCTCAAGCTTGTTCTTCGGTTGTTGCGTCTGATTGATCAGACTTTTGATTTTGGGAGTAACCAAGGCCGTTGGAATCGGCGTAGCGCTGGGCGAAGCGCATAAACCGTTCAAAGTCCTCTTCCGTCTTCCAGGTGTAGGTGGCTTCGAGGGCGCTAGGGATGCCGTTTACGAATTTTCCGTTCACTTCACGGGTGACCATTTCACCCTCTTCATCCACCATCCACATGCCGCCGATGTTTCCGAAGGTTTCGGGAGCCAGTGCTTGAGGTTGCTCAAACACGAATGTGGCTTGACCAGTCCTCCCATCACGGCTGCGGGTGAGACGAATATCGGGGACGACGGGCTCATCGACGCCTCGGAAAAATTGAATCGATGCCGTTCCTTTTGCCTCGGCCATAGGATCCCCTTTCTTGAAGCGGGATCTTAGGCGGAAAGTTCCACAAGTTTGGTGTTGAGCAGCGTCTCTGCCGCCACCACCGCGGTTTGTCCGGTCAAATCAATGCTGTTTCGGTCGGGGCAGCGTGCCAGTTCATGGTCGTAGCAGCGGTCGTAGTAATCGAGTGTGGCTCGACAGGCTGTCGCCCAGTCTTGTTCTGCAATCGCCTCCAAAGCCTGCTGGGTGCGTTGGGGTCCCAGTCGACGACTAATTCTGTTGATGGCTTCCGCCAACGCTTCGGAGCCCTGTTGTCCATAGACCCCCACTAGCTGCTCAACGCGTTCCTCGAGGCTGCGCTGGATTTCAAGAACAGGTGCTGTCTGCATTTGATCAAAAAGCCCTTTGGGGATGCGGCAACGTCCCACTTGAATGCTTTCGGCCTCTAACCAGATCGAACTCGCCCCCTGTCGCTGATGCTGATCAAGAACCTCAGCGAGAAGATTTTCGTAGTGCTCAGTACTGGGTTGAGCTGGCAGTCCAAGGCCTCCGAAACTGCTGCCGCGATGGTTGGCAAGACCCTCAAGATCCACAACCGCTGCACCTTTGTTCTGCAGAGCCAGCAGCAGATCGGTTTTTCCCGTACCGGTGCGACCGCCCATGATCTTTAAGGGCCATTCCTGATCGAAACGCGATTGCGCCCAATGGCGATAGGCCTTGTATCCCCCTTGAAGCAGACGAGGGTTGAGGTCGATTTGCTGCGCAAGCCAAGCCATGCTGGCTGAGCGCATGCCGCCGCGCCAGCAATACAGTCTCAGCTGCCCAGCTTCCCTGTATTGATCAAGCTGTTCGGCTAGAGCCGCCATCTTGGGTCCAGTCATCCGCAGGCCCAGGTGAATGGCTTTCAATCGCCCGTCTTGCTTGTAACTGGTACCAACGGCGGCGCGTTCGTCGTCGCTAAACAAGGGGATGTTGAAGGCCCCTGGCCAGTGACCCTTGTCGAATTCCGAGGGACTTCTGACATCGATCAGTGGACCATGGAGTTGCCGCAGCTGTTCGATTGAAGTGAAATGGTCTTCTCCCATGCCTGACATAGTGGGATAACGCCGCGCTCGACAAAGCCGGTTGCGAAAAATGCTTTCCGGTTCTCCCCCCACAACATCCCTCAGCGTTGACATGCTCATTGAGCGCTTCGCTGCTGGTAATCCCCGTCAGCGCCGCCCGCTGATTAAGACGATTGAATCTCGGGTCGATGACCTGCTGACATTGGATGCTTCCAAATTGCTGCCCTTTGATCCAAAGGGTGACGATTGGGCGCCTGGTTGGATCCTTCAGGTTATTCAGCGTCACCAACCTGCTGCTTTGGCAGAACTGCTGAAGGATTTCAAGGGCGGCTGGTTGAGCGTTGAATCAGCCGTGGGTCTCGATTTTGTTGCGTTACAGCGCGATCTTTTAAATCAAGATTTTGAGGCCGCGGATCGACTCACGAGCTGCATGTTGCGCGAGCTCGCTGGAGATGCTGCCGTTCAGCGAGGTTACGTCTACTTCAGTGAAGTGCCCGCAATGCAAGGAGTCGACCTCGTCAGCATCGATCGTCTTTGGACGGTGTATTCCCAGGGACGGTTTGGCTTTACCACCCAGGCTCGGCTGTTAACGACCTTGGAGGGTCGTTTTGATCAACTTTGGCCGCGCATTGGTTGGAAACGCGAGGGCGTTTGGACGCGATATCCGGGTTCATTCACATGGTCGTTAGAGGCACCAGAGGGCCACATGCCTTTGATTAATCAACTGAGGGGTGTGCGTTTGATGGATGCCGTTCTGAAGCACCCAGCCTTGATGGCTCGTCGGGCCTGATAGATCCTGTCATCGGGTGTTGAACGAGGTAGGTTCAAAAGAGGTCGTTGCCGCCGGGCGAATCGTGCCGTTTCATCGATTCCGCTGGGCAGACTTTGTTTTGCCGTCCACGCTTCAGCTGGCTCCCCTCTTGGAGCTTTTGGTTGAACCTGTCGGCTGTGAGATAACCACTCAGAAGGTTGAGCTTGGCTTACACGAAGCGTTGGTTAATGCTGTGCGTCATGGCAACTCCGAAAATCCCCAAAAACAACTCCGCGTACGACGAATCCTCACGCCCAATTGGTTGATTTGGCAGGTGCAGGATGAGGGCTGTGGATTGCCTCCAACGGCTCGTGCCGCTGAGCTGCCTGTGTCGGTCGATGCACAGCATGGCCGTGGCTTATTTCTGATTCATCAATGTTTTGATGATGTTCGTTGGAGCCGTCGTGGCAATCGGCTTCAACTCGCCTGTCGTCGTCCCGTTTAGTGGCGCGGACAACCGGGATCTTTGAGCTCACCTTTGATCCATCCCAGCGCTTGGCTGGTAAGAGCTGCGACATCCTCTGGGCTGCCTTCTTGAATCAACTGAACCAAGGCTGCGGCCAGTAATTCGGCCGCGCGTCGGTTCGATTGTGATTTCAACCGGTGCCAATCACGATCACCAATTTTTAAGAGGCTATGCAGTTCAGTCGATTTGGCCTGGGTTTGCTCCGGCCAGATCGAATCTGGTTTAGCCATGGCAATGCGATGTAGTGGAACTAGTTTCGGAGTTGACGGAGGCGAGCGGATGCCACCCCACACACGTCGTCGTGAACAGCGACCGTTGAAATGGCTACATGGTGTATCACGGTTGATCCAACAGGGGGAGTGCCAACACCAACACCAGGCTGGTGCAGGCGTTCAGGGTCGTCGTTGGCAGCAACGGCGTTTGTTGGCTCAACAATTATTCGACCGAGATTTCAAAGGATGGCTCCACCCTGAGCGCCCTGGATCACGATTCTGGAGAGGTCTCCGCTGGGGAGGGGCAGGATTTGTGGTGGCTTGGGTTGTTGCCCATCTTTGAAACCGGCTCAGGCCACCAATTGCCGATGTCCCTCGCCAACCACCACGAGTGAGGAGGAGCTCCCCTCCTGGTTTGCGCTCGCGTAACGCATCTCTTGATTGGTCTGGATGGAATCTTGACCCCGTAACCACGCCTGATGCAAGGATCTGCGCCGGCGATCTTCGTCTAATACCAGTCGATCTGCGGCTGCTCGGGGCGTCTCCTGAGGAAGCACGGGAGTGCGAAGGGTGATACCGAACCCTTGTGCTTCAACTTGAACGTGGCCTTCCATGAGGACCACCTGAAAGGTCCAAC
>CAXDNN010000017.1:0-23764 GCA_963990675.1 uncultured Synechococcus sp.
GCTCCACCTCCAAACCACCAGACGGGACCAGCCTCGAAATACCGGTAATTGAGATGCACCGTCGGGATATAGGGATTTCGGGGATGCAGCACCATCGACGTACCGGTCGCAAACCAAGGATGTCCCTTGGCTTCTGGCCGCTGTTTCAGGATTGAGGGAGGCAATTCATTTCCCTGGACCTCAGAGAAATTCACGCCCCCCTGCTCAAACACCCGTCCTTCGCGCATCACGCGTGAGCGACCACCACCCCCCTCAGGACGAACCCAACTTTCTTCTTGGAATCGTCCCTCCCCATCCAGCGCCTCAAGACCCGCACAGATTTCGTCTTGCAATCCCATCACCATCGAACGGGCCCGATCCCGCGAATCGTTGGGCGGCAGTTCCAGCTGGAGCGTGGATTGATCGGTCTCCTGGCGTCCGAGAACGCGGCGAATCAGGGAGCGGACCATTCCTTCACAATCAAACCAATGAAAAACTTAAACAGGTCAGACCAGACCACGACAAGACACCGTGAGGGTCTGTCATGGGAGCCCCCCTAGAATTTGATTCTGATCCGAGCAACAGATGACATCGGCCGAGCAGGCGACCAGAGCGCTCGAACAGATTAAAGATGCTGGAAGCGGCAAAACAACACTGGAACTTGGCTGGATTGATCAGGTCCGCGTGTCGCCTCCACGGGCCGTCTTCCGACTCAATCTTCCTGGGTTTGCCCAGAGCCAGCGTGAACGCATTGCCGCTGAAGCTCGCGAGCTTTTGATGGGTCTGGACGGGATCAACGACGTCCAAATTGAAGTGGGTCAAGCACCCACTCCCAGCCAGGGCAGCATCGGCCAAGCGGGCCATGGTCAACCAGCTGAACGCCAATCGATTCCAGGCGTTCGTCAGGTCATCGCTGTCAGCAGCGGAAAAGGGGGGGTCGGCAAAAGCACGGTGGCCGTCAACCTCGCCTGCGCCTTAGCCCAACAGGGCTTGAAAGTTGGCCTCTTAGATGCAGACATCTACGGCCCCAACGCTCCCACCATGCTGGGGATCGCCAACCAAACGCCTGAAGTCACCGGCAGCGGAGACACACAAAGGATTAAGCCGATCGAAAGTTGCGGCATCGCCATGGTGTCCATGGGACTCCTGATCGATGAGCATCAACCTGTGATCTGGCGGGGGCCCATGCTGAATGGCATCATCCGCCAATTTTTGTACCAGGCGGAATGGGGTGAACGGGACGTTTTGATTGTGGATCTCCCACCCGGCACGGGTGACGCGCAGCTTTCCCTGGCTCAAGCCGTCCCCATGGCAGGCGTGATCATCGTGACGACGCCTCAACTGGTGTCGTTACAGGATGCCCGCCGTGGCTTAGCGATGTTCCGTCAACTGGGGATCCCGGTTTTGGGTGTCGTTGAAAACATGAGTTCATTTATCCCCCCCGACATGCCCGATCGGCGATACGCCCTATTCGGTAGTGGCGGAGGCCGTCGTCTTGCCGATGACTATGACGTGCCGTTGTTGGCCCAGGTCCCGATGGAGATGCCCGTCCAGGAAGGCGGTGACAGCGGCAGCCCAATTGTGATCAGCCGCAGCAGCTCTGCGAGTGCAAAGGAATTCTCAGCCCTTGCCGAACGGGTTCAGCAACAGGTCGCCACACCGGCCTGAGGATGTTCGCCAGGAATCAACGCCACAAACCTCAACGGGAATGGATTCTCTGGGGGTTACCGATCGGGATGGTCACCATTGCTGGGATTCTCATTGCAAGCACCCAGCGTCAAGCGGACTACGCAGACTGGTACCACCACTGGATTACGGCGGGCGTTGGCGTTGTCGTGGCCTTAATCCTGGAACGCTTACCGCTCCAGCGCCTTCAACCATTTCTCATTCCAGTCTTCGGCCTTACCGTCGCCAGCCTTGTTGCGGTTCGCCTCATCGGCACCACAGCCCTTGGCGCCCAACGCTGGATCAGCATTGGAGGGATTCATATTCAACCCTCTGAATTCGCCAAAATTGCGGCAATTCTTCTACTCGCTGCTGTGCTCTCAAAGCATCCAGTGGAACGACCGGTTGATGTCTTACGCCCGCTTGGGGTGATCTCAATTCCCTGGCTGCTGGTTTTCATCCAGCCCGATCTCGGCACATCCCTCGTTTTCGGGGCCCTGATGCTGACGATGCTCTATTGGTCTGGGATGCCAATTGAGTGGGTGATTTTGCTCTTATCCCCGCTCGTCACCGCTCTGTTCGCCGGCATTTTCCCTTGGGCCATGGTCCTATGGATTCCATTGATGGCACTGCTGGCCTATCGGTCGTTGCCCTGGAAACGCATCGCTTCCACCATCACGATCGCAATCCACGGAGCCATGGCCATCGTGACCCCATGGCTATGGATGCATGGCTTGAAGGACTATCAGCGCGACAGGCTCATGCTGTTCCTTGATCCCAGTCAAGATCCATTAGGTGGTGGTTATCACCTCCTGCAAAGCACCGTAGGCATTGGATCTGGAGGGCTATTCGGAGCAGGACTTTTGCAAGGTCAACTCACAAAACTGAGATTCATACCTGAACAACACACCGATTTCATCTTCAGTGCTCTTGGAGAAGAAACCGGCTTTATCGGATGCCTTCTCGTTGTTCTGGGCTTTGCTTTATTGATGGCACGCCTGCTTCAAGTCGCCAGACATGCACGCAGTGATTTCGAATCTCTCGTGGTGATTGGCATTGGAACGATGCTGATGTTCCAAGTGGTGGTGAACATCTTTATGACCATCGGCCTTGGTCCTGTGACCGGGATTCCCTTGCCATTTCTGAGTTATGGGCGATCAGCGATGGTCGTGAATTTCATTGCCTTGGGACTCTGCCTGTCGGTGGTCCGCCAAAGCCATCGCTCCTTCGCTGGCCTCCGTTGAGCTCACCCACCTTCACCGATCTGCGGGAGCGACTTGCTGAAGGCGTGCAACCGGGACAGTGCGACGAAATAGGGGTGCGTCGTTTGTGGTGGGCGGCCTTGGACACCCTCCAACAAGAACTCATTCGCCTCAACGTGACAAAAGGGATCTGGCTCGCTGCCCCCCTCCCAGCGCTGCATGAACCCGAGCTCCTCCAGCATCTCCAGGGATGGGTATGGGCACCTGAACATCTCGATCAACTCGGACGCGGGGTGACTGCGCTACCGGCTCGCCTTGGACTCGACAACCAGGGCTCCATCGAGGCCAAACGCGAGGGGCTTTTCAACTACCAACGCCTTGCCTTGCGCCATGAAGATGGCCAAGACCCTGTGTTGTTGGTCATTACACCCAGTTTGCAGGTGGCGCTGGCTCTGTATGGCGAACCGCAGCAACGTCAATTGCTGATGCGCTGCGACCCCACAAGCTTGGGCGACGTCCTGTCCTTGCTCGGACGACGCTTGAAAGACCAATCTCCAAGCGATGCGGAGCAGCTTCATGCCGCCCTGGAAGCCCTGGGTCCTCTCCACAGCGACGAACATTTCACGGGACAATTCTGGCCTGGCCTTGCTGAACGGCTCACCGTGTCGGCGCCTGCGCTGATGCTGCAACCCGTTGTTTCCCCAGAGACCAAAGCAGAGAACGCCTCAGACGACCTCAACTTGCTGGAAGCACTGACCCATGAGGTGAGAACGCCACTGGCCACAATCCGCACGCTGATCCGCTCCTTGATTCGTCGAAAGGATCTGCCCGAGCTGGTGATGAAACGCCTCCAACAAATTGATGTGGAATGCAGCGAGCAAATCGATCGATTTGGCTTGATTTTCCACGCTGCGGAACTTCAACGTCAGCCCACCGAAGCCAACCTGGCACGGACCGATCTGGAGTCGATCCTTCGCAGCTTGGCGCCGGGTTGGAGCGAGCAACTCAAGCGACGAGAGATCAGCCTGAGCCTGGATCTGGATCACGGCTTACCCACCGTGATGAGTGACTCCCACCGCTTGGAAGCCATGTTGGGTGGCTTGATTGACCGCAGTAGCCGCGGCCTCCCAGGAGGAAGTGAATTACACCTTGGACTTCAAGCCGCTGGAGCTCGGGTGAAGCTTCAACTCCATGTCGTTCTGCCGGGCAGCGCCATCCGTCCAGCCAATGCCTCTCCAGCCAGAGAGGAACTGGGAACCGTATTGAGTTGGGATCCAACCACGGGAAGCCTCCAACTCAGTCAAGACGCCACGCGTCAAATGATGGCCAGCCTGGGAGGTCGGTATCAACCCCGTCGAGGCCGAGATCTCACCGTCTTTTTTCCTGTCCAGAGCGACGCCGATTGATCCCGAACAATGGCGTTTGTTCAAGGGTGTGAAGCTTGCTGTCGGCCTGCGATCGACGGCCTGATCGCAGTGCTACTTTTCAGATCTATCAGCCCGTCTGGATTTCTCCAACCATGACAGCATCGGCGTTGAATGGTCAGCTTCCAAAGCACATCGCCAGCACCGGCGGTTTGCTCAACTCTGCGGAAACAGAGGAGAAGTACGCGATCACCTGGACCAGCAATTCGGATCAGGCCTTCGAACTACCCACAGGTGGTGCCGCGATGATGAACTCGGGCGAAAACCTGATGTATTTCGCTCGTAAAGAGCAATGCTTGGCGCTTGGCACCCAACTGCGCACCAAGTTCAAGCCACGGATCGAGGACTACAAGATCTACCGCATCTATCCCGGCGGAGACACCGAATTCCTCCATCCCAAAGATGGTGTGTTTTCTGAAAAGGTGAACGAAGGTCGCCCCATGGTGGGCCACAACCCCCGTCGGATTGGTCAGAACACCAACCCATCCACGATCAAATTCAGCGGTCGCAACACCTACGACGCTTAAGCGGGGCAGCACTTCCCAGGGGCTCTAACTCCTGGGAGAGGGCTGTAATGATGCACGCATGTTCAGTCCTGATCGCGACGCCTTTCGCAAGGCTGCAGCCAGCGGTGCCAATCTGATTCCATTGGCCCAAAGCTGGCCAGCAGATCTGGAAACGCCTCTCACCACCTGGATCAAGGTTGGGTCGAATCATCCGCCAGGTGTGTTGCTCGAATCCGTTGAAGGGGGTGAAACCCTGGGTCGATGGAGTGTGATCGCCTGTGATCCCCTTTGGACAGCGTCGGCAAGAGGCAACCAACTCACTCGGCGGTGGAGAGATGGACGCGAAGACAGCCTGGAAGGGAATCCACTCCAATCCTTACGGACTTGGCTTAGCCCTTACGAGTGCGTCAATTTGCCCGGGCTACCGCCCCTTGGTCAGATCTACGGGATGTGGGGCTATGAACTCATCCAATGGATTGAACCCACCGTCCCCGTTCACCCCAGGCTGAGCAGCGATCCACCCGATGGGATCTGGATGATGATGGATGCAATCCTGATCTTCGATCAGGTGAAGCGGCAAATCACAGCTGTGGCCTTTGGTGATCTCACGAGTGGGGCCACAGAAGTTGAGGCCTGGAAAAGCTCTTTGGCCCGGATCGAAGGATTGCGGGAGCGCATGAACGCTCCACTTCCAGCGGTAGACCCCTTGCATTGGGATGCCAATGCTCGCGATCTGCCCGATGTATCCAGCAATCGCAGCCAAGCTGAATTTGAAACGGCCGTTCGAACCGCCAAAAGCCATATCGCTGCGGGAGATGTGTTCCAACTGGTGATCAGCCAGCGACTCGAGGCCCAGGTCCCCCAGAGCCCATTCGAGCTCTACCGCAGCCTGCGGATGGTGAATCCCTCGCCTTACATGGCCTTCTTCGATTTCGGTGATTGGCAGCTCATCGGATCGAGCCCTGAGGTCATGGTGCAAGCAGAACCCGCCGCCAACGGCATTCAGGCCAGCTTGCGTCCCATTGCCGGGACGCGACCCCGCGGACAAACCCCACTCGAAGACCGAGAACTCGAAGTGGACCTGCTGGCCGACCCCAAGGAACGTGCCGAACATGTGATGCTCGTTGATCTCGGGCGCAATGATCTCGGGCGCGTCTGCATGCCCGGGAGTGTTTCCGTCAAGGACTTAATGGTGATTGAGCGGTACTCCCATGTCATGCACATCGTGAGTGAAGTGGAAGGATGTCTGGCGCCGCACCATGACGTTTGGGATCTGCTCATGGCCTCGTTCCCAGCAGGGACGGTGAGCGGCGCTCCAAAGATTCGGGCGATGCAACTCATCCATGCTTTGGAACCCGATGCCAGAGGGCCCTATTCAGGGGTCTATGGCTCCGTTGATTTGGCCGGTGCACTGAATACGGCCATCACGATCCGCACGATGGTGGTGCAACCCAACGGCACTGGAGGCTGTCGTGTAAAGGTCCAAGCTGGGGCTGGAATCGTGGCCGATTCCAAGCCAACGGCCGAATACGAAGAGACCCTCAACAAGGCCCGCGCGATGCTCACCGCCTTGGCGTGTTTGAACCCGGCAGAATCATGACTTCACCTCTTTTGCTCAAGGGCTTCGAAGTCGAGTTATTCACAGGATTGTCCTCCGGCCAAAACGTTGGCGTCGCCAGCGATGTTGCCGCAGCTCTCGATGATTTCGTCACCGAACCCGACTGTCGAAATGTGGAGTACATCACAGCTCCAATCGCCGATTACCACCAACTGAGTGAAGCGCTCCTTCAACCGCGTCGTCAGCTGAGAACCTGGCTCGCCTCCCGCGATCTCACCTTGCTTCCAGGCAGCACGCTCAGCCTGGGAGACAGCAGCTGCTTTGAGCGTTCCGATCCCACGAATCCATATCACAGCTTTATTGAATCGACCTATGGCACGAGGGTTGTCACCGCCAGCATTCACATCAATCTCGGTATTACAGACCCCGAGTGGTTGTTTGCAGCGGTGCGGCTTGTGCGCTGTGAAGCCGCACTACTGCTGGCGCTGAGCGCCAGCTCACCATTTTTAGATGGACGTTTCACAGGCCATCATTCCCAGCGTTGGCAACAATTTCCACTCACCCCCTTGGAAGTGCCCCTGTTTCGGGATCATCGCCATTACATCGAGTGGGTCGAAGCGCAATTGGCCTGCAAGAGCATGCGCAATGAGCGACACCTATGGACGTCCGTTCGGCCGAATGGTCCAGCTCGTCCCCATGACTTGAATCGCGTCGAGCTGCGAATTTGCGATCTCGTCACGAACCCCGTTGAACTCCTCGCCATGACGGCGTTTCTCGAACTCAGATTGTTGTCGTTACGCGATCACCGTGAACGCCTCGATCCCCTGCTCGCTAGTTCCCTCTCAGCGGACGAGTTGGCAACACTC
Source organism: uncultured Synechococcus sp. (assembly GCA_963990675.1). Lineage (GTDB taxonomy): Bacteria > Cyanobacteriota > Cyanobacteriia > PCC-6307 > Cyanobiaceae > Parasynechococcus. The sequence goes on from CAXDNN010000017.1 coordinate 7,201, forward strand.
AGTGATGCCAACGATGCAGCTGTCGCTCACGCCAGCCTCGATGCTGAACTCCACCACTGGAAAGACGGTCAGAGCATTCGCTGCAGGGATTGGATTCAATCGCTGATCGATGACGTCACACCATTGGCGGCACAACTCAACCTTGAATCAGTCCTCACACCACTTCATACGGTTCTCAAGGACGGGAACCAAGCAATGCGCTGGGCCGCAGCACATTCCAAGGGTGAGAGCATCTCGCAGTTGCTTCAAGACGCCATCGCAGAGATGAAGGAGCAAGAGCTCAAACACCCCACTGCGCTCCTCTCTTTGGGATGATCATGGAGTCCCGAGCAGCGCAGAGTCTTCATGCCCGAGTCCACCGCCCAAGCACTCCAAGGCGAACAGCCCAGGGAGAGCGGTGTGACTGCTGGAGCTGGCCGGTTGCTGCAGAACCGCTTGGTGCTGGTCGAGGACCTTTGGCAAACGGTTCTCCGCAGTGAGTGTCCCCCTGAACAAAGTGCTCGCCTCCTACGACTGAAACAGCTGAGTGATCCCGTAGCCCTCGAAGGGCGAGACGGTGACAGCACAAGCGAAGCGATTATTGAATTGATCCGTGCCATGGATCTTTCAGAAGCCATTTCAGCGGCAAGAGCGTTCTCGCTGTATTTCCAACTCATCAACATCCTCGAACAACGCATCGAGGAAGACAGTTATCTCGACAGCCTGACTCCGCGGAAATCCGCCACAGAAGGCACCCGGGACGCCTTTGATCCTTTTGCTCCTCCTTTGGCGAGTCAGACCGATCCCGCCACGTTCGGAGAAGTCTTTGAACGGCTACGGCGGATGAATGTGCCGCCAGCCCAAGTCGAAGCTCTCCTCCAGGAGCTGGACATCCGGTTGGTCTTTACCGCCCACCCCACAGAGATTGTTCGCCACACCGTCCGTCACAAGCAACGACGGGTCGCCAATCTTCTCCAACAACTGCAGTCCGATTCGCCCATGGCGCATCAAGTCAAGGACGACTTGCGCCAGCAACTGGAAGAGGAGATTCGACTCTGGTGGAGAACCGATGAGCTGCATCAGTTCAAACCAACGGTTCTCGATGAAGTGGATTCAACCCTTCATTACTTCCAACAAGTGTTATTCGATGCCATGCCGCAACTACGGCGGCGGCTCACATCAGCACTCCACCGTCACTACCCCGACGTCCAAGTTCCTCAGGCTTCGTTCTGCACCTTTGGATCTTGGGTCGGCTCCGACCGAGATGGCAATCCCTCCGTCACAACGGACATCACCTGGAGGACCGCCTGCTACCAGCGTCAGCTCATGCTTGAGCTGTACATCAGCTCGGTCCAAGCGCTTCGCAATCAGCTGAGTATTTCAATGCAGTGGAGCCAGGTTGCTCCTGCGTTGCTGGAGTCCTTGGAAATGGATCGGCTGCGCTTCCCAGAGATCTACGAGCGGCGCGCGGCGCGTTACCGCCTCGAGCCTTACCGACTGAAGCTGAGCTACATCCTGGAGCGTCTGGAGCGCACGCTGAAGCGCAACGACCAGCTCTCAGATGCGGGGTGGAAGAGTCCAAAAGATGCCATCCCGACCGATGGAGCGCCTGGCTCTGAGGCGCTGCACTACACCTCCGTCGATCAATTCCGAAACGACCTGGAACTGATTCGCAACAGCTTGATCGGCACAGAACTCACCTGTGAGCAGCTCGACACCCTGCTCCATCAAGTCCATATCTTTGGCTTCTCACTCGCCAGTCTCGATATCCGTCAGGAGAGCACACGCCATAGCGATGCCATTGATGAACTCACACGTTTTCTCGAGTTGCCACAGCCCTACGGCGAGATGGAAGAGTCCACACGTGTGGCCTGGTTACTCGAAGAGCTCCGTACCCGGCGTCCGTTGATCCCAACGGCCGTTCGCTGGTCAGACACCACCGCGGAGACCATGGCCGTCTTCCGCATGTTGCATCGACTCCAAGAGGAGTTCGGCCAGCGGATCTGCCACTCCTATGTGATCTCGATGAGCCACACGGCCTCCGATCTGTTGGAGGTGTTGCTACTCGCGAAGGAAGCGGGACTCGTGGATCCATCCGCCCGCAAAGCGTCGCTGCTGGTGGTGCCACTGTTCGAAACGGTGGAGGATCTGCAACGTGCACCAGCCGTCATGAACGAGCTGTTCAATACACCTCTTTATCGCGACCTTCTCCCGATGGTAGGGATCCAAGGCCAACCCCTTCAGGAGCTGATGCTGGGCTACTCCGACAGCAATAAAGACTCCGGTTTCCTCTCGAGCAATTGGGAGATTCACCAAGCCCAACTTGCCCTCCAAAGCCTGTCGAGTCGCCAAGGCGTTGCCCTCCGCCTGTTTCATGGTCGCGGTGGTTCCGTGAGCCGTGGTGGTGGCCCGGCGTATCAAGCCATCCTTGCCCAACCCAGTGGCACCCTTCAGGGCCGCATCAAGATCACCGAACAAGGGGAGGTGCTGGCCTCGAAGTACAGCCTGCCAGAACTCGCCCTGTACAACCTAGAAACAGTCACCACCGCGGTGGTTCAGAACAGCCTGGTAACCAATCAGCTCGATGCGACACCGAGCTGGAACCAACTCATGAGTCGTCTCTCTGCACGCTCCCGTGAGCACTACCGAGCCTTGGTGCATGACAACCCTGACTTAGTGGCTTTTTTCCAGCAGGTGACACCAATTGAAGAGATCAGCAAGCTGCAGATTTCCAGTCGACCAGCTCGCCGCAAAACCGGGGCCAAAGATCTTTCGAGCTTGCGGGCGATTCCTTGGGTCTTTGGCTGGACGCAAAGCCGCTTCTTACTCCCCAGTTGGTTTGGCTTCGGCACAGCATTGGCTGAAGAGGTGAAAGCAGACCCAGATCAACTCGATCTGCTGAGGCGGCTTCACCAACGCTGGCCTTTTTTCCGAACCTTGATTTCCAAAGTGGAGATGACCCTCTCCAAAGTGGATCTCGACCTAGCGCATCACTACATGAACAGCTTGGGGAAACCCGAGCAACGTGAGGCCTTCGAAGCGATTTTTGCGACGATTTCAACGGAATATGCCTTAACGCGGAAGTTGGTCTTGGAGATCACCGGACAACCGCGCCTACTCGGGGCTGATCAAGGATTGCAGCTCTCCGTAGACCTACGGAATCGCACCATCGTGCCTTTGGGGTTTCTCCAGGTTGCGCTGCTCAAACGGCTGCGAGACCAAAATCGTCAGCCACCGATGAGTGAAAGTCCAGGAGCACCGGAAGACACCCGTACCTACAGCCGTAGCGAATTACTCCGCGGAGCCCTGCTTACGCTGAATGGCATTGCTGCTGGCATGCGCAACACCGGCTGAACCTTGCTTCCCTTCCTCCAACAGCCCGCGATCCCCAAGCTGCCAAGCGGATACAGGCTCGACACCACAACAACCCCGAGTCCAGCGGCCATTAACCGATTGCTGGAATCTTGCCAAGAGACCACCCACGATGAACAACGGTGGCGTCTTGCCCTCGAGCGCAGCCTCTGGCAGATCAGCATTTTTGAAGACGCTGGGGACGAACTGGTCGGATTCGTTCGAGCCACGAGCGACTTAGCCCTGAACGCCAATCTCTGGAACCTCGCAGCACGACCCGGCCCGGATCAAGCCGAGATCTACGCCGTCGTTGTTCATCGAGCTCTTCATATCCTGCGCCGCGATCTGCCGGGATGCAGCCTGTCGGTTTCAGCACCACAATCAGCCCTCGAAGCGTTGCGAGCCAACGGCTTTGTGATTGATCCGAATGGAATTCGAGCGATGGGACTCAGGCTGAACTAAGTCGCAGCGTTTAAAACACGAGCATGGAGGGACTCGAACCCCCGACCCTCAGAACCGGAATCTGATGCTCTATCCAACTGAGCTACATGCCCACTGATCGGCTGGATGCCGCAGCAGAAGATCGGCCTACAGACCGGTCCTTAACAGGTACCTTAACCAAGCACCGCCCGATCACCCATCCGGCTTCACAAGCTCCAATTGCAGGGGTTCCGGAACCACTCCGTTCTGCAGTTGGAGCTGACCGAGTCACGCTTGCTCGTGATTGGTCCCAACGGGATTGGTAAATCCAATCTGCTGGAGGCCGTGGAACTCTTGGGCAGCCTGCGCTCCCATCGCTGCAGCCAAGATCGCGACCTGATCCAATGGGATGCCCCAATGGCCCTATTGCGGGCAGACGTAGGGGATGGCGACCGCTTAGAACTCGAATTGCGCCGGCGGGGGGGCCGCCAAGCTCGGCGCAACGGCAAAGTGCTGGATCGGCAGCTTGATTTGATTGGCCCACTGCGCTGTATCGGGTTCAGTGCCCTGGATCTAGACCTCGTGCGTGGCGAACCAGCCCTGCGTCGCCAATGGCTCGACCGGGTGGTTCTTCAATTGGAACCTGTCTATGCGGATCTCATCAGCCGGTACAACCGCCTGCTACGGCAAAGAAGTCAGCTGTGGCGTAGCCACCGACAAAACACAGCCGAACGCCGTGGGCTCCTCGATGCCTTCGATGTTCAAATGGCCCTGATCAGCACCCGCATCCATCGACGCCGACGAAGGGCCTTACGGCGCCTTGAACCGATTGCCCAGCGTTGGCAGTCGCATCTCAGCAGCGGGAAAGAACGTCTACAACTCCACTATCAACCGGGAAGTCGGTTGGACGGAGAGGAAGCAGAAGAACCCTGGCGGTTGGCGATCGAGGAACAACTCCGCAACCAACGGGAGGACGAAGAACGCCTCGGGAACTGCCGCATCGGACCGCATCGCGATGAGATCAGCATGGTGCTTGGGGAAAGCCCTGCTCGTCGTTTTGGGTCAGCAGGTCAGCAGCGTTCACTCGTCCTGGGCCTGAAGCTCGCCGAACTCGAATTGGTCAAGGACCTTTGTGGAGAACCACCGCTCCTGCTCCTCGATGACGTCCTCGCCGAACTCGATCCCATTCGGCAACAACTTCTTCTAGAAGCCGTCGGGAATGATCACCAATGCCTGATTAGTGCCACCCATCTCGATGGTTTTCACGGAGGCTGGCGTCAGGAGGCTCAGATTCTTGGAGAAAACGAACTCAAAGAAGGAATGAACGTCGGATAGTCTCGTCACCTGTTTTTCAATTTTCGCCTGATGGAGCAGAGCTTGTCTGCCCTGCATCCCCACCCGGGATGGGGGGACACCGCCCTTCAAGCCACCGACATGGTGGGCAAACATTGCATTCTCGAGCTGTATGAATGTGATCCCAGCCGGCTCGACGACGAATCTTTTTTGCGGACCACCATCACAACAGCTGCAAAACGTGCTGGTGCCACGCTGCTCAACCTGATCACCCATCGCTTCGAGCCCCAAGGGGTGACGGGATTAGCCCTGCTGGCTGAATCCCACATCTCTATTCACACCTGGCCCGAATCCGGGTATGCGGCCGTTGACGTGTTCACCTGTGGTGACCACACCATGCCCGAGCAGGCATGTGCTGTGCTGTGTGAGGCCCTGCTGGCCAAGCGTCATGCCCTGAAGAGCTTTCTCAGGGAAACGCCTGCGGAAATCGCAGCAGGAGTTCGCGAACCGGCTCCGGTGTCGATCACCCTTTGAACCTCGGTTCAGCCAACGCCGATAACAACCTGACCGGAGGGACGGTTGTTATCGAATCCAGGCTTCAACGAACGCAGCCTGTACGACACCAGTTGATCAACGTCGATTGAGCTTTCCACTCACGAGTCCCTCGAGGTCCAAGCTCACCGAGGTAAAACCAAGGGATTGGAAAAATGCCACAAGCCCGTCGGTCGAGGACATCGCCAGCACAGCACTGATCTGCTCTTCTGGAACTTCAATCCGTGCAGCGAGCCCATGGCTGCGAACGCGCACACGGTTAAACCCCCGAGCCATTAACCAAGCTTCAGCTTTCCCAACTTGATTGAGACGTTCGGCTGTAATCCCTTCGCCATAGGGAAAGCGAGACGACAAACAGGGTTGAGCAGGCTTATCCCACCAGGGAAAACCAAGGGCACGGGATAGCTGACGAATCGTTGCCTTATCAATCTTCAATTCCGCAAGGGGAGAGCGCACTCCGGCCTGTCGCGCGGCGGCAATCCCAGGCCTGTGATCGCCAAGATCATCTAAATTCACACCATCAATCACCAAAGCATCTCCAGCCGCCGTTGCAATCGGCTTGAGGTGACGATGCAATTCCCGTTTGCAGGCAAAGCAGCGATCGACAGGATTGCTGCTGTAAGCGGGATCCTCAAGTTCAGCCGTGGGCAGCTCCTGATGACGGATCCCAATCCAACCGGCCTGATGACGTGCTTCTTGCAGAAGGTGCGGCGCTAACGCCGGAGACACACCCGTCACCGCGACAGCAGAGTCCCCTTTGCACTCATAGGCAATCGCAGCAACAAGAGTGCTATCGACCCCGCCTGAATAGGCGATGCAAAGCGACGGCGATGCGTCCATCCATTGGCGGAGGCCGGCTAGCTGCTGCTCCTGCTTTTTCGGCAATAACTCCTGCAACTGGAACATCAGCAGATGAAATGGAGCGATGTCGTTAGGCTCCAACGGTAAGAGCCGGCACCATGCCCCGAAGCATCGGCATTGTCACTGCCGCAGATAGCCGCGAACGCAGCCATGGTCAGCTGCACATCTACGACGGTGAAGGGAAGGGCAAAAGCCAAGCCGCACTCGGCGTCGTACTGCGAACCATCGGCCTGGGTATCTGCGAGCAACGTCGCACCCGTGTGCTGCTGCTTCGTTTTCTGAAAGGGCCCGGACGGGCCTACGACGAAGATGCCGCCATCGAAGCCCTGCAACAGGGATTCCCGCACTTAATTGACCATCTCAGGACGGGTAGAGCCGACCACTTCACGGCTGATGAAGCCACCCGTTTCGATCGGGATGAAGCCCAACGGGGCTGGGTGATTGCCAAGGGAGCCATCGCCAGCGCCCTTTATTCCGTGGTGGTACTCGATGAACTCAATCCAGTGCTGGAGCTTGGCTTGCTGGATATCGATGACGTCGTGCAAACCCTGAACAACCGACCGGATGGGATGGAAATCATCGTGACCGGACGGGCCGCACCTTCCGCTCTCGTTCAGGGCGCCGATCTTCACTCGGAAATGCGTGCTCACCGCCGTCCGGGCATGGAGGGCGACAGGGTGATTCCCCTCAGCGTTAACAGTGGGATCGAGATTTACACCGGTGAAGGGAAAGGCAAGTCGACCAGTGCCTTAGGCAAAGCACTACAGGCCATTGGTCGAGGCATCAGCCAAGACAAAAGCCATCGCGTGTTAATCCTTCAGTGGCTGAAGGGGGGCACGGGATACACCGAAGATGCCGCCATTGCGGCACTTCGTGAAAGCTACCCCCACTTGGTCGACCATCTGCGATCAGGCCGTGATGCCATCGTCTGGCGCGGGCAACAGGAACCCATCGACTATGTGGAAGCCGAACGAGCCTGGGAAATTGCCCGGGCTGCCATTTCAAGTGGTCTCTACAAAACCGTGATTTTGGATGAACTCAACCCCACCGTTGATCTCGAACTTTTACCGGTGGAGCCGATTATGCAAACGCTGCTACGAAAGCCAGCTGAAACCGAGGTGATCATCACAGGACGCTGCAAGAACCAGCCCGCATACTTCGATCTCGCCAGCATCCACTCTGAGATGGTGTGCCACAAGCATTACGCCGAACAAGGTGTCGATCTCAAGCGTGGGGTGGATTATTAGCGTTTTTTACGAGTTTGTATGAAGTTTGTATAGAGCAGCGCTGAACACGCAAAAAGATGACGAATTGCGCGAGGGCAATATTCTCAACAAGCACCCCCTTATTGATAACAGAAAGGCATCGACGCGAAGGTTTGTATGGCTACTCAAACTAGTTTGCATAAACAAAAGCAAGTGCAGCATTTGCCTTGCCAAGAAGAGAAGAAGATACTCATACAAAGGCACTCTGCTAGCTAAGTACATCGCAGAGAAAGGGGGTATGGGGGAGTTTTATGCCCTTGCTTATACGAATACAGCTGAAGAACCACTCGTCGCTAAATGAGCGCGGGTGCAGGACGTTATTGCTGAAGAGCCATCAATCCTGGGAATTGGCGATGTAGCTCTCAAGGACAAAGAACGAGTCCACCGAAATACAGGCCGCCGCCGCACGCCCATGCGGCCGTGGAAATATGATTGAAGTTATTCCTATTTAAAACCAAACAAGCAAGTCAAGAGGGACGTACTGGGAGAGTTTCTGCGTCCCTATACCCATGCTAAGGCTCGAGATATTTAGATTATTTTTTGGGATTTTTGCAGACTTATTTTGACTCGATTTATGGCTGGTGTTAAAAAATAAAATCATAGGAAGAGAATCTTTTCTCCATGGCTGCTGCCTCACAGATGGAGAAGTTTCAAGCTCAAGAGCAAATCAGTCCGTATGACTATTTGAAGCTCTTTTGAAATACATGAGAGTCATACAGAAAAGGGAGACAACCAGAAAAACGGGAGGAGCCACAATTATTGTTACAATAAAAGCACCCAAAAAAGCAGATGAACTAAGCCACAAAGGAAGCCAGACGCTAATTATTGAAACAAGACCAATAATTCCGTATTGTTTTGCTGTGAGCCAAGACATAGAGGCCAGCCTTACAATGAATCATTATACATATTGGCAGCAACAGGCTGTAGGAATGGGAGTATCCCACGAGCAGTTCATCCAGGATCGGTTGGATATTTCCCATACTATTTGATTGCTAGGAATAGACAGGTGCGAAAAAGTTTTTTGAGCCAATGCAGGAAGTAGTTAATTTCTTGCAATCACGAAGAGGAAAAAACTTCTTTTTAACGGACTTCTTGTAACCACCGTTTTATGTTTGGCTCCTTCCAAGGTTTCTTCGATGCCTCACGCAGGCGAAAAGAACTCGAGGGAGTTCACGATTGACTTCACATGTTCCATAAACTACAGATCGTCAACCACAACTACCACCCCATAGAAACACTGATAGTATCGGCAGATCTGTTTGCCATAACCGCAATTTCAAGCTGCATCGGCAGAGCGAAATTTTTACAACTAAATGCTTACCTAAAGACGCTAAGAATTAGTTCCATTACCATTTACGCGGCAGTCTTCGCAGCAACCACACAAGCTTTTGGCCTGGACAGGTTTACTCACAAAAATCACTGAATTTCAGAAGAAATACTTGAGCCACTGCTGCACTACGCCTTCCAGGCACAGTATTTAAATTAAAATCACTCAATCACGCAACAACACATCATTCTGTCAACGTGAAAATAAAATAGAGCATTTTTTAAGACCAATTAAACCTAAACTGCAATCTGATCATCAATGAGCAAAGGGAATTAAACGTTAGTAACGAGGCAACGTTGGATCCACTTCTTGAGCCCAGGCATCGATTCCTCCGGCCACATTGATCGCGGTGATTCCATGCTCAGCAAGAAGTTGAGCAGCTTTCGCCGAACGCATCCCTAACTTGCAGTGCACAAAAAGACGGCGACCCTCTGCAAGGGAGCGAACTTGCTCAATCGCCTCTCCGCTCTCAATCGTGGCGAGTGGGATCAGCACCGCCGAGGGAATCACAACAACCTCTGCTTCAGCAGGGTTGCGGACATCAACGAGTGCCAAATCCCCAGCGTCTCCATCGAGAAGAGCCTTGAGCTCAGTCACGCTGATGGTCTCAATCGCAGAAGAATCCATATCTGTTGTGGCCGCACCACAGAACTGCGTGTAGTCAATCAAGTCCTTGATCGCAGGGCGATCAGGATCACGCCGCAGCGTGAGTTCTCGAAAGCGCATGGACAGAGCATCCACCACCAGCAAACGGCCATTGAGGCAACGACCAATTCCAGTGATCAACTTGATCGTTTCAGTGGCCTGAAGTAGGCCAATCAAACCCGGCATCACACCCATCACCCCTGCCTCTGAGCACGAAGGAATCGCACCAGGAGAAGGGGGAACAGGCAACAAATCACGGAAATTCGGACTATCGGGGTCGCAGTTGAAAACCGTGACCTGACCTTCAAAGCGTTGAACAGAGCCATAAATCAATGGCTTGCCTGAAAGCACACAGGCGTCATTAATGAGATACCGACTGGCGAAATTGTCGGTGCCGTCGCAGACAACGTCGTAGTCCGCGATCAGATCCATAACGTTGCTTCTATCAACCATCACGTCGTGCACATCAATTTGACAGTGAGGGTTGAGCGCATGAAGGCTCTCAGCGGCAGACCTGGCCTTTGACCGACCCACAGCATCAGAGCGATGAATCACTTGACGCTGCAGGTTTGATAGCTCAACAGCATCTCCATCCACGATGCCAAGACGGCCGACCCCCGCTGCAGCCAGATACAGGAGAAGAGGCGAGCCCAAGCCACCTGCACCAACACAGAGCACTGATGCCGCCTTGAGCCGCTCCTGACCAGAAAGTCCGACTTCCGGAAGAATGAGGTGTCGGGCGTAGCGCCCCCGCTCATCAGAGGACAGGATCTGATGTGGGGTGGGATGACTTGGCTGCATGGATGTGATTTTCCCAGACCTCAATCGGGATTTCGAAGGGCACTCGATCAGCACCCAACCACCAGGCACGCAGCTCTCGCTTGCCAGACAAAATCAACATCAGTCGATTGGGTTCTGCCCAATCACAATCCCAAGTCGAGGGGTCTGGTGCTGAGTTGGGGTGGGAATGGCATACACCCAAGACCTCCAACCCATGCAACCTGGCCCAACGCTGTGCTGCGATTTGTTCCCTGGGATCCAACGCAAACCGGGTCTCACGATCTCCTGAAACATTCAGGAACCAATCTGATTGGCCCCATGCATTGCAGGCAGGCCAAAGGGTTACGAGCCTCAGCCGTGGGGTTCTCAAACCTCTCCCGAGGAGCAAACAGCATCCCTCTTCGGGCGCTACTGCCAGCAATGAATGTTCGAGAACCGTGAGGCATTGGAGATCGAAGCCTAAGAGTGATGGCACAAAAGGCTCCACACCGATACGCTCGACTGAATCAGTTAAGAATTCCACCGACCCCATGAGTGACGCCACCACCGACGTGAAGGATGACGCCACCAGCACAACCTGGACACCCAACGTCGGCGCAACCGAATCATCCAGTGAAGACGCGGCCTCATTTGCTGATCGCTACAGCGATGTGCTGGGGAAGGTGAATCAGACCCTCGATCAGGTCGACTGGAATCAGATGGGGCGGATCGGCAAAATCGTCGGAATTTTTGCCGCGGTTATCGTTGCCCAGATTCTGATTAAAGGGATCCTCGACACCATCAATCTGCTACCGGTTGTGCCCGGTTTGCTTGAACTGTTGGGCGTTGTCGTTGTCGGCCAATGGAGTTGGAAGAACCTTGCCACCAGCGACAAGCGCAGTGCTCTTCTCCAACGCGTTCAAACCATCCGTCAGGAATATTTGGGTTAATTGCATCCTTAACTGATTACGAAGTCATTTGCCGGGCTAGTCGTTGAAGACTGGCCCGGCTTTGATCGACATAACCGCCTCCAAACAAGTTGGCGTGGTTCAACAGGTGATAAAGGTTGTAGATCTCCAAGCGCTCATTGGCCCCAGGCAGCGGGGGAGTAACGGCGTCATAGGAACGGTAAAAGCACTGTCCAAAGCCACCAAACAGGCGCGTCATCGCCAGATCAACCTCCGCATCAGCCCACCAGGCTGCTGGGTCGTAGATCGTGCCGCGGCCATCCATCAATGGGCTGGCGTTGCCACCCCAAAGATCACCATGGACCAAGGCCGGGACAACTTCTCGCTGATTGAGTCGATCCGCCACTCCCTGTAAAAAGGCCTCAATCTCAGCAGCATTCATTCCCGAACGGCTGAACAGTTTGAGTTGCGGTCGTAGGCGTAGATCGACGAAGGCATCGCCCCAACGCAACCGCCACCCCCCCGGCTGCAACCCAGCCCCGATATATCCATCTCGGTGCCATCCAAAACGCTCAGGGTTCTGATCGCGGGAAGCTTGATGCAGCAGAGCTAAACCACGACCAAGAGACTGCTGATCCCCTCCTCCCAACGGCAACCAAGGCAGCAGTAAAACAGCACCATGGAGCAACTGAACCAAGGCCAAAGGCTGAGGAACAACGAGGAGGTCTGAATCGGCATACCGACCGAGAGCCGTCAACGCGTCAGCCTCCACTTCAAAAAAAGGGAAGGCATTCGCGGAGCCCGTTTTGGCGAATAACTGACGGCCATCACGAAGCCTGAGCTGCCAGGCCTGATGAATACACCCCCCTCCCACCGACGAGACATCGGCGAGCTTGGATCCCGCCAGAGGCCCATCCGCCGCGACGAGATCGTCCCGCAGACCGCGATCCATCCTCAAGCTGCCGTTGTAGTTGCCAGCATGCCCCCAACCAGAAGACGGTCTTGACGAAACACCGCGTGATTGTGATCGGTGGTGGCATCGCAGGCCTCACCGCAGCCGCCCTACTCGCCAACGACGGGATTGCGGTGACCCTATTTGAAGCCCATCGACAAGTAGGGGGGTGTGCCGGCACCTTCCGTCGCGGCCCATGGATTTTCGATGTGGGAGCCACCCAAGTGGCAGGCCTCGAACCCGGAGGCAGTCACGCCAGTGTTCTCCAGCATCTGGGGTTGGCTCTACCCAAAGCGAGCCTTCTCAATCCAGGCTGTGTCGTCGACCTTGGCGACGGTTCAGAACCCATCAGCCTTTGGCACGACCCAACGCAATGGGCTGAGGAACGGATTCGTCAATTCCCTGGCAGCGAGTACTTTTGGCAACTCTGCGAGCTTCTACACACCAGCAACTGGGCATTCGCCGGGCGTGACCCAGTCGTCACGCCAAGATCTTGGTGGGATCTCAGCACGCTGGTCGCAGCCTTACGACCGGCGACCTTGGCCTCAGGACTCTTTACAACGTTCTCGATCGCCAATCTCCTGCAACTCTGTGGCTGCCAAAACGACAAGCGATTGCGTCGTTTTTTAGATCTACAACTCAAGCTCTACTCGCAGGAGCCAGCCGATCGCACGGCAGCTCTCTACGGCGCCACCGTTCTGCAAATGGCTCAAGCCCCACTCGGGCTTTGGCATCTTCAGGGGTCAATGCAAGTGCTAAGTGAGCAGCTCTCACAGGCCATCGAAGCTGCTGGGGGGGAGATCCGACTCCGTCATCGTGTAAGTGCGATGCATCCTTCAGCTGAAGGATGGACCGTCTCAACCACAGGGGCTGACGCGCAAGCGCAGGACTGGCATGCCAGTGACGTGATCTGCAGCCTCCCACCGCAATGTTTGGTGGATCTGTTGCCAGCAGACGCAATACCCGATCGTTACCAGCAACGGCTGACAACCCTCCCTGAACCGAGTGGAGCCCTTGTGCTGTACGGCGTCGTGCAGCGAAGGGCACTGCCCATCGACTGTCCAGGCCATCTTCAGCTGGGCCTCCAACAGGGCAGCGGGAAACCTGGATCTTTGTTTGTTTCGATCAGCCGAGAAGGCGATGGACGCGCCCCCCTAGGGCAAGCCACCTTGATTGCGAGCGTGTTCACACCAACGGCCGACTGGTGCGCGCTCGAAGAACCCGATTACCAAAGCCGAAAAACAGAACAGCTGAAAACGATGAAACATGAACTCAACACGTGGCTCGGCCTCAGCGACAACGATTGGCTCCATACGGAGTTGGCCACACCGCGCGGCTTCGCAGGCTGGACCGGCCGGCCCCGCGGCATGGTGGGTGGCCTCGGACAGCACCCAAGCCGATTCGGCCCCTTTGGTCTTGCAGGCCGCACTCCGTTGCCAGGACTGTGGTTATGCGGCGACAGTCTGTACCCCGGAGAAGGCACAGCTGGTGTAACCCTCTCCGCACTGAATGCCTGCAGGCAGCTGATGGAGCGTCGAGGCCTTCAGCTGAGTTTCAATCGTTGACGCCATCAGGGTGTATCCAGGAATCCCGGTCGCAAAGCCTGGGTTCTCTGCAATTCGATCTGCAGTTGAGGCCAGTTCTCCTGCAGCACAGCATCCTCGAGCTGTTCCAGACTCCATCGATACGCCGCGAGGCTCCGAAGCACCGCCTCACGATTGGTAGAAGCCATCGCCACACCGAGATCGGGATTTCCACCACCAACCCTCGTGGTATCGGCAAATCCACTGGACGCCAACGCAAGCGCTAATCGTCGAATCTCTGGATCACGCTCATCACCAACAGCACGTAACAGTGCCGCGCTCACCAAAACGGGCGTATGGGAGATCAGAGCCACCGCCTGGTCATGGTGTGCAGCGGCAGCGGTCAGCCAATGACTCCCCAGGCTGAGGGCTAAGGACTGAACCATCGCTAAGGCCGATGCATCCGTTCTTGGTTCTGGGGTAGCAATCCAAGGACGACCTCGAAATAACCCTTTGATCCCTGACTCGACACCCGACAACGCCGTTCCGGCCATTGGATGACTGGCCACAAAGCGGGGATGACGTTCTCGCCAGGCCTCCAGGACTGGCTGTTTCACCGATCCCACATCAGTAATCACCGCCTCCGCCGGCAACGCCTGAAGCAACGAGGGATCGGGCTGCAACAGAAGGGGAATCGGCAACGCCAAAATCACCAAGTCACAATCGGACAAACAGCCTGGATCTGTACTTACTTCCGACACCAAACCGCGCTCTATCGCCCGTTCAGCTGTGACGGAACGATGGACTAATCCCTGCACAACCCAACCATCAGCCTGCAGATCCAAGCCCAACGATCCGCCGATGAGCCCGAGTCCAACGATGCCGACGCGTTTTGTTTCCCTCGCCATCAGGCCCGTTCTCTCGTAACGCCATGTTGATCGATGGCTCGCAATGAGCCATTCAGCGCAACAACGCTGTTTATGGTTTCCCAATGCTGGAAGCCCAGGCCCACCACCGGCTTAAGACCCTGCTGAGGCAGGAAGAATCCGACTGGCCCCATCATTTAACGCTGAGTCGTCTGGTGGGACGAAGTTTGCGGCGACGCGACACCACGCTGTTGCAACTTCCCCCAAGCAGCGGGGAACGCTGGTGGCTGGGTGTGTTGGTGCCCTTATGCCTGAACCCAGGTGCTGCAGCCATTGTTTTGACGCCGACCCAGCGAAAATGGCTCTTACAACTCGAACTTCCCCGCCTCAAAGAGCAAGGATTGCGATTGCCCTGCTGGCAAGGGCTCACACCTCCACCCGGCCAACAGCTTTGGATTCTGGATACCGATGAACTGATTGCCGTCCATCAACAGAATCTTTTGGGTGAGCGGCAGTTGCTCATTCCCGATGCAGATCAACTCAGTGATCGCCTACGTCGAAGTCTGGCGATTCGAATTGATCACAACGATTGGGAACGACTACGCCATGCACATCCGGCCATGGACCAGGCCCTGCTTGATCTGCATGAACGACTCAGTCGACAGGTGTTCCAAGAAGCAGCGAGGGCCGACGATTGCGTCCGTCTGCAAGGCGGAGCCTGCCAATCACTACGGGATCTTTTGCACCTCATCCAGCCTTGCCCAGAGCCCTGGACAGCCCTGCTCGCAACAGATCCTGTCCAATGGGCTCAGTGGGCAGAACTCGACCATCGTCTCCTGCAGTGGACTTGGCAGCTCGGACCTTTAGAGCCCCTGCAGTGGCTCGACGGCTTGATCAAAAACCGTCCAGTTTTAATGCTGAGCGAATCGGGGGAATGCTCTCGAATCGAGCACGAACTCAATCAAGCGAAGATCTCAATCACGGTGACAGCCACCTTGCGGGAGCAAGAGCTGGAAGAACCCTTACCGCTTTACGCCCCACGCCGGCAGCCACTACCCAATACAGAGGTTTATGCCCAGCACCTGCTTGAACAAAGTCGCCGCTTAATCCTGGGCCGCACTGGTCTCACCATTGTTCTGGTCGACGACAAGCAATTACGACGACAACTCACCAGTGCCCTCGCAGCAGAGTTCGGGCGGCGAGTTGTTGAAGAATCCACAGCTCCAGAAAGCAATGGAGTGATCAGCGCCCATTGGGATTGGTGGCTGCAACATCACGAACAAGTTCCTGCCCCAGAACAGTTGATCGTGGCGCTTCTACCAATCGCGAGCCTTAGTTCACCGCTTACTGCGTCGCGTGTTGAACGGCTAAAGCGACGCGGCGAAGACTGGTTTCGCACATTGCTCTTGCCCGAAGCCCTCAGCCTGATACCCGGCGCCATCGCTCCACTCCGCAGGGCTGGTGGCCGCTTGGCCATCCTTGATGGACGGCTTCGCGGTCGATCTTGGGGTGATCAAGTGCTGAAGCAACTGGAGCCATGGAGACCATTGCAACGGCTACTCCCGGATTAAAGAGTCGTCTGAATTGAGCTAACAACGGCTTCAGTCTTTAACCTCCAACCATCATCAAAACCGTGAATGGGAGAAGCTCGTCGCCGCGCTGCTCAGGGCTTACCCCCACGCCAGCCCAAAAAAAACTCGAAACCCGTGGACACCTCTCCAAGGGTGGTGCCTTGGTTGCCACTCACGAAAAATCAGACTCAACAATTCGTGGCCGTCACCACTCGGGGGGCATGGTTTGGCATCTGTCTCTTATACACATCTGACGCTGCCGACGAAGGCTTAGGTGTAGATCTCGGTGGTC
>CAXDNN010000018.1:0-23058 GCA_963990675.1 uncultured Synechococcus sp.
TTTCAAGCAGAAGACGGCATACTAGATTCGCCTTAGTCTCGTGGGCTCGGAGATGTGTATAAGAGACAGATGCAGAGCAATATTTTCCGCGGTGGGAACGCACTCAGCAAAAAACGGCACGTCCTTGTTCAGGAAGGTGTGGTCAAAGGGTTCAACAACCAGATCATCAACCAACCGTTGCAGGGCCGACAAATCGCAAACCATTCCCGTGCGTGGGTCGATGCTTCCACGAACGGTGATGTCCACCAAATAATTGTGGCCATGGCCGTGAGGCCTCGCGCACTTGCCGTAAATCTGCTCGTTTTCTTCCTGACTCAACTCCGGACGAGCCAAGCGGTGGGCTGCAGCGAAGTGGGTACGAATGGTGAGGAATGCATCCATGGGATCTCCGAGATAGTCGGCCCAGAGGCCCGGTTGTTCGTAGAGGCGTAAGGCCGTGATTGGAAGGTGGGGTCGAAGGCGATGCCAGATCGTTCGAACCAGTGCCTCAGTGGTTGGGAGGCAACCCTCCGAACGGGACACATCAAACTCCGGCCAAGCTTCGTTCAAAAAGCGGAAATCGAGCTGACCAGTGACCTGGGAACGGATCGCATGTTTCACCTCAGAGAGATTTAACACCATGCCATCGGCATCCAAGTCGCCCGCCATTGAAACGATCAACTCATAGTTGTGACCATGACCTGGCGCGAAACTACAGGGACCAAAGCGAGCAGCATTGTCGTCTGCGGATAGCTCCGGTAACCAGTAGCGATGACTTGCACTAAAACAGGCTCGTCGCGTAATGACGCAAGAACGACCCTGGCCGTGCCGGGCAATCGACTTCGTTTCAGTCATGTGACATTCCGGCCGGGGAGCATCCTAATGAGCTATCGGCAATTTCGAGTGATGGCAGATCCCATTTTTTCCCTCAAAGAGCGCTTAGGCGGACGCAGCCTCTACCTCATCGGAATGATGGGGAGCGGAAAAACAAGTACTGGACGCCCGCTCGCGAAACGACTGGGGTATGGATTTGTCGATGCAGATGCTGTGATCGAACAGGTGGCCGGCTGCACGATTCCAGAGATTTTTAAACGGGATGGGGAAGAAGGCTTTCGCTTGATCGAAAGCCAAGTGCTCAATGCGATCAGTCAGCGCCATTCCTTGGTGGTGGCCACAGGCGGTGGAGTGGTGACCAAACCAGAAAACTGGGGACAACTACACAGCGGCATCGTCGTTTGGCTGGATGTGGATCAGGCCAAGCTCATTGAACGCTTGCGGAACGACTCAACCCAAAGACCACTCCTGCAACAACCAGACCCCGAAGCAGCCTTAGAGAACCTCCTTCAGCAAAGACGCCCTCTTTATGGCGAAGCTGATCTCACGGTGGTGATCAACGACGAAACACCGGATGCCGTCGCGGATGGCATCCTGCAGCTCCTCCCGACGCTCATCCAAGACCCGACCCAACAACGCGAACGTTGATTCACGAGGACGACGACAGAGACGAGGGAGGCTCCAATCGAACCGCAAACCACTGAATCGTGACTCCCGGACTCAGTTCCAAATCACAGGCTGTATCGAGCAATCGCTGGGCAGCTGCCTCGACGCCCGGTTGCTCAGCCAAGTCTGCTGGCAACTGATCCATCGTCTGCAACCAGCGACTCAGCCATGCCAAGGTGCCTGCGACGTCGAGCAGCTGTTCTGGCTTGCCGGGCTCCAACACCACATAGTCGTCACAAGCACGAATCAAAGGATCAGACATGGGCCGTAACTTGCTTGCGCTTCTGATCGGTTTCTCCATCCTGCTCGGTGGATCCCCCGCATGGGCTTCGCCTTTGGAGCAAAGGATGGAGCTTTGGCCCAACTGGACGCTGCCGGCTCCGCTCACCCGCCCCTCCAGCCGTGATGACCTGATCTATCCAGAGTGGTTCAAGGGTCGATGGAAGGTGGACAGTGTCGACCTCGATGCCCTCGACCAGCCCGGCATCACCCACGAGGCGCGTTTTGTTCCGGACCGCCAAAACAGACTCGTAGGTGATCGCGCCTTTAACGCCAATGCCATCGGTCGGGCCCTGCTCGGCGAACAGCTGCTGCGCGTCGAAGACGACCCCAGGTCATCCAATCGTCAGATGGCTCAGCTCACGGGCGATCGACAACTCGAAACAACCGTGACCGGCCGCCGGCAACTCTCTCCCAAAGCCGACACTTTTTTAGCCGATGAATTGGTCCTCCAAATTCTCCACGCACCCGGACCACCAAGGTTGAGTCAGGTGGAAACCCTTAGCCGATATCAACGCTGCGGTTCAGACATCTGTGCCGAGCAATGGCAAGGGGTCTACCCCCCGCCAGGAGAGCAGTTGCGCGTCACAATCCAAAGCAGCCACCATTACCGGCTGCGCTTCACACCTCTTCCAGGGTCCGCTCCATCAACTTGAGCTCGAGTTGGTCCCGCCAATGGAAAAGAGCCTGAAGTTTGGGGTGATCGCTCAGGCCAGGAACACCCTTCCCTGCCAAAGCAGCACCCGCAGACGATGGAAAGTTCAACAGCGAAAGTTGAGCAGCCACGGATAAGTCGGCCATGGACATGGCTTCTCCCACCAGCCATGGACTTTGTTGAACGGATGCTGACAACTGTTCAAGGCTGGTGAGCAAATCCGCACGATCGCTCTGATTGACCAATTCAGTAACGCTGCCGACCCAACCACCAGGGATGGCACCCATCACCGTGCGGACAGGATCAGGGAGATCATCTGGGAGAAGCGCAACACGCAGAGAAGGATCTATGGCAGCCGCCTGGACAAGGGCGGAACGCCCGGCTGACGCCAATGTTGTATCCGCCCAGTCCTCAATGATTTGCACCTGAGCTGCCTGACGAGCATCTTTAGGGATCAGTAATGGACTGGGTTCCCGTTGTTCAAGGTGTCGAGCAATCGCAGACGAATCGGCCAACACAACATCGCCATCCACCAGAACAGGAACCTGTCGCTGGCCAGACATTCGAAAGACAGCAACCTGGCCAAGCCCCGGAGTGACATCAACGGTGCGATAGCTGAGCCCTTTGGCTTGAAGCACCATCCGAACCTTCAGGCAGAAAGCAGAATGGCGAAATTGGTGGAGCTCAATCATCACCGAGGGTTCCATAGGCTCGGCAGAGTAGCTATCAGAAACGAGAGCTCGCCGGCACCATGCGGGAGTTTATTGAAGACAGCCTTCCAGCGATGGGACAAACCACTAGTCAAGATCCACGACTGAATCAGAGTCCTTGCTAGGGACATGGATAGTGCGCTGGACAGGATTAGGGAGGCTTCACTTACATCGTCTCTGAAGACGCTCTAGCGCGACTTGCAGACGCCTTGAAATTAGTGGGGAGCATTTACCAATGCCTAATTCAATTAGACGGTGACACAGTTAATGCTCTTAAGCCTCGATACATGTTCAACCAGCTATTGGCATGGCTTCAAATGTCGCAACGATTGATACAAACAAATGTGTAGAAATAAAATGATTGATGATAACGACAATTTGCTTAAAAATGTGATGTAGTCTCCACTTGCTTCTCTTTAAGCATTTCGCACCTGGCTGCATTTAAAATGAGTGAATCTTCGCCAGTCAATGAGACAATTATTGCGTATGTCATAGGCCTCATTCTATTGCTAGTACTTTCAATGTTCATAGGCATGATGATAAAAGCCGAGGCGGAAAGGCAGGCTCTTATTCTTTTAAAGCCTGTAGAAAGCTCATCTGATGCCCTGAATACGGGGGATTCTGAGCGATGTAAGAAGAAATGGAAATGGCGCTCATGCCCGCCCGTCCCAATGGCGCTTTCCAGCCCTACTTAAATTCCTTTAATCAATTACACCGCTATTCAACTTGGAAGGCACAGCGGCACCTACAAATTAATGATTAGACCAAGCATCTAATCATTACGACCGCAAGCTGACTGTTTACTACTGATGAAACACCACAACCCACACGCCAAGTTGCGTAAACTTGAACGACAGGCTGTTACCTGTTTAAGCAGAAAGAAAGCGCAGAAGATATTGAGGAAGGTTGAGAAGATTGAACGCAAGCTGCACCTATCTAATGCTTGATAAGCCTTTCAGTAAAAAGATTTCTCAATAAGCAGTTGTCAAGCGCACTCAACCTTTAATCGACTTCAAAAACTGGCCCTAACGCAAGAGTGAGCTATCGGATGACTGACCCACGCACTAAGACACACGCCGACGTAATTCATAAGGACGAGCCACCCGCCAACCTCAACAGACATTGGCACCTATCTGGGAATATCCGAAATCTTCCATCAGGCGCTCAAGAACACATCCCCAATCCGACTGAATGTCCTCCAAGCAGCCAACAAGCGGATTCACTGCAAAAGCTCTCACACCTGCACACCGCTCAACCCACAGAAAAGATCGATTGCTCCGTTCCGCATCTCTACCCCTACAAGCCTGATTCGGACTAAGTGATGTCAGCCAGCAATAGAACTACTTCTTTGAATGCCTTTCTTCATACCTCTCGTAAAGAGTTACACATTCAATGAAGAATCGATAATTGACAAAAATAATTACTCCATCAGTAGCTTTAACTTCTCTTTATGTCTTATAACTCTTTTGGGTGAGAGGTGTTGTCAGAGCGACGCAACATGAGAACGGAAGATTTGCAGATCTTTCTAAATCCTCTCCCTTTCTTCTTCGCTTCTTCCAGTTCACTTCTCCTGCCTATCAATAACCTGTTGTGCGTTTTGGCCGATGCCATCCGTTGATGCGATCAGCAGTCGTCCATGATTCTTCGAGTCAGTAGAGAGCTCCAGCACAAATTTACGAACTCCTTTGACGGACACGCAGGAACTCAAAGCACCCCCATACCCCCCAGCAGCCTCTATCCGAAGCCAGCCCACAGCCTTGAGTATTTCCAGAGCTGCTCTGTGCCTCTTGTTGAAACTTGCGCTATGTAGTGTCATTGCTAGGGTGTGGTGTAAGACATGCACCACATCTAGTGCTCCGTGTTCTATTTGCTGCTATTGCTTGCGCCTCTATATGGCTTCTTGATAATGCAGAGAAGGGCTATTACCCATCAAAGACAGCAACGAATACAACAACAGCAGTAGCTGGTTGGTGAATTCAGAGCAATCTGCTCCAACTTTTGTCATCGCGATGAAAGAGCTTTGACTCCTTGGTTGCAAGATCCTGGATGAAGCTTTCCGACCCCACGACTTGCTGACAAAACGGTTTGTCCCAGGCTTTCCACAGGCCGTGGCTAGTAAGCCAGTACCAATCCTGTTGGCACTCATGCTTTTGGAGTTTCGAGGAAACCCCCGCATGGTCTTTCAAGCCAGACGTGCCTAAATTCACTCTAGATAAGTGCTTTCCTGTCAATCGCACTAGCGCAATCTGTATCGAGCGCCGTGACGGTTGTCCAAGAAATGTCTAAGTCCTTCAAACCAGCCAAAAACCACTGCAGTAACTGGATATGAAAGAGTTTTTCCTCAATGTCACCCGTTATCCGCGTTATTTGGTGACCTTCACGCTCGGGGTGATGAACTCTGTGGCAGAACCCCTCGCCCAGCGGCGCAGCAATCCGGTGACAGCAGTGGCCATGATCGGTGCACTCATCAGTGGTTTGATCAGCCTCTCGTTGGTGCTCCGTGCCATGGTGAACGGAGTACCAATGGCGTAATGGCTCAGGGGCGTCGGGTTGAGCGGGTCGCAGCCCTCATTCGCAAAGAAACCAGCGAACTATTGATCAATGGCATCCGCGATGAACGGGTGCACAAGGGCATGGTGAGCATCACATCCGTGGAAGTAGCGGGAGATCTTCAACACTGCAAAATTTACGTGAGCATTTTTGGTGATCCAAGCGACCAAAATGCAGTGATGGAAGGGCTGGAAGCAGCTAGCGGTTATTTAAGGGGTGAACTGGGACGTCGACTGCAAATGCGTCGCGCACCCGAGGTGAAATTTCAACTGGACCGCGGCCTCGAGAAGGGAACGTCCGTCCTTGGGCTCCTGAACCAACTCGAAGATCAACGCCAAGAACGCGGTGAAATCCCCCTGGGAAGCGATGAGCTACAGCCCGACTGATCGATTGCAGCGACAGGTCGCTGAGTTGATCGTGGTCCGAGCTAGTGGCCACCTCGCTGATCAACAACGTCGCTACCCCCGATGGGAACTGAACAACGCAGACCTGGAACGTCTCCTGCAGCTGGGCGTTGGGGGCGTGATCCTTTTAGGGGGAAGCGCTGTGGAATTACAGCAGCGCACCGAGATGTTGGAGCGCTGGAGTGATCAACCTCTCTTGCTCTGTGCGGATGTTGAAGAGGGCGTTGGCCAACGCTTTGAAGGAGCAAGCTGGCTCGTTCCTCCTTTAGCCCTCGGCCGGTTGTATCAGCACGCGCCTCAGCGGGCGTTGGACTTAGCCGAGCGCTATGGCCGTTGTACTGGTGACCAAGCGCGCCGATGCGGGCTGAACTGGGTGCTTGGACCCGTTTGCGACGTCAATAACAACCCCGCCAATCCGGTGATCAATGTGCGGGCTTGGGGCGAAGAGGCCGCCACGGCAGGTGCACTTGCTGCTGCATTCCAATGTGGACTCAGCCAAACGGGTGTGTTGGGTTGTGCCAAACACTTTCCAGGTCACGGGGACACCAGTAGCGACTCTCATTTAGACCTACCTGTCCTGCCCCATAGCCGAGAG
This sequence comes from uncultured Synechococcus sp., assembly GCA_963990675.1. Classification (GTDB taxonomy): domain Bacteria; phylum Cyanobacteriota; class Cyanobacteriia; order PCC-6307; family Cyanobiaceae; genus Parasynechococcus. The sequence goes on from CAXDNN010000018.1 coordinate 6,673, forward strand.
CGATTGGCGGAAATTGAACTCCCGCCCTTTCGGGAGGTGATCGCCGCTGGGGTCGACAGCGTGATGACAGCCCACCTACTGCTTCCAGAACTGGATCAAGACCATCCCGCAACGCTCTCAAAAACAGTTCTGACCAACCTGTTGAGGAAGGAGTTGTGCTTTGACGGCTTGGTGGTAACCGACGCCCTGGTCATGGAAGCCATCACCAAGCGCCATGGAGCTGCTGAGGCGGCGGTGTTGGCCTTTGAAGCCGGAGCTGATCTGATTTTGATGCCAGCCGATGCCGATGCAGCGATTAACGGTTTGTGTGATGGCTTCCGCAGCGGCCGGCTGCCCAAACAACGTCTGGAGGATTCCTTAAGGCGGCGGCATCAGGCGCTAAGGCAGATCCAACAGCAACATCCCCGCGATCCATCGCAGGACACCCCAATCCCATCAGAGCCCGAGCGGACGCTGGAACAGGAGCTCGTCGCTGCCTGCCTTCATTTACAACCCAGCACCGGCATCAACAGCAGCCAAGGCATCAATCTGATTCGGGTGGATGGACTGTTTCCTTGCGCTTCTCTCAGTGGCACAGCACCATCGCTTCGCCTCCCTGAACTTCAAGGATTCAAAAGTGTGGTCATCCACAACCGAGGCATCTCCCCCTGGCAACCACAACAGGATTCCCCTCTGGCTTTGGATCGCCTTGGGGAGGGTCCGGTGCTGCTTCAACTGTTTATTCGAGGCAATCCTTTTCGCGGGACGCAAGACAGCATCGAGCCATGGTCGTCAGCCGTGCAGCAGCTGCAAAGGCTGCATCGACTGGCAGGTCTTGTGGTCTATGGCAGTCCCTACGTGTGGGATGAGTTGAAAACCGTCCTGAAGCCCGATATACCAGCTGCCTACAGCCCAGGACAAATGCCGGAAGCACAACGACAAGTGCTGACGAGTCTGCTGAACCGCTCACACACCACATCCGGTCAGGCTGATTTCACCGACTAGGCGCCTTAACCTCTGCCGATCCAACGGCCGCAACTGATGCTTAGCCTTTCCATGATCGTGCGCAACGAGGAAGCACGACTGGCAACCTGCTTGGCCTCCGTGAAGGGATTCGCCGATGAAATGGTGGTCATCGACACCGGTTCCGTTGACGCCACCGTGGCCGTCGCCGAACAAGCCGGGGCCCGCGTCGAGCAGATGGAATGGCCTGGAGATTTTGCCCCTGCCCGGAACCATGCTCTGCAATATCTCAAAGGCGATTGGGTGCTGGTGCTGGATGCAGATGAACAACTTCGGCCTGAGGTGGTTCCGTCTTTGAAAGCCCTGATGGCCCAGCCCGATGTGCTCGTGATCAACCTGCTTCGCTATGAAATCGGGGCGGCCATGGCTCCTTATTCCAGCGTCAGTCGGTTGTTTCGCCGTCATCCCAGCATCCAGTGGAGTCGCCCCTATCACTCGATGATTGATGAGAGCGTTCAGGCGATCCTCACCTCAGAGCCTCATTGGCGCATCGCGAATTGCAGTGAGCCCGCCATCCTTCATGACGGTTACAGGCCTGAACTTCTCGCTGGCTCCGACAAAGCCGATCAACTGCGTGAGGCCATGGAGAGCGACCTCAAACGACACCCTGGCGACCCCTACGCAAGCGCGAAGCTCGGGGGTCTCTTGATCAGCGAAGGCCGCGCGACAGAGGCCATTCCGCTCTTGCGACAAGGCCTTGAAGGCTCAACCGCCCAGAGCAGCGAACGATATGAATTGCTCCTGCATCTCGGTTTAGCGCTCACCGAGTCCGACCCAGACGAGGCCATGGCGTCCTATCGCCAAGCCTTGGACATCCCGCTGGACACCCGCATCACCCTTGGCGCTCGCCTCAACCTGGCGGCGCGCTTAATGGAACAGGACCAACTCGACGAGGCCATCCAACTCACGCAAACCGCCACGCAACGGGCACCGGAAGTGGCCTTGGGTTGGTACAACCTTGGCTTGATGCTCCGCAAAAAAGGCGAAATCGCCTCGGCCCTCGATGCCTATGGCCGTTCCCTTTCCTTGGATCCAAACAACGCCGCATGCCATCAAAACCATGCCGTAGCCAGATTGCTCGGCGGTGATATCGAAGCCGCCCGCAATGGCTTTCGCAAAGCGATTGAACTTTTGGCGGCCCAAGGTCGTACCGATGAGGCCCGCCAACTGCGCGACAACGTTCAAGGAATCGTGAAACTTGATGCGGAGCTGGTGACGTGAGCCTCCCCGCCTCAAGATCGGACCAGCCATTGCAACACCGCACCGTGGTCGTCACCCGCGCGGCCGAGCAGCAAGGAGAAGCCAGAGAACTCCTGGAGGCCAAGGGTGCCAAAGTTCTGGACCTACCTGCTTTGGTGATTGTTCCGCCAGACAACTGGGGGCCGCTGGACGACGCATTGGCTGACCTCGACAACTTTCATTGGCTGGTGTTCTCTAGTGCCAATGGTGTTCTGGCCGTTGAACAACGACTTCAACGACAGCAGCGCAGCCTGTGCCGGCTGCCGAGAAGCCTAAAAATTGCTGCCGTTGGACGTAAAACAGCAAGGCTTCTAGAGGAGCTGGGCGCCCCTGCCGATTTCGTGCCTCCCAGCTTTGTTGCTGAAAGTTTGATTGATCATTTCCCGGTATCCGGCTGGGGGTTAACCATGCTTCTGCCCAGGGTTCAGCACGGCGGCAGAACGGTCTTGGCAGATGCTTTCGGTGAAGCGGGGGTGCGCGTGGTGGAAGTTGCTGCCTACGACTCCCGCTGCCCAGACCAGATTGCGGAACCAGCCGCCATGGCCCTCGCCGATGGTGCCGTCGATGCGATCGCCTTCACCAGTGGTAAAACCGCAACGCATACCGCCCAACTCATGGAGAAGCGCTTTGGAAGCGAATGGGGGCAACATTTAAACAGGGTTGCCGTGGTGTCGATCGGGCCTCAAACCAGCCGCAGCTGCCATGAACACTTCGGCCGGGTGGATGCAGAAGCAGACCCGCACGACCTAGAGGGGTTGGTGAACGCCTGTACTCAAGCGATACAGAGCAAGTCTTGAGCTTTGCCGTTCTCCGCCAACTGAACACAACCTTTTTGAGCATCGATTGCTAATACCGACCAACCCTCAGGCAAGACCTGGGGATGGTCTGGAGAACAGTGCCCGCGAGGACCAACACAGATCTCACCACGACTCGTCCCGAAGGAGAACAACGCCCGCGTTTCCATGCCAACAGTGAGGACACCCAACAAACGGGAACCACCAGATGCGGGCTGATTTGCTGCGGTTGTGGCAACCGGCAAGGGACTGAAGGGATCAGCACGGCCCGATGGGACCGCACCCTGCACTTGCTGAACAGTCGGGAGTGGTTTTAAACCAGTTGCGCCAGCCATCAAAGGCGGTGCCGGTGATGGTGCACCGCTTTCCTGGGATTGCAGGGACAAAGAGGCGGCGCCTTGTTCCACCGCCGAGGGAATAGACGGCTGGTTCCCACAGGAAACGAGGCCTAGGGATACCAACAACCATGCAACGCAATGGATCAAGCGTGCGTTAGTCGATGACTTCCACCAAATCACGGAATCGGTCAAGGTTCGCCTGGAGCTCCTTCGTCACAATCCCTCCCAAGATGCTTGGCTCCATCAACGGTGCCAAGACCCTGGGCAGTTCGTAACTCACACTCAGCTTCACAACGGTGCAGCCTGGAGTTTGGGGATAAAAGCGCACCGCACCCTTGGTGGGCAGACCTCCCACCGATGCCCAATGCAGCTGCTGCGCCTCTACCCGTTGGGTAATTCGCGCTTTCCAGGTGAAACGAAAACCCTGGGCAGCCAGGATCCAATCCGTGAGATCAGGATCATCTTCTTGGGTTTTCACCGATTCGATCCATCGCATCCACTTCGGCATCGCCTCAAGGTCGCTCCAGACCACCCAAACCTTGTCTGCAGAGGCCTGAACTTCCGTTGTGACAGTGTTTTCTAGCCAGCGTCCCATCTAGGCCACCGCCGCGTTTGTGGCCAACCTGACGGGCTGGTCGAGAATGGCAGCGGCCGCTAAATGGCCACTCATCGTGGCCCCTTCCATGGAATCGATGTAGTCCTGTTTGGTGTAACTACCAGCCAAAAAGAAATTACCGATAGGGGTGCGCTGATCAGGGCGATAGGGCTCCATCCCCGGAGCCTCGCGATAGAGCGATTGGGCCAGTTTCACAACGTTGCTCCAGGTGAGCTTGAGGTTGTGGGCTGAGGGGAAAAGAGCCCGCACTTGGCGATCTGTATGGGCAACAATTTCGTCCACCGATTTCGGGATCCAAGGATCACCCGGCGTGAGGACACACTGCAAAAGCGAGCCCTCCCCCTCTTTGCGGTAATCCTCCGGACTGGCAAGAGCGAGATCAGCAAAACAGCTGAAATCCGCATCGGCCGTATAAAGCAAGTTGTTTAAGCCGGTGGGGTTCTTGAGGTCTCGACGCTGACTCTCATGCTCGTCCTTGAGTTCCGTCACCCAACCGTCGTAACGCAGCTGCACGGTGGCAACTGGCACGGCTTCAAGCTGGTGAATCGCCTCAAATTGGGGGAATTTGCGCCAAGCGTCAGGCAACAGCTTCTGGATACCCGGAACATCACATGCGGCCAAATAGGTATCGGCCTCAACAGTGATTGCGCCGTCCGGTGTTCCCAACAGAAGACCCGTCACAACCGGATGTTCACCATCCGAGAACAGAACATCCTTCACCCGATGACGCAAGTGCAATTTGGCGCCACGGGCCTGGATGTAATCAAGGATTGGTCCCGTGAGCCAGCGATGGGGTGACCCCTTGAGCAAATTCAACTTCGATGCTTCGGTTTTCGAAGCAAACATCATGAAAATCGTGAGCATGCAGCGGGCCGAAATCGCTTGGCAATCGATAAATCCCAGCGCGTATGCAATCGGATTCCACATGCGTCGGATGCTCTCAGGACTCCCGCCATGGCCTACAAACCAATCCTGGAAACTGACTGAATCCAGGGCGCGAATCGTACGCATTGCACCCTCGTAGTCCACCAACCCACGCACGATTGGGCTGGTGCCGAGCGCCAAAGCGTTACGCAGCTTGTCGATCCAACTGAGCTGCGGCGTTGTGAAAAACGCCTTCAAACCATTGAACGGGGCACCAATCGGGAAGCGAAAATCGAGCTCCCGCAAGTCTCCCCCCTCATTGACGAACAAATGGGTGTGATCCTTCGGCAACAGATTTTCGAAGGCCCCCACCTTTTTCATTAAGGCGAAGAGATTGGCGTAGTTGAAGAAGAAGACGTGGAGCCCCATTTCGATGTGATTGCCATCGGGGTCTTCCCAGCTACCCACCTTGCCGCCCATAAAAGGACGTGCCTCGTAGAGGTTCACCTCATGGCCCGCATCAACAAGATCTACCGCAGCGGTAAGGCCAGCGAGACCGGAACCGACAATCGCGACCCGCACCTTGAGACGTTCAACTCAGTCGACTCTATGTATGAACCTCCATAGAGTGGGGGTCGAGCACGCGGCAACGATGACCACCACAACCACCCCGATGCCGGCCCATACCGCCAAAGACGGCAAGGGGATTTTGATTACAGAACCGGCGATGCAACAGCTGGCAAAGCTCTGCGGAGAGCAAGGAACCAATCAGGTGCTGCGTGTCGGGGTGCGCTCCGGTGGCTGCAGCGGTATGAGCTACACGATGGATTTCGTGCCTGCCTCCGACACCCTGGATGACGACGAAAGCTACGACTACGAATCATCCGATGGCCAAGGATTCCGTGTGATCTGTGATCCCAAGAGCCTGCTTTACATCTATGGGATGCAGTTGGACTTCAGCACCGCACTGATTGGTGGTGGCTTCAACTTCACCAACCCCAATGCGACGCAAACCTGCGGCTGTGGAAGTTCGTTCGCTGTTTGATTGCAACGACGAAGTCGCATGGGAATCTGAATAGATACAACGCTTCTTCACCGTCGATGGAGACCTCCGCGGACAACCTGTTCGACCAGGCCATGGCTCGCTATCAGGCGGGTGCAGCAGCCTCTGAGGTGCTGCCTGACTTTCTCCAGATCACCGAAGCTTCGCCAGGGCAATCAGCAGGATGGACTTGTTTGTCTTGGTTGCAATTGCTTTGTGATCAGCCGGAAGACGCTCTGCGGTCGGCTCGGCTCGCCGTGAAATTCAATGCTCAAGACCCTCAAGCGAGGATCAATCTCAGCCTGGCCTTACTCGAAACGAAATCCAAGGGAGTCCGTGACCACATCCAGGTGGTTCAACAAGTGATCGCCTTTGCTCCGGACGCTGCCGGCGACCTCAAAACATCTATTGACGACGGCTTGCAACGGAAACCGGGATGGAAAGCGCTCGAAAAAGTCAAAGCCTGGCTCGATTTCTAAATCCAGTGCACCCTTTCTATGGATTGCTTTCCATGGATCAATCTCCAGGGACCACTGTGGATCACTTCCTCTTTGGATTCGAGCTGCGGTCTGATTTGAATCCAGTCTTGGCAGAATGGTCGGGATGTGGACGATCACCCGACTTCCTTCTGAGGCCAGCCTCCACAGCGCCAAGGAGCGGGCCAATCAACGTCGCGAGGACCATTTGGCCCGGGCAGCCCAACGACTCAAAATGACAAGGGAAGCCAACGGCATCCCTGATCCTTCCACCTGGATGTGGTGAATGGGGCGCATTCTTTTACTGAGTAATGGCCACGGCGAAGATCTATCAGGGTCGTTACTCGGAAGCACACTCCGTACCCTTGGCCATGAGGTCACCGCCCTACCCCTGGCAGGCCTTGGGGGGCCTTATTCCCAAGCCAAGATTCCACTACTCGGTAGCAGCCATGAATTCAGCACTGGCGGGATCGGCTACACCAGCTTGCGAGGACGGCTCACTGAGCTCATCCAAGGACAAATTCTGTATTTGCTACGTCGTCTACTCCGCCTCCTACGCCACGCCCATCGGTTTGACCTGATCGTGGTGGTGGGGGACGTTATTCCCGTCATTGCTGCTTGGCTCACCCGTCGTCCAGTGGCGACTTATCTCGTGGCTTACTCCAGTCATTACGAGGGCCGACTTCGCCTGCCATGGCCCTGTGGGCCCATGCTGACTGGCAGACACTTTCGTGCCATTTTCAGCCGAGATCAGCTCACTGCAGACGATCTGAGCGAACAGCTGGCACGACCGGTGCAATTTCTGGGCAATCCATTTATGGACCCGGTGTTGCCCCCAACATCGCCGATGGCGAACAGCCAACAACGAATTGGCCTGCTACCCGGCAGCCGTCGCCCAGAGCTGGAGGCCAATCTCCAGTTGCTTCTAACGATGAGTGCTCAATTCCCAAACAATCTGGGAATCTCACTCGAGCTAGCCCTCGTTTCCAGCCTTGATGACGCAGGTTTAAGTCGTTGTGCGAACGCGGTTGGCTGGCAGCTTCGGGATGGTCGACTTGAGCGCCAGGGATCTCCTTCCGTTCGGGTTCGTCGCGGAGCCTTTCAGGCGGTTTTGCAAAACAGCGATCTAGTGGTCAGCATGGCTGGAACAGCAGCCGAACAGGCCATTGGCCTCGCCAAGCCAGTGCTGCAACTTCCAGGTCAGGGCCCCCAGTTCACAGCATCCTTTGCTGAAGCGCAGCGGCGCCTCCTGGGGCCCACAGTCTTCTGCGCCCCGGGCGATAGCGGCAGCCAGGACAACCTTTTCGCCTCTGCACAAATGGCCTTGCAGCTGCTAGAGCGAATCCATCACGACCTCGACTTCCAACGGCAGTGCCACACCGAGGCAAAGCGCAGGCTGGGCAGCAGCGGAGGTGGCCTGAGAATGGCTTCAGCCATTGGCGGTCTTTGTCCATCGACAGCACCATGACGACAGGAACGGAACCCACTTGGAAACGCTGGCTGGATCGGCTGTTAATGCTGAATGTGCTGGTGGTGTTTCTTGGCGCAGGCTTTTTCGTAACAGCAGTGGTTGCCCAAAGCCAAGGCCATTCAGCTCCGATGGATCTGTTTCAACAGCTATGGCAACCGTTATTTACACCAGCGATCAGCCTGCTGATCATGGCTGCGGTTTTGAGCGGAATCCTTAGCTGGTGGCAGCGGCGAGGGCTGAAGCCAGGGTCGGGTAGCGGAAGCTAAATCCCAAGGAGTCCAGCCGCTCCGAGGCCACCTGCTGGCCTTCAAGCACAACCTTGGCACCATCTCCAAGGAGCAGCTGCAACACAGGTCCGGGCACAGGCAAAAGACTGAGACGATTGAGGCTTCGGCCCAACTGCTTCGAGAACGCTGCCATCGAAACAGGCTCTGGCGCCACCGCATTCACCACACCAGACCAAGCCTGATCAGTCAGTGCTGTCTGGATCAGAGCACAAAGATCGCTTCGATGGATCCAACTCATCCATTGCTTGCCACTGCCAATCGGCCCACCGAAGCCAGTGCGAAAAATGGGCAACATTTTTCCGAGTGCGCCACCATCCGGAGCCAACACGATGCCAATCCGAAAACTCACCTGACGGATGGAATCTGGTACGGCGGAAGCAGTCGCCTCCCATCGTTGACACAACGAGGCGAGGAAATCGTCCCCTGCCGGACTGGACTCGACAAATTTTGCGGTACGGCTAGTGCCAAAAAAGCCAATCGCGGATGCATTGATCAGAACAGCCGGTGGTGACGCTGAGGTCACCAGCGCCTCAACCAGCAAGCGCGTTGTCTCCAGGCGGCTGTCTTCCAACACCTTGCGATGGGACACCGTCCAACGTTTTTCGGCGATGGGCTCACCGGCCAAATTCACCACGGCATCAGAGGCAGATAGGGCCTCAACCAGCTCAGGGGTTTGCCAAGAAACAGACTTGGCGGGGTCTAGCTGCAACCACGTGAGTCGTCCAGCGGCGCGTTCTGCCTCGTAACCCCGAGCCAAGCGTCGGCTCACCAACGTGAGCTGATGATCCGCCTCCAACAAGGCAGGAACCAGCTCACGGCCAACAAAGCCAGTGCAGCCAAGCAGCAACAGACGCATGGGGCGGGAATTGCACAGGCCGAAAGGCTAAGTGGGTTCCGCTTCTTCCGACGGCAACACCAGCCCCAAGCGATGCGCGATTAATACCAATGCAAATCCCTGAAGCAGCAAGCCACACAACACCACGGCTAAGGGGAAGGGTGGCATCGCAACGGGAACCGCCCCTCGACAACCCGTCCATGACACAAAGCGTTTTCATTGCGTTGAAAATCCGCTCGGAGCAACAGCTGACCGCCAAGTGCCATCAACAAGAGAGCTCAGTGATCGTGCACAGGGTTGGTTGCTTTAGCCCGTTGGTTTTAGCCTGCTGATGTCTTCTGGACCTGAAATGGCCGACTCCGACACCAGCGCACCCGCCAAAGCCAAACCGGCAGCCCTACGAAAAGGTGCACTGGTGAAAGTGAACCGGAAGGCCTATTCCGCCAGCAGCGAAGCCGCTGCCAGTGATCCCACACCACCGGACTACATCTTTGAAGGCCCTGGAGAACTACTTGTTGTGAAGGGTGACTACGGCCAAGTGCGTTGGAATCGCCCCGTCCCAGACGTATGGCTGCGCATGGATCAGTTAGAGGTCTATTCCTGAGCGGAGCTCTCCAACCCCGCCTCAACAGACATCACAGCGGCGGGAACAGTTGTTAAAGCTGAGGGAAATCTCCAAACAGCTCCAGCCAACACACCGCTCAGATCGCCAAGTGCCCTGAGCACGGGTTCCTGAAGCTGTATTGCGGCCCTATCCGCAACAGACATGGCAGCCCATGGATTCCATCCAGCAAGATTGACAACGCTGCGATATGCCGCAGGCCAAGGGTTATCAGGGATCAGAGTTTGGAGTTGAGCAAATTGCTCTGAAGCCTCATTCGGCCGATTCGCCAACACGGCTAGCAATGCCAAAGTCCAACGGGCTTGCTGATCCTTGGGGTTGATCTGCAAACGCCGGGTTGCTTCGAGAGTCACCGGCTGTCGATAACTGAAATGGCCATCCAGCATGTGTTCCAGCGCAACGGCGCTGAAAACAGCGTCAAGGCCCGCAGGCCCCTGGGCCAAGCCAAGGGCAAGCAAGGGAAAACGTTCGGCAAAACTTGGACCCTGCACAGGCTGATCGCCGCGCCGACGCCATAGGGAATAACTGCCTCCTTTGGGGCGCTGAAATTGCTTCACCTGCTCGAAGACGCCACTGCGACGCACGGCGCGATCGAGACGACGCGCTGCCTTGCGAACCGAACCCTGATCGCCTTCGGCAAGAACGATCCAATCCGTTCGTTCCAACACGGGCGCACGGTCTGCATCATTGCCCCCCAATTGGCGACCCACCACATGCCCTCCATGGCGGCGGCCGTAATAAGACACGTTGTGCTGATTGAGATCTGGAGTGCTCGGCACCACAATCAAGGTGCGCGATGGCATCGACAAGTCGGCACCACCAGCGGCATCCACCAGCGCCTCAAGCGGACCTCGAGGACGATCCCTTAAGCGCTCCAGCTGACTTGAAAAACCTGCTGGACTACACGCCAACAAGCCTGCAGCTAATAACGGACGTAGCCAGCGCAGACCCTGGTGTTGCCAGCAAAGGCCCCACTGCCACCAACCACGGGCCAACAACAGCACCAGCATTGGTAACAGCGGCGCGATGTAGCGATCTCCTTTATTTGGACTCAACGTGGTGAGAATCCAAGCTGCCAAGAGATTGATCACCAGCCAGCGCCAGGACCAAGCGTGATCAGGACTGGGATCGTGTCGGTGGAGCCACCAAAGCATCAGTCCAGAGATGCCAACTGCGAGGAGCACCACCCCAAGCTGCTCTGGCAATAAGCGGGGATACCAGAGCCAACTCGCCCAACTGAGAACGCCTGGATCCCCCTCCCGCGCGGCCGATTCGAACACGGCTCGATTGGTGCCTCCCAAGCTCGTAATCCAGTTATGACGCAACCATGGTCCGAGCAGGGCTGCACCGGTCAAGGGCAAAAGCATGGCTTGCCGCAACCAATGGCCCCGGCGGCGAAGCACGAAAGACAGCGTCCACAGACCAGCGGGAGTGAGCACTAAAAAAGCGCTTTGCTTCACCAACAACGCCGCCAAGGCGGCCAGCGTGCAGCCCCACACCTGGTTCCAACGCCCCCCGCCGGAACGGTCACACCACACATCCAGCCGCCAAAGCGCCAGGGTGCAAACAGCTGCGAGGGGCATCTCTAAGACGTAATCCGTTCGCAGTTCCAGGAGCGCTGGAACCATGGCGGTGAGACCGCAGGCCAGCCAAGCAAAACCTGGGCCATTCAAACGACGGGCCCACCCCGCAACAGCGATCAACAGAAGGCCATGCCAGAGGCTGAGACTCCATGCCGCCTGTTCCGGCGCTCCACCGCTCAGCGCCATCACGCTGCCGTTCACCAAGGAGGCGAGAGGGGGGATTTTTGGCGACAGATCCAACAGCGCATTCCACCCTTGCCAGACACCTCCTGGGAGTAGTCCGAGCGCACGACCATGGTCGAGGGCGCTGTTGAGATAGTCAGCTTGATCCCAAGCGGGGACTCCAACTTGCAAGGTCCACCACAGCCGATCCACCAAGGTGGCAAGGAGCCAAATCAGGGCAACACCTCCCCAAAAGCGGCAACGGTGGCTCACAGAATTTCAAGTCGCCGACGTTCATCCTGCAGCCGTTTTCGACGCTGTTTGGCTTCCCTCAGCATCTCGCGACCATCGTGGAGGTAATTGTCTACGTACCCCATCGTGTAGCGCTCGAGTTCAGCCAGGGCATCCTCCACCTCCGATAAGCAGTGATAAACACTCAAACCAAAGCCACGCGCCGAAGCGGGAGTTGGTAACGACTGAAATAACGTCTTCACCCGTTCCATCTTGCGCGAACTGGTTTCCAAGTAACTGCAAAACACCTCCATCAGCTCGTCGTCATAGGGGTCTGCCGATAAGGCCTTGAACTGTCCAGGGAAGGGATTGATCACTTCTCCAAGCATGCGATCAATCGGGGCATACACCCGACGCAGCCATTCCACCAAGGCATCATCTGCCGCAACGGCTCGTTTGTGTACCGATCTCGCACGGCGAAGGTCAGGTTGACGGGATGCAGCGGGTGGAGAGATCCGAGTGCGATCAAAATTGCGGCGACGGTCTTGATCGCCCAAGACCTCCCAAGCAGCGTTCAACGCCAACATCCTCTGATCATCTCCACCAGCATCGGGGTGGTGCTGTTTCACCAAACGTCGATAAGCAGCCTTGATTTCCGCCGCGGATGCATGGCTGCTCACTTCGAGCACGGTGTAGGGATCATTCATCGTTCAGTCCTCACACCTGTCCATCGCGTCGCGCCGGTAATGCAGAGCCCCGACTAAACATCGGCGTCGATAGATATCGCTCGCCATAACTGGCCAACATCACCACCATTCGTTTGTTGGCCATCGCTGGCTGTTGCGCCAACCGGAGTGCGGCCGCGATAGCTGCACCACTACTAATCCCGCAGAGCAAACCTTCCTCTCTCGCCAAACGTCGACCCATATCCATGGCGTCGTCATCGCTCACTGTGACGATTAAATCAATCAGATCAAGGTCCAACACGTCTGGGATAAAACCGGCGCCGATGCCCTGGATCCGATGGGCCCCAGGCGACCCGCCAGACAACACCGGGCTTGCCTCAGGCTCCACTGCAACCACTTGCAACTGAGGGTTTCTCTGCTTCAGAAGACGGGCGCAACCAGTGATTGTGCCTCCGGTACCCACCCCGGCAACGAGCACATCGAGCGCCCCATCACAGTCGGTCCAAATCTCCTCCGCTGTGGTGCGTTCATGCACTGCTGGGTTGGCAGGATTATCAAACTGCTGCAACAGATAGGCCTCGGGGATCTCAGCCACCAGCTCTTTGGCTAAAGCAATCGCACCCTTCATCCCCTCGGACCCATCGGTGAGCTGCAACTCAGCTCCATAGGCGCGAAGCATCGCCCGACGCTCTGTGCTCATGGTTTCTGGCATGGTGAGAATCAAGCGATAACCCCGTGCGGCAGCCACCATCGCCAGGGCTATTCCGGTATTACCACTTGTGGGCTCCACCAGCACCGTGCGGCCGGGCGCGATCGTGCCGGCCTGCTCGGCCTCAAGCACCATGGCGCTGGCGATGCGATCTTTCACTGAAGCCGAAGGATTAAAACTCTCCAATTTGGCCAAGATCTCAGCTTGAGAACCGCAGGCCTGAGGCAGACGATTCAGCCGAACCAACGGTGTTCCGCCGATCAAAGCCGTGATGTCTGCAGCGATCGCCATGGAGGCAACTTGTGATCGAATTCACCATAAAAAAACCCCCCAAATTGGGGGGTTTGAAAAACCTGTGGACAACCGAAGTGGCCCACGGAACTTGATCAGAACTTGAAGGTAGTTTTGATCAGGCCGCTCATGGCGTTGAGGCCATCGGAGTCCTGGCCAGCGAATGGCTTGCTCAGGTAGTGGATGGCAGGAGTAACCGTGATGTTGTCGGTGACCTGGAACTTGTAGAAGAATTCCCAGGCATAACCTGATCCGGCGACGGTGTCGTCAGCACCCTTCTTGGTGTCGATATCAGAGATGAAGGTGGGCTGACCAACGGCCATACCGAAGGAGTTGCCATCCAAGAAGACGTTGTCCCACTCAAGTCCCACATACCAAGACTGGGTGGTTGCGCTCTTGATACCAGCAATGTTGCTGTCGGAGATATCCGTGAGGCCCCAACCGGTTGAGATGGAAGGAATCCAGCCGGACTCTTCAGGAGTCCACCAGGCGCTCAGGCCGTAGCTGTTGGTGTTACCGGAAGCAGACAGAGCAACGGCACCAGGAGTGCCATTACCGGAATAAAGAGCTCCACCACCTTCAGCGCCAGAGGCGTAGGTGTATGCAGCTGCAACGCCCCATCCCTCAGGTGCATAAGCAATCTGAGTTGTTGCACTAGTACCAGCTGCATCGGTAGCTACGCCACCAGAGTTGGGATCGCTCAGGTTGCCATCAGTCGAGATGTAGCTGGTGGAAACGCTGAAACCAGAGTCGGTCTGCCAATAGACACCTGCACCGCCGCCGAGAGTCAGGTTGTAAGCACCTGGTGCACCGGCGTAGGTGAAGAAATCCATCGTCATGTCTGACGGATAGGCGCTAGGCCATACCGGCAGCATGTCGTCCATACGGACAACAGGACCGCCAACGATGGTGAACTCGTTGCCAACGGGGAAGCTGTAGTAGAGACGGTTTACTTCGACTGCGTTGCCAGAGTTGAAGCCGTACTCCTGGGCGAACAGGCCTACGCCGTTGCCGCCATAGATGTTGTCCATGTTGCCGGCACGCAGGCGCGTGTACAACATGTCCTCACCGGTGAAGCTGGTTTCCAGGTTCAGGGCGAGGTTGTAGCTGAAGGAGGTAGCGCCGTTAGCAGCTGCCTGAGCTTTACTTCCTTGACCGTGGTACTTAGCAGCGCCAAAAACCCAGTTAGTGACACCTTTAAGCTTGGTGGTGGTGGAGAACTGGGTTGCTTCCAGTTCGCCAACACGAGCTTCGAGGCCGTCAACGCGTCCACGCAGGATGGCGAGTTCGGTTTCGAATTCTGTGATCAGACGACGCAGTTCGTCGGTGACTTCAGTGACGCGGTCGAGGCATGCGTTCAGCAGTGCTGCAGCCTCGTAACGGGTCATCGCCCGGTTGCCGCGGAACGTGCCGTTGGGGTAACCAGCGACGCAGCCGTACTGCTCAACCAAGTTGCTGAGTGCCTGATAGGCCCAGTCGGTTGGGTAGACGTCGGAGAATTGGGTAACGCTGGTGACTTGGTCGGCAGAAGCCGCGTAGTCAGAAACGCCGTTGATGTTGAGCTCGGCGGCATTGGCGCCGGAGGCCAGAAGGCCCAGGGCGGCAGGAGCCACCAGCATTTGCTGGAAAAGCTTCATTGAATGGTTCCTCACACAGGAATTGGGCGCAACTGCGCCTCAGACAAATTTTGCGAGGGGGATCCGGTATAACCCACTACCGATGTGCCAGAAGGCACAATGTCTGTGTACTAAAAAGCACAAGTGCCATGCTTAAAAAGCACAGCGCCTAAGCATCAATTGCAGAGTTCAAAATGAATTGTATTTAAGATACATTTGATTAAAGGGCCTAGAGCACCTATCAGCTAAAAATGATAATCCAGTTAAGAAGCCCTCCCAGGTGGGAGGGCATGTTGCATGTTTGCCTATTAAGTAACCGAAGTCTCCAAAATTATGGGACTTAGAACTTGAAAGTAGTCTTCACGAAGGCACCAAAGATGTCATCGCCTCCACCAGTGGTGTAGGGAGAGATACCGAAGATGGCAGGAGTAACAGTGATGTTATCTGTGATAGGCATCGAGTAGAAGGCTTCCCACATGAAGTTGTCTTCATCATCATCGTTATCGATGACATAAGGAGCCTGACCGAATGCGCCGCCCAAAGAATTACCTTCTAGGAGGACATCGGACCACTCAAGGCCGACATACCAGGTCTGAATATCTTTGGATGTATCTGAAGGATTCGCAAATCCGTAGCCTGCGCTTACAGAAGGAATCACACCAGAATCCATAGGCGCCCAAGAACCAGCAAGGCTCCAGTTATGACGCTCTGCAGTTGGAAGAGCGTTGGCCGCAGTGGTTCCTATGGTCAGACCGTAGTTCCGCTCGTAGGAATACATTGCGGCTGCAGTCACATTGCCGGAAAGCTGCTCACCGGAATACATCAACTGCCAAGCAGACACAGAACCAGTCTCATCGGTTCCAATACCAACTGAGCTGTCGTTGCCACCTGAATAAGCAACGTAGTTGCCGCTCAAAGTGAAGTCTGGAGCGAACTCCCAAACTGCACCGGCACCGGCGCCTGTACCTGCAAGGTTAGTAGTTGTGGTTCCACCTGCATAGGTGAAGAAATCGAGCAGCAGATCAGATGGATATGCAGTGGCATAACCACCCAGCATTCCTGCATCGTCCATACGGACAACAGGTCCGGCTGTCACTGTCAAAGAATCACCAACGGGGAACGTGTAGAAGAGTCTTCCGATCTTGAGTTCGTTTCCGCTACTAAAAGCTGTTTCAATAAATGTCAGACCTTCATCCCAGATGGAGGGACCAAAGTTACCTGCGCGCAAGACAGTAGTTAGAGAGTCTTCTCCAGTGAAAGAGGTATTTAACTTCAAACGCAAGTCGTAGTTGAAGCTAACTCCCTCATTCACATCATCATCAAAGCCATTGGCCGCACCGATTACCCATGCCGTATAACCGGAGAGCTTGGTGGTGGTGGAGAACTGAGTTGCTTCCAGTTCGCCAACACGAGCTTCGAGGCCGTCAACGCGTCCACGGAGAACTGCGAGTTCGGTTTCGAATTCTGTGATCAGACGACGCAGTTCGTCGGTGACTTCAGTGACGCGGTCGAGGCATGCGTT
>CAXDNN010000019.1:0-22700 GCA_963990675.1 uncultured Synechococcus sp.
GTTGGATTGCCCCGGGAATCGAGCACCTCCCGGGCCACGATGGTGTCGATGACGAGGTCGAGGGAATCGATCACGTTGTGACGAGGTGGTTAACCCATGAATCCTATGGGTCGCCCCTGTCAGCCCTGTCGTGGGTGAATCGCGGTGGTCAGAATATGGGCACGATTACCCAACCGGTTTCTTCGCCATGCGGATGCTGCACACGATGCTGCGGGTGACTGATTTAGAGCGTTCGTTGGCGTTTTATACGGGTGTTTTGGGGATGAATCTGTTGCGCCGCAAGGACTATCCCAGCGGCAGGTTCACCTTGGCGTTTGTGGGGTATGGCCCTGAAACCGAGCAGACGGTGTTGGAACTCACCCACAACTGGGATACCGATGCTTACCGCCTTGGTGATGCGTACGGACACATCGCTCTTGGTGTCGACGACATTCGAACCACCTGTGCCGGAATTGCTGGGAAGGGTGGCCGTGTGGTGCGTGAACCAGGGCCGATGAAGCACGGAACCACGGTGATTGCTTTTGTCGAAGATCCCGATGGTTACAAAGTGGAGTTGATCGAGCTCTCCTCCAAAGCCGCTGTTTAACCCTGGATGACTGGTTCCCCTTCCTTCACCGGCAGCCTCACCCACGAACCCGACCGTTTCAGTGACGCAGCCTGGGATCTCCTCCTGAGTGCCCAAGATGTTGCCCGTCGTTGGCGGCATGAACAACTCGATGTCGAGCATCTGATTCAGGTGCTGTTTACGGATCCCGTTAGTCGCTACTGGGTGGAAGGCTTGCCCCTGGTGGTGGATGAGTTGCTGGACCGCCTGGAGGATGTGCTGGCGGATCAGCCTTCCGGGCGCGGGACGGATCTGTTCATCGGCGAAGACTTGGAACTGTTGCTGGAGTCTGCGGATGCGGTGTGTCGACGCTGGGGAGTGGAACGGATCGATGTTCCCCAGCTCCTCATGGCCATTGGGGCTGATCCACGCCTCGGTGCTGAATTGTTTGCAGGCTTGGGCTTGTCCGCCGACCGGTTGGAGGAGCTGTTGCAAGGTGCGCCCGCAGAGCCTCAGCCAGCACCGTTCAGCACTCCGCCACAGTCCCCAATATCACAGCCCCCCCCATCACCGTCCTCGCATTCATCGTCCTCGCAATCACCGTCTCGGCCGAGCCCCCAGTCGTCTCGGCTACCACGGCAATCCCAGACGGCTCGAGACCCACAGGCCTCCCATGAACAGCAACAGCCTTTGAATCCGCCCCAGGTTTCTCGCAGGAATGGCGCTGACGTGGTGCCCCTGGAAGCAGCATTGCCGTCTGCGGAATCGCAGCGCTTGGATACGAAGGAGCAAGAAGCGCCCACCGCCCTTCAATCCTTCGGGCGTGATCTCACGGCGGAGGCGGAGGCCGGTCGGTTGGATCCGGTGATTGGCCGGGACAGTGAGATCCGTAACTTGATCAAGGTTTTATCGCGTCGCAGCAAAAACAACCCGGTGCTGATTGGAGCACCCGGAGTGGGAAAGACGGCCGTCGCCGAATTGTTGGCACAGCGGATTGTGTCCGGAGAAGTGCCGGAATCACTCCAGGGGCTGCGATTGATTTCCCTCGACCTCGGAGCCCTCATCGCCGGCGCCAAATTTCGGGGTCAATTCGAGGAACGGCTTCGCTCGGTGCTGGAGGAGGTGAGTCGCCCTGATTCGGGAGTGGTGTTGTTTGTCGACGAATTGCACACCGTGGTGGGGAGCGAGCGCAGCAGCACCGATGCCGGCAGCTTGCTGAAGCCTGCCCTCGCTAGGGGTGATCTCCGTTGCATTGGTGCCACCACGCCCGAGGACTACCGCCGCACCGTGGAGAAGGACCCAGCCTTGAACCGTCGCTTTCAGCAGGTGCTGATTCGAGAGCCGGACTTGCCTTTGAGTTTGGAGATTCTGCGTGGCTTGAAGGAGCGTTATGAGCTTCATCACGGCGTGTCGATTACCGATGAGGCGCTGCAAGCTGCGAACCGACTAGCGGATCGCTACATCAGTGATCGTTGTTTGCCCGATAAAGCCATCGATCTGATCGATGAAGCGGCTGCCCAACTCAAGATGGAGGTCACCTCTAAGCCTCAAGTGGTGGAGGAGGCGGAGGCCGATCTTCGTCGGGTTGAGTTGGCCCTGCTGGCGGCAGAACAGGCCCCCGAAGCTGAGCGGATTCAGTTGCAACGCAACCGTCTTGATGGGGCGGCCCGGCTCGAAGACTTGCGTCGTCGTTGGCAAGAGGAGCGGAATCAACTGGACGAACTCGGCCAGCTGTTGCGTCAGGACGAAGATCTGCGCCACGCCATCGCTGAGGCGGAGCGCGACGGTGATCTGGAAGAAGCAGCGCGCTTGCAGTACGACCAACTGCACACGGTTCAGCAACGCAGGGAGGAGCTTGAGGCTTGTCAGGCTGAAGCGCAGGCCGCCGGCACCGCGTTATTGAGGGAGCAGGTGGAGGCCGGCGATATCGCTGATCTCGTGGCCCGATGGACGGGCATTCCCGTGCAGCGATTGCTCGCCGGGGAGCGGCGCAAGCTATTGGCCTTGGAATCTCACCTCGGTGAACGGGTGATTGGCCAGGCTGAGGCGGTTACGGCGGTGGCCGCGGCGATTCGCCGCGCCCGTGCAGGAATGAAGGATTCGCGACGACCGGTGGGATCGTTTTTGTTCCTTGGCCCAACCGGTGTGGGGAAAACGGAGTTGGCTAAGGCCTTGGCGGCATCCTTGTTTGATGAGGAAGAGGCGTTGGTGCGCCTCGATATGAGTGAGTTCATGGAGCGCAACGCCGTGGCGCGATTAATCGGCGCGCCACCGGGTTACGTCGGATATGAGGAGGGTGGTCAGCTCACCGAGGCGGTGCGGCGCCGTCCCTATGCCGTACTCCTGCTTGATGAGGTGGAGAAAGCCCACCCCGATGTGTTCAACCTGTTGTTGCAGGTGCTCGACGACGGCCGCCTCACGGATTCCCAGGGTCGAACCGTCGACTTCCGGCACACGGTTGTGGTGATGACAAGCAACCTTGCCAGCCCAGCAATCCTCGACCATGCCCGACAACAGGATGCCGATGATGCCGCGCTCCAACGCAAGGTGGATGAGGCCTTGGCTAGCCACTTCCGACCGGAGTTTTTAAACCGGATTGATGAGGTGATTCGATTCCGTCCTTTGCAGGTGCCGGATCTTGTGCAGATCGTGGAGTTGCAGCTCCAGGAGCTCAAGAGCTTGCTCGCGGAGCAGGGCTTGTCGTTGGCGGTTGGGGATGGCGTTGCTGATGCCTTGGCGCGCCAGGGTCATGAACCCGAATACGGGGCAAGGCCCCTGCGTCGGGTTTTGCGGCGGCAGGTGGAAAATCCATTGGCAACCCAGCTTCTCGAGGAACGCTTTGCTGGAGCAACGGGTGTGAAGGTTGCTGTTGGAGGTGCCGATGGACAGCCCTTGCGATTTGAACCACGAAATGATTAGGGGGCATCAGTTAATGTGGATCTTTGGCGAAGTGCCCTTCGGCACCGTTGTCAACTTCCGGTCTCACCCCTAGTGACCAGCCCCACCAAAGAGGACACCACTACCAACGGCCCTGAGCCCTCAGCTGAGTCCACCCGACCGGGTGGTTTTTTGGCGGATACGGTTCAGGAGCTCAAATTGGTGGTTTGGCCCAGCCGACAACAGCTTTTCAGCGAATCCATCGCTGTGATCTTGATGGTCAGCCTGTCGGCGGCCACCATCGCTGCCGTGAGTCGCTTCTTCGGTTGGGCTTCATCTCAGGTGTTCCGCTGACTCGCTCCTCTCTTTCGCCGTGCCCGACGACTTGACCACACCGGACGCCCTTGAGGTGATCGATCTACCGGCCCCAAATGATGGGGAGGACGGAACGCTTGCCATGGAGCCTGTCGCGAATACCGCTATTGCACGCTGGTACGCGGTTCAGGTGGCCTCGAGTTGTGAGAAAAAAGTGAAAGCCACCCTTGAACAACGGGCGGTCACCCTTGGGGTGAGCAATCGCATTCTTGAGATCGAGATTCCTCAAACGCCGGCGATCAAGCTCAAAAAGGACGGCAGCCGTCAGTCCACCGAGGAAAAGGTCTTCCCGGGTTATGTGCTGGTGCGCATGGTTCTCGATGAGGACACGATGATGGCGGTGCGCAGCACACCGAACGTGATTAATTTCGTTGGTGCTGAAGATCGACGCGCGACCGGGAAAGCTCGCGGCCACATCAAACCTCGTCCCCTCAGCCGGTCGGAGGTGGATCGCATCTTTAAGCGTGCTGCCGAGAAGAAAACGGTTGTCAAGGTCGATTTGGCCGAAGGCGATCAGATCCTTGTCACGGCTGGTCCGTTTAAAGACTTCCAGGGTGAAGTGATTGAGGTGTCTGGCGAGCGCAACAAGCTCAAGGCGTTGCTATCCATCTTTGGACGGGAAACGCCCGTTGAACTGGAGTTTTCTCAGATCAGCAAGCAGAACTGACATCGTGGCGGCCGTCTCCCTGCGGAGGGCGGCCTTTGGGGTGGTTTTCCATCCCGCCGCATCCGGCCCATGGGCCTGGTGATCCGTAGTTGTCCAAACCCCCCAGCCGATGGCCAAGAAAGTCGTAGCTGTAATCAAGCTGGCCCTTCAGGCCGGTAAAGCCAACCCGGCGCCGCCCGTGGGCCCTGCCCTCGGTCAGCACGGCGTGAACATCATGATGTTCTGCAAGGAGTACAACGCTCGGACGCAGGACAAAGCCGGACTCGTGATTCCGGTGGAGATTTCGGTCTTTGAGGACCGCAGTTTCACCTTCATCACGAAGACCCCTCCAGCATCTGTGTTGATCACGAAAGCTGCCGGTATCGAGAAAGGTTCAGGCGATTCTGCAAAGGGCAGTGTCGGCTCTATTAGCCGCGCTCAGCTCGAAGAGATTGCAAAGACCAAGCTCCCAGATCTCAATTGCTCCAGCGTTGATTCCGCCATGCGGATCATCGAAGGCACTGCCCGCAATATGGGTGTTGCCGTCAGCGATTGATCGCAGCGTTCTCGCTCAACGTTTCACTCTCCACCTCATTACCGGGGGAGACATCACTGATGTCGTCCGCACCCCAACTCTGATATGCCCAAACTTTCAAAGCGCTTGGCCGGATTGGCCAGCAAGATCGAGGATCGTTCCTACGGGCCCCTCGAGGCGATTGCTCTTGTGAAAGACAACGCCAACGCCAAATTTGACGAAACGATGGAAGCCCACGTGCGGCTTGGCATCGACCCCAAGTACACCGACCAGCAACTGCGGACCACAGTTGCCCTGCCCAATGGCACGGGTCAGACCGTTCGCATTGCCGTCGTCACCAGTGGTGAAAAGGTGGCTGCCGCGAAAGCTGCTGGCGCCGAACTCGCTGGCGATGAAGATTTGGTGGAAGCGATCAGCAAGGGCGAAATGAATTTCGACCTCCTGATTGCCACGCCAGACATGATGCCGAAGGTGGCCAAACTTGGCCGCGTCCTCGGTCCGCGTGGCTTGATGCCGAACCCAAAGGCTGGAACGGTGACCACCGATCTTGACGCTGCAATTAAAGACTTCAAGGCGGGCAAGCTTGAGTTCCGTGCCGATCGCACCGGCATCGTGCATGTTCGTTTTGGGAAGGCCAGCTTCAGTGCCGATGCCTTGCTGGAGAACCTCAAGACGCTGCAAGAGACGATCGATCGCAACAAGCCCAGTGGCGCGAAGGGGCGTTATTGGAAAAGCTTGTACGTGACATCCACGATGGGCCCATCCGTCGAAGTTGATTTCTCTGCTCTACAGGAGATTGGTCAAGAGGGCTAAACGCCCTTTCACCTATAATTAAAAATTGGCGAAAGCCAAATCGGGCATGTGCCCGGCCAGAGACAGCAGGTTGGATTGAGGAACGTTCACGCGTCCCTTGATCCCATAAATCCCGCCGAGGCAAACGCGCAACATTTTTTCTCCCCCGTGAGATTGGATTGGAACGCGGCCTCGTCTCATTTTTGAGACTCGATCGGCCGCATGTCCTGCTTGTTCCTTCAATCCGATCCAATCATCATGGGCCGCACTCTGGAGAACAAGCAACAGATCGTCGGAGAGCTCAAAGAGCTCCTCGCCGAGACCGAGCTGGCATTGGTTCTTGATTACAAGGGCCTGTCCATCAAGGAAATGTCTGACCTGAGAGATCGTCTCCGGGTCAACAACAGCGTCTGCAAGGTGACTAAAAACACCTTGATGCGCCGTGCCATTGATGGCGACAGCTCCTGGGCCAACCTCGATTCGCTTCTGACGGGTACCAACGCTTTCGTTCTTGTAAAAGGCGATGTTGGTGCTGGTGTTAAGGCCGTTCGGTCTTTCCAGAACGAAGTCAAAAAGTCTGAGACCAAGGGCGCCCTTTTCGAAGGCAAGCTTCTCTCTCAAGACGAGATCAAGGCCATCGCTGATCTTCCTTCCAGGGAAGAACTCATGGCTCAGATTGCTGGTGCAATCAACGCTGTGGCTACCAAGGTCGCCGTTGGCATCAACGAGGTTCCCACCGGTATGGCCAGGGCACTCAAGCAGCACGCCGAAGGCGGCGATAGCTGAGTTAGCTCTGCCACCACGTCTATTTCCTGATCTGTTGCTGATTTTCAACCATGTCCGCAAAAACCGACGAAATCCTCGAATCACTGAAATCCCTTTCCCTGCTTGAAGCTTCCGAGCTTGTTAAGCAGATCGAAGAGGCTTTTGGTGTCTCCGCCGCCGCATCAGCTGGCGTCGTGATGGCTGCTCCTGGCGCTGCCGGTGGCGGTGAGGCTGCTGAAGAGAAGACCGAGTTCGATGTTGTCTTGGAAAGCTTCGAAGCTTCCGCCAAGATCAAAGTTCTCAAGGCCGTTCGCGAAGCGACTGGCTTGGGTTTGGGCGATGCCAAAGCTCTGGTCGAGGCCGCTCCCAAGGTGGTCAAAGAAGGTGCGTCCAAGGACGATGCCGAGGCCCTCAAGAAGGCCATCGAAGAAGTGGGTGGCAAGGTCACGATCAAGTGATTCTGTTGGATCGGCATCTGGCCGATCCGTATCTCATCCTTTTCAACAAAAGCGACTCTCTCTGGAGGGGCGCTTTTTTTGTTGTGGATTGGGCGAGCCAATAAAAAACCCCGCCAAAGGCAGGGCTTTTTGTGGAACACGTTCAGGAGTCTGTCCTTGTTTCGACCCTGAAGAGGTGTTTTGCACTCCTCACACAAATAAAAGTTAGAGGTCGCAAAATGCGATTAGTGGCCCCGCTGGCCTCTCTGGTAACTGGCACTGTGCCAGTCTTTAGGGTCGGCCGCTGTACGGGATGACCTGCAGTGGGATCGGGCCTGTACTCGCGACCCGTTGGCCGCTGCTACGCCGCGATGCCAAATAACTGCTGCGTGATGTATTGGGGATTGGTGGCGGCATGCTGGGGGCCTCGGAGGGACCAAGCTTGGCCATGCTTGAGCCCCTAGCCTCCCGAATGGCTCGTGCCATCAACAGCTGAACAGGATCTGGATTGGAGAAATACAGATGGCTCAGGGTTCGACCTTGGTAGGCGCGTCGTTCGAGCTGCCAGTCGTCATTCAGTTTTAGGCGAACAAAACCATTTCGCTGTCGGCTGGGAATGGGGGCATGCCCAACCACGATCGGCACCTTTTGATTTGGCTTGAACGCTTGTAGTTGCAGGGTTGATCCACGTTGCATCAAGCGCAACCGGAACCGCGTGCCAAGGTCTGAACCGCCACTACGGAGGGAATAGCCATTGCTATCGAGATATCGGCTGCAAATTCCAGCGAAATTAAAGCTGTTCAGTGTGGGTTCGACTAAGCCATCGGCGCGTGGCGTCCAGCACAGGGGTTTACGTTTGATTTGTTCGAGCACCAGCAGTTTCCAGCTGCTCTGACCGACGGGTTGTGCCAGCACGGCAAACCGCTCTTGGGGGACGGGCTTGCTTTCGAAGAGGGCGCGGGCCGCGAGCGCGTTGGGCCAGAGCAGTGCCAAAACGCCAATGGCAGTCACTCCAGTGGCAGCCATGCCTGCGACTTGGGGGTAGGTTCGCCTCATACACGGCTGCGTGAGAACCCGTGTTCTACCGAATTTTGCGAGGGGGGACCAATGGCTGATGGACGGGGCCGGGTGGTGGCTGCGGCGACGGATGGCGCCTGTCGTGGCAATCCTGGGCCGGGCGGATGGGGAGCGTTGCTGCGATTTGAGGATGGCAGTGTTGAAGAGTTGGGTGGTTTTGACCCTGCGACCACCAACAATCGGATGGAGCTCCAGGCGGCATTGGCCTTGTTGGAGCGTCTCAAAGACTTGCCGCGGCATCCTGATCTCACCCTGAGGACGGATAGCAAATACCTCATCGATGGTTTGGGATCTTGGATCAAGGGGTGGAAACGCAAGGGCTGGCGAACGGCTGCGGGCAAACCTGTTCTGAATCAGGATTTATGGAAGTCTTTGGATGCTGCGCGCCTCGACGACGTTCCGCTGACCCATGTGAAGGGTCACAGCGGCGATCCCGATAATGAGCGTGTTGACCGCATTGCTGTGGCGTTTTCCCAGGGTGCGTCCCCCGACTTAATCGTTGGTGGGACGACTTCGGTTGCACCGAAGCCTCTTCAGAACGATCTGGCGCCGGCTCAGCTACAGCAGCTATTGACACGGCTGGAGCTCGCAGATCGGCTTGCAGAAGGGGCATTTGCCTTGACGGCGATTGAGCTGGCGCAGCTGGTGGAGCAGCCCCTGAAGCAGTTGGAATCGAAGGTTGGTCCTTGGATTTGGCGTGATTGGTTGGTGAGTCCGGAGGGCATCGGCCGCTGGCGCCTGCAACGTCGCGAGGGAGGATCAGGGGAGTCGTGAGACTCCGGATGTCGCCGTCTTCTTCGGTTGGTCCGCTTGGCAGCGGTGCTTTTTATCAACGTTGGCTGGGCCCCCTCCTCGCTCGCGATGAAGGCTTGGATGCGGAGCAGCTCTCGCAAGTGGCATTAACGGCCCTTGGTCAGGCAAGCTTGCGCCGCCGCTGGCCCGGCGTCTCATCGGTTCTCGATGGCGTGGCGGCAGATCTACAGCGTCGCGACATGCGCTTGGAGCAGGTGTTGTTTGGTTGTCGTTTTCCAAATCCCGTTGGTTTGGCGGCTGGATTCGACAAGAACGGTGTTGCTGCAGGGATTTGGGATCGCTTTGGGTTTGGTTTTGCTGAGGTTGGCACCGTCACTTGGCATGGTCAGCCAGGGAATCCCAAACCACGTCTGTTCCGTCTTGCAGAGGAGCAGGCGGCGTTGAATCGCATGGGATTCAACAACGATGGTGCGCAGGCGTTGTTGAAAACCCTGGACCGTCAGCGTTTGGAGCCGCCTGGTCAACGCCCGTCAGTCTTGGGAATCAATGTGGGCAAATCGAAAGTCACATCCCTCGATCAGGCCCCAGATGATTACGCCGCATCCCTGGAGCTCTTGGCTCCCATGGCGGATTACGCCGTGATTAACGTGAGTTCCCCCAATACGCCTGGACTGCGCGACCTGCAAGATTCCGTTCAGCTGCGGCGCTTGGTGGAGCGTCTCCGTCGCTTGGCGGCATGCCCGCCATTGCTGGTGAAGATCGCGCCTGATCTCGATGATGAGGCCATCGATTCGATTGCGCGTCTTGCCTATGAGGAGGGTTTGGCCGGTGTGATCGCCGTGAACACCAGCCTCGATCGGCTTGGATTGGCCCAACGACGCTTGGTGCAAACCGGCCGCACCTTGGCGGAGGAAGCGGGGGGATTGAGTGGTGTGCCCTTGCATGGACGAGCGCTTGAGGTGATTCGCCGCCTGCGGGCAGGGGCTGGACCAGCCCTTCCGCTGGTGGGAGTTGGTGGGATCGATTCCCCGGAGACGGCTTGGGAGCGCATTGTTGCCGGCGCTTCGCTGGTGCAGCTCTACACCGGTTGGATTTTTCAGGGTCCAGATTTGGTGCCCCGAATTTTGGAAGGCTTGGAAGAACAGTTGGATCGGCATGGTCTGCGCTCGATTGGCGAGGCCGTGGGATCCGGGCTTCCTTGGCAACCCTGAAGCCTGCGCTGTTCAAGGGCGGTTCCACCGATACCGTTGATGGAGTGGCGAACACACGGTGCCTCTGCCGTCTCTGGCTGAGATCCCACAACTTCAGGCCTTGCAAAGCCAAGTTCGCCGCTTGTGGGCTGCCCAGACGGTGGTGGTGCTGGCATCGGATCGCGGCCTCTGGATCGCTTGGCCGTCCGACCAAGGGTGGCAAAGCGCATCTGGGTTCTGGCCTGAAGGATGTTGTCGCGATGGGATGCCGCTGCAGCGGGAGGCGATGGCTGAACTCTTGGCCGACCTTTTGTTGGACAACGATTTGATGGACGCCCAGGTGGAGTTATTGCTCCCTCTGGAGGGGGTTCACTGGCGTGTTTTGGATGGGATTGAGCCTGGTCAGTTCGAGCAGGCCAAGCCGGCGTTGGCGGATTTGCCATGGCCGCTCCAAGCCCAGGAGAGTTACACCGCACTCACCACATTGGGGACTGCCCACGGTTCGGCGATGGTGGTCCTTGGCGTGACGCGTGTGCAGCTTCAGGCGTGGATTGATGTGATTGAGCAGGCGGATCTGGTTTTACGTCGCGTTGATTGGTGCCTCAGCTCAGCCCTTCGCGGCTTGTTACAGCTCACCCATCCTTGGTCGGGAAACCTGGCTTGGCTGATCCAAGACGGCCCATCGTGTCGCCTGGTGCTGCTCAGCAGTGGTGTGCCAGAGCTGGACCAGGTGATGACCACGCCAGTTGCTGATCTTGAAGGCTGCCAGCGTGAGATTCGGGCTTGGCTCACCGCTTGGCAACAGAGGTCGCCGTTGTCGGTTGAACTGGGTTGGTGGTTGTCCGTGGCCCACGACCAGGCGGATCTCTGGAGGACTCTTGTGGATGGCGGCCGCGGCGAACGCCTACTGCATCAAGACCTGCCGCCCTTCGAGAGCGTCATGGATTCGAGCTTTTTACCCAAGTCCCTGGAGCCGCTGGAGCATCTCGCCCTTCTTGGCAGCCTGATGCAGAACGATCGGCCCGATTTACTCCGCGATCGTCGCCTCGAGTTGGGACTTCCTCCCATGCCTCCTCCGCTGCGGCCAGCCCGCGGTCTGGTGCTGCTCGGTTCAGGCGTTGGGCTCCTTTTAGTGCTGGTGGTTGCTGCGTTTCAGTGGCTAGCGCAAGCGCGGGAGCAGTCGCTGCAGGCCCACGTCGCGGAGGTCGGTGCCGAGCAAGCTGCTGCCTTGAAGATTTGCTCCGCGAAGGGAGGCTCCATTGAGGCTGGTGAAACTCAGATCGGCGTCGCGCAAATTAGCCCCGTCGAGACGCGCTTGGCTGAGGTTCGCGCGTTGCAGCTTGGCCCCTTCCAAATCTGCATCTTGCAGTTGGGCGTGCACGAGATCGACGTCTGCTAGTTGGCACTCCCGGCAATGTCGTGTTTGGAGTAGCTGAATCAGAGCGTCATCCCCTTCCGGTGCCGCTGGGCTCATGGTTCCGGAACAGAACAGCACCACAGCGAGCCCCAGCCTGATGTGCAAAGGCATGGTTGGGTTTCATTCCCTGCGATGAACCGTTGTAGCCACGGTTGTTTGTGCTGTCGAAGGCTTTTGCTCAGGGATAACGGTTGCATCGGTCTGCGACCCCTCACGTCAAACTTGCTGCATAAGCCTGGTTTGGCATGCGTTTTGCCCATGGCGGTGAGATCCAATCGGCAGCCTTGAGGCTCGGGATTTCTCAGAGGCAGGTGTTGGATGCCAGTGCGTCCTTGGTGCCCTGGACTCCACGGTTCTCCGCTCGCGATCTCAGCGGTGGCATCAGGGACTATCCGGACCGACACCATCATCAATTGGTGGGTCTGATCGCCAGGATCCATGACCTCGATACAAGTGCTGTGCTTCCGGGCAATGGTGCCGCTGAGTTGTTCACCTGGTTCGCTAGGGATGCGGTAGCTCTGGGACTCAGCTCGCTGCCAGCTCCTGGCTTTGCCGACTACTCCCGTGCCTTGGCCTGTTGGCACGGGCGCTGGCTACTTCAGCCATTGGCGCTGCAATGGGATGCCTCCTTTCCACAGCCGTTTCCGCTCTCACCAGTTACGGATGCGCTGTGGATTTGCAACCCCCATAACCCCACCGGTCAATTGTGGAGTCGTGCGTCGTTGGAGCCATTGCTTCAGCGGTATCGATTGGTGATCTGCGATGAGGCGTTTCTGTCGTTGGTGCCGGATGGAGAGCAGCAATCCTTGATTCCGTTGGTGGACAAGCATCCCAATCTTGTGGTGATCAGGAGTCTCACTAAGCTCTATGGCATCGCTGGCCTTCGGCTCGGCTATGCCGTGGCGCAACCCGAACGGCTGCAGCGGTGGGCCCAGTGGCGCGACCCTTGGCCCGTGAATGGCATTGCCTCAGCGATTGCCGAGCCGTTGTTGTCATCGCCGGCGAAATACCAACGCTGGTGCCGCCGTGCTCAACGATGGGTCGCCAAAGAGGGCGCCTGGATGCAGCTGCAACTGTCTCAGTTGCCAGGCATCACGCCGATGCCCTCGGCAGCGAACTTTCTCTTGATCCATGCGGAGCAATCATTGGTTCCGCTGCGGGAAGCGGTTGAGCAGCGCCACCGGATTTTGTTGCGGGACTGCCGCTCGTTTATGGGCCTTGGTGATTGTTGGTTGCGGATTGGTTTGCAGAGCCGTCGCAACAACCGCCGCATCATTCGTGCCCTCAAGCAGGAATTGAACCGCGCGCCGCTGGTGTGAGCTCAACGCACCAAGGTGGCGAGCAACCTGGCCAATTGATCATCGGCATCCCGTTCAGCCAGTTCGTCCATCCCGGCCCGCATCTGTTGAAGTAGGTCAGGTCGGGCATCCCCGTCCCCCAGTCGTGCTCCGAGTAGCCGTCGGATGCTGTGGCCGAGGGCGGGGTGGTCTGGGGCGTGTTGATGCACGATCACGGCGCCACCCAGTTCGGCGGCGCAGGCGGCATTGGCGTCTTGGTGGTGATCGGCCGCTTGGGGGAAGGGCACCAGGATGCTGGGCGTGCCGCACACCGCCAGTTCGCTCAGGCTGCCGGCACCGGCTCGGCTGATCGCCAAGTCGGCATGTTGCAGCAGGCCGGGGATGTCGTCGCTGAAGCGACGTTCCACCAGTCGGGGGTGCTGCAGTTGCCCCACGTCGGGATCGTTGCCTCCTGTGAGATGCACCACCCGACAGCCTCGCTCCAACAGCTCGGGAAGCACAGCTCGCACCATCCGGTTCAGGCCGAGGGCGCCCTGGCTTCCGCCCATCACCACCAACAATGGCCCAGCTCCGGAGGGCACCCATTCCGGCAGGGGTTGCGCGGTGAGAAAAGCAGACCGCACAGGCGTGCCGGTGAGCACAGGGTGGCAGCCTGGTATCCGTCCGGCGGCCACCGGCAAGCCAACGGCAACAGCAGAGCTAAAACGGCCCAGCAGGCGCGTCACTCGGCCGGGAATCGCATTTGATTCATGTAAAACGGCGGGGATGCCGCACCAGCGGGCCCCAAGAATCGCGGGGGCTGCGATGTAGCCACCGGTGGTGAACACGGCGTCGATCTGATGGCTTCGGATCAGGTGCCGCACGGTGATGCTGGCCGCCAGCAGGCGAACCAGTTGCAGCAATTTGGTGAGTCCCCGGCCTTGCAGGCCGCCGGCCTTCACGGTGATCAGGTTGAACCGTGCTGGAACCAGTTCGGTTTCAAGCCGATCAGGCACGCCCAGCCAACGCACCTGCCAGCGCGCATCAAGCGCTTCCGCTACAGCTAGTGCTGGAAACAAGTGCCCGCCGGTGCCGCTGGCTGCGATCAGTAGCCGAGTCATGGCGGCGGACGTCCCCGTTCTCCGGCTCTAACTTAGGTCGATTCCCGCAGCAGGCCTGTGCATCGTTCTTGGCGAATGGCCCTTCTCACGGCGTTGTGCGTCGGGGTGCTGCCGATGCAAATCCCGGGTCGGGCGGCCACTGAGCCCCTGGCATCTGGATCGTTCGCTCAGCGTTTGCAACGTGCGTTGAACAGTGGATCGGAACAGGATCTTGGCGCCGTGGTGTCCCCTGAGTTGCTGCCGTCGCTCGCGCGTCGTTATCAGACGTTCCGCAACGAATTCCCGGGTGTGACCTGGTCTGTGCGACCAGCTGAACCATTGAAGGATGGCCGTTCCACGTTCTTGGTGTCGGTGAATGGCACCACTAGGGCGCAGGGCTTCAGCTATCAGCTCCAAGCTCAGGAACGCCTAGCGATTCGCACCGATGCAGGACGCCTCGTGGCTCAGGATGTGATCTCGCAGGAGTCGCTGTTGCGCACTGGGGAGCGACCGTTGCCGGTCACCATGGGCATTCCTGATGCCGTGCTCACCGGCAGCCGCTACGACATCGATTTAATTGTTGATGAGCCCCTGGGTCAGGCGATTGTGGCGGGGGGCTTGATTGAACTATCCGATCAACAACTGGCCACGTTTTCGCGACCCGACCTGCGGTTGGCTCCCTTGGGTGGTGGAGGTTTGTTCAAAAGGGTCCAGGCGCCCCAGAGGCCTGGCTCGCAAACTTGGGCGTTGATGCTCGTGCATCCCGATGGCGTTGTAACGGCGACCAAGCGGGTGCAGATCGTGACTGATGTGAACGATCAAGCCCAGATTTAGCACGATATACTCACCAAATACTCACCAATTCAACACGGTTTCGTGCCGTATTGGCGATGTATGGCTGAGACGTCCTCGTCGCTATGGCCCCGCTCCATCAGCTCGTTTTCCAAGTTGGCTACGAGTCGTGTCACGGGAAGGTCCAGGTTCACGTCGCCTGCGGCATCCAAGGCAATGCCCAGATCTTTGTGGTGCAACGACATCCGAAAACCCAGTGGGTAGTGGCCCATCAGCATCGAATGGGCGCGATGGCTCAGGGCCCAAGACCCAGCCGCTCCCCCTTGAAGTGCGTTGATCACCGCTTCCATGGGGAGTTCAAGCCGTTCACCGAGAGCCATCGCTTCCGCGACGGCGGCATAACTGCCTGCCACAAGCACCTGGTTCACCGCCTTCACCTGTTGGCCCCGACCCACCGGCCCAAAGTGATGGATGCTGTCGCCGATGATCTCGAGCACGGGCCGGGCACGGGCCAATGCGGCCGCTTCGCCCCCCACCAGCACTGTTAGCGATCCTGCTTTGGCTCCTTCGGTTCCGCCGGTGACGGGGGCATCCAAATAGTGAACGCCTTGGCGGGCGAGCCGCTGGGCAGATGCAATTGCTGTGGCTGGCGCGATGGTGGAGCAATCCACCACGACGCTGCCGGCTGCCAGGTGATCACTGGCGCCATTCGCTCCGAAGAGCACGGCCTCCACGGCTGCGTTGTCGCTGACGCAAATCAGCAAAACGTCCACGCCTGTGGCCGCCTCGGCGGGCGTGGCGCAGGCGATGCTCCCTTGCAGGCTTGGATCATGTTCGGCGCTGCGGCTCCGGGTGTGAACTTGCAAGGGGATGTCAGCACGCATGAGGTTGGCGGCCATGGGAAGGCCCAGGGCACCGAGGCCGATGACCCCCACCTGTAGGTCACATCTGGTCATGGTTGGCGGCTGTTTTCGTCAGAGTTTCGCGGGCTAACGCGCCAGAGTGCATTTAGTTGGGCTGTTTCGGAATGAAGTCTTCCATCCGTCGTCACGGCAGCGGCCTGCTGCTATTGGGTTTGCTTGCTGTGCCCGTTCTTGGCGAAAGCGTCTTGGCCAAAGCCAAGTGCACTTCGATCACCCCAGAGCAGGAGCAAGTGTTGATTCAGGGCTACAAATCCTGGTCGAAGACCAGTTACGGCAAGCGTCGGAGTGCGATGGAGCGGATGTTGGCCTGCGTTGAATCGGTTCAATCGAAAGACGACTTAAAAACCTGCCATAAGCAACGGAAAGCAGCGCGTCGCGCCCTTCGAAAAGAGCATCACGCCTACATGAATCAGGTACGAGAGCAGGCTGGATTGCCGATTCGTGATGAGAAGCCTCGTCGGAGAAAAAATCGTCGTGCACCGAAGGCCTGATCCGACAGTTTGATCAGCTGTGCCATGGGAGATGAGCTGGCGAGTGGGTGGCTGAGCAGTGCGATCTTGTACTGTCTCGACGCATAAAAAAGCCCCCTTTCGGGGGCTTCAGACGAAGCCACTGGCGATGTGTGGAGCCTTGAGTCGTTCGAACTTGACCGCTTGATCAAGCGTTGTCGAGAGCTGCAACGCCAGGCAGCACTTTGCCTTCAAGCAGTTCCAGGCTGGCGCCACCACCGGTGGAAATGTGCGACATCTTCTCGGCAAGGCCTGCTTTCTCAACGGCGGCCACAGAGTCGCCACCACCGATGATCGTGCAGCAACCGTTGCCACCGATTTCTGCCAGCGTTGTGGCGATGGCGTTGGTGCCGGCAGCAAATTTGTCGAACTCGAACACGCCCATCGGGCCGTTCCAGATCACGGTTTTGCAATCAGCCAGGGCCGCCTGGAACACCTTGATGGCATCGGGGCCGATGTCCAGTCCCATCCAGCCATCGGGGATCGCCGTTACGTCGGCGATTTGGCTGTTGGCGTCAGGGGCGAAGTTATCCGCCAGCACCACGTCGGTGGGCAGCAGCAGTTCAACACCCTTGGCTTTCGCCTTGGCTTCCAGCTCCTTGGCCAGTTCAAGCTTGTCCTCTTCCACCAAGCTCTTGCCAACTGCAAGTCCGCGGGCTTTGTAGAAGGTGAAGATCATGCCGCCGCCGATCAGCACCTTGTCGCACTTGTCGATCAGGGCTTCGAGAACACCGATTTTGGAGCTCACCTTGGATCCACCAACGATGGCGGCGAGGGGACGCTTGGGTTCATCAACGGCACCCTGCAGGTACTGCAGCTCCTTTTCCATCAAGAAGCCGGCCACGCTCGGCTTGAGGAATTTGGTCACGCCCTCGGTTGAGGCATGGGCACGGTGGGCGGCGCCGAAGGCGTCGTTCACGTAAACGTCGGCCAGGCCAGCCAGCTTCTCGGCGAATCCGGCATCGTTCTTTTCTTCTTCGGCGAAGAAGCGAACGTTTTCAAGAAGCACCACGTCGCCGTTGGCCATCGCACCCACCTTGGCTTCGGCGTCGGGGCCAATGCAGCTGTCGGTTTTGGTGACAGTTTTGCCGAGCAACTCGCTCAGGCGAGCAGCCACCGGTGTAAGCCGCATCGCCTCGTTCACCTGGCCCTTGGGCCGGCCAAAGTGAGCGGAGAGCACAACCTTGGCGCCCTTGCTAACGAGGTCGTTGATAGTGGGCAGTGCTGCGCGGATGCGGGTGTCATCGGTGATGGCGCCGGCATCATTGAGGGGAACGTTGAAGTCAACCCGCACGAGTACGCGTTTGCCGCTCAGGTCGCCGGCATTGAGGCTGGCCAGGGAACGCTTCGCCATAGGGTTGTCTCGTGCGGTAAGAAATCGACGAGAGATTAACCTGTGTTTCGCGGTGTGAACGCCCGAAGAGGTGACACAGGCCCAGATTGAACTGTGGTTGCCTCCCGTCGGCGCCGGCTTGTTTCCCGATCGATCAGAGCCTTCAGCCTTGTCAAATCGCCGATCACGCCTGGGAGATGGCGACCATGCAAGCCAAGCTCAAGGATTCAGCAGTGTCCCTCGAGCTGGCGGACACGTTGAATGGGATGGTGATCCTGATGAGCACTCGCGGCGTGAACTTGGATAGCGATCGCGGGTGTACCGCAGTCCGGATGATGCCGTGAGTGCACCTCCGATTCAGTGGTATCCCGGCCACATCGCGAAGGCCGAGCAGCAGCTCAAACGCAACCTCGAAAAGGTGGACCTGGTGATTGAGGTGCGTGATGCCCGCATCCCTTTGGCGACAGGGCATCCCCATCTCAATCGCTGGTTGAAAGGGAAGCAGCATTTGTTGGTGATCAACCGGCGCGACATGGTCACCAAGGAGGCATGGGCTGCTTGGGAGCAGTGGTTTAAAGCCAAAGGTCAGCGCACGGTTTGGTGTGATGCCAAGGCCGGCACTGGGGTGAAGCAAGTGCAGCAGGCGGCGATCCGGGCTGGGGATCAGCTCAATGAGCGCCGTCGAAATCGTGGGATGCGCCCGCGGGCCGTGCGCGCCCTCACGCTCGGTTTTCCCAATGTCGGTAAATCGGCCCTGATTAATCGGTTGGTGAAAAAAAAGGTGGTGGCCAGTGCCCGGCGGGCGGGCGTCACACGCACGTTGCGTTGGGTGCGGCTAGGTCAAGATTTGGATCTGCTTGATGCTCCGGGTGTTCTTCCACCCCGGTTGGATGATCAACAGGCCGCGTTGCACCTCGCGCTCTGTGATGACATTGGCCAGGCCGCTTACAACGGTGAGTTGGTTGCTCAGGCTTTCTTGCAGCTGTTGATTGATGCGGCGGGACGGAAAGCGTCTGGGGTTGTGATCAGTGTTTTGGAGTCGCGGTACGGGATTCCTTTAGCCGGGCAGACCCTTGATCCCTTGTATTGGCTGGAGGCTGCTGCGGCGCGACACACGTCGAACGACACGGCCCGCATGGCGCAGCGGCTCTTGGATGACTTCCGTAAATCAGCCCTCGGCAACATCGCCCTGGAATTGCCGGAGCTCCCCCCCAGTTGACGCCGCCAGATCAAGGCCAAGGACGGCCGCCATTGCCAGAGGAGGTGTTCACGCACACATTTGGGGAAGGGGAAGGGGAGTTGGTGACACTCACCTATCCAAAGCCGCTCCCGATGCGATTGGATCGTTGGCTGGTGAGCCAACGCACGGAGCAGAGCCGTGCTCGGATTCAAAAATTTATTGACGCTGGCTATGTACGCGTCAATGGCAAACAAGGCAAGGCCAAAACGCCACTCCGCGAGGGTGATCAGGTGCAGTTGTGGATGCCGCCACCGGAGCCACTGCCTTATTTAAAGCCTCAGCCAATGGATCTCGATGTGCTCTTTGAAGACGATCACATCATTGTGTTGAATAAATCTGCTGGGCTCACAGTGCATCCAGCCCCGGGAAATAAAGATGGCACATTGGTGAATGGATTGCTTCACCATTGCCCCAATCTTCCTGGCATAAGTGGGAAATTGCGCCCTGGTATTGTGCACCGGTTAGATAAGGATACAAGCGGCTGTATTGTTGTTGCAAAATCTCAAGAAGCCCTCGTAAAACTACAGGTTCAGATTCAGAAACGTGTTGCTTCAAGGGAATATTTTGCGGTGGTCCATGGGGTTCCCAATGGAGATAGTGGAACCATCATTGGTGCGGTGGGCCGCCATCCTGTGGATCGAAAAAAATATGCAGTGGTGAGTGATGAATCCGGGCGTTATGCCTGTACGCACTGGACCTTGGTCGAACGTTTCGGTGACTACTCTCTACTGCGTTTCAAATTAGATACCGGTCGAACGCATCAGATTCGAGTGCATTGTGCCCATATCAATCATCCCGTTGTGGGGGATCCCACCTACAGCCGTTGCCGCAAACTCCCTGTGGATCTTCCCGGCCAGGCTCTGCACGCCGTGCAGTTGGGATTGGACCATCCGATCACGGGGGAGCGCATGGTGTTTGAAGCACCATTGCCCCCAGTGATGGAGAAGCTGTTGTTGGTTTTGCGGCGACGCTCAGGCGCATCAGCCCCGAGCTAGTTCCACCAATACCTTGAGACGTTGTTGGTGTTTCCCCTAGACAGAGACAAATTTTTCCTTTTGATAAGGCCAGCTTCATCCATGTCCAATGGTGATTCGTGTTCGTTGCCGGAAGCCTTGGTTCTCGGCCTTGATGCGGGCGTTGCGCAATGAGGTCATCCCCGTGCGGATGCGCAAAGTCCTGATCGTCGTGGATGTGTAGCTCTCCTGTTGGTTGGCTCAACGCGGCAGTCGAGGACAGGCGTCCACCAGGGTGCGGCTGATGTCCGCTTGGGGCGCCTGAAAGATGCGATCGCCGGGCCCTTCTTCCACGATGTGCCCACGGTCGAGGACGATGACGCGATGGCAGAACCCACTGGCCACAGCCAGATCGTGGGTCACAAAAATCATCGCCAACCCAAGCTTGTGTTGCAGCTGGCGCAACAGGTCCAACACCTCCGTTTGAACCTCGGCGTCCAACATGCTCACGCTTTCATCGCAGATCAGCACCTTGGGTTCCAGAGCCAGAGCGCGGGCAATCGCCACCCGTTGTTGTTGTCCGCCAGACAGCTGTTTTGGAAAGCGGTCTTGAAACTGATCGGCTGGGCTTAAGCCCACTTGTTCCAGCAGGCTTCGGGCTCGCTCCCGGGCAGTCGCCTTCGAGCAGAGGCCATGGATCAGCAGCGGATCGGCGATGGCATCCGCCACGCTTAGGGCCGGATTGAGACAGGCCAGTGGGTCTTGAAACACCATTTGAATAGCCCGTCTGGCAATTCGTAGTGATTGCCCACGCAAGCGCAGCAGATTTTGCCCAAGCAGCTGAACTTGTCCTCCGCGGATGCTGTTCAGTCCCATGAGGGCCCGACAAAGGGTGCTTTTGCCGCATCCCGACGCCCCCACCACACCAAGACTTTCGCCGGCGAGGAGCTCAAAGCTCACATCGTCGACAGCTTTGAGCCATACCGGGGACCACGGCATCCCACCGATGCCATGCCAGCAGCGCATCGCCTCCACCCGCAGGACGGGTTCGCTGGTTGGACGTTCTGGGGATTGCCCCCCTTCCCGTGCCAGGGCCGAAGCAACAAGACGCTTCCCCACCGCGGATTGAGGTTGCGTGAGCAGTTGGCGGCTTGGGCCTTCTTCCACCCTGCGTCCTCCATCGAGCATCGCCATGCGCTCGCACCATCGGGAGGCCATGGCGAGGTCATGGCTGATGAGCAGTAAGGCACTACCTAATTCACGGCAGAGTCCACTTAGCTCCGCCATCACTTGACCGGCCACCGCCACGTCCAGACTTGTGGTGGGTTCGTCGGCAATGAGCAGCGGCGGTTCGAGGGAGATAGCCAGGGCGATGGCTAAGCGTTGCCGCATGCCTCCGCTGAGCTCATGCGGATAGGCCCGGAATCGTTGTGCACCGATGCCAACGCGTTCCAACAGGTCGAGCGCCCGCGTTTTGCGCCATTGGCCACTGGTGGAGGATCGATGCGCTTTCAGGGTGTCGAGGAGATGCTCTCCCACGGGCATCAGCGGATTCAGCCGTGTCATTGGGTCTTGAAACACCAGACCAGCCGCCTGTCCGCGCAACCGACGCAGGCCGGGACGATTCAGTTGGCGCGGGTCTTGTCCGGTGAGTTTCAACCCTCCTTCGCAGATGGTGCCCATGGGAAGCAGCTGCATTACCGCCCGCGCCACCGTGCTTTTGCCACATCCAGACGACCCCACCAACGCCAGGGTTTCGCCGGCTTGGAGGGATAGATCCAGTCCATTCAGGGTCCAACGGTCGCTGCCTGGATAGCGCAACTTCAGCTGATTGAGCTCCAAAACTGGCCGTGCCATATCGGGGCTGGACGGGAAGACGGAAGGACCAGCACTGAATACCATGGAATGACCCGCCGGGCCGGATGCGACACGCCGCCTCAACACCGGATGAACCGAGGGCCAGTCAGGGCTCGGCATTGTTCACGCGCGGTTTGCCGGAATTAAGGCAGCGTCCGATTCGAAATCCAGACGATTATCAGATCGTTTTGCCCGAGTGGTTGCGCCAATGCATTGCCAACGTGCCGCCAGGCGCTGGTCAAAGTTGTCCGACCGATCCAGAAGCATTGTTGGTGTCGGCTTTCGACTTCGGTTTTCAGCTGCATGAGGGGCAATTCCGGGCGAGTGGCGATCCCTACATCGTTCATCCCGTCGCGGTCGCTGATTTATTGCGTGATATCGGAGCGAGTGCTCCAGTCATTGCGGCGGGATTTCTCCACGATGTGGTGGAAGACACCGATGTATCCCTCGCGGAGATTCAAGAGCATTTCGGCTCGGAAGTGCGTGAGCTGGTGGAGGGGGTCACCAAGCTTGGTGGCATTCATTTCAACGACCGCACCGAGGCACAAGCCGAAAATTTGCGCCGGATGTTTATGGCGATGGCCAGTGACATTCGGGTTGTGTTGGTGAAGTTGGCGGATCGGGTCCACAACATGCGCACCATTGGTGCCCTCAAGGAGGAAAAGCGTCAACGGATTGCGCGGGAGACCCGCGAGATCTATGCCCCCCTCGCCAATCGTCTTGGCATCGGACGGTTCAAATGGGAGCTTGAGGATCTGGCGTTCAAGTTGTTGGAACCCGAGGCCTTTCGGGAAATTCAGCAAGAGGTGGCCACCAAGCGCAGTGAGCGGGAGCAGCGGCTGGGGGTCACGGTTGGTTTATTGAATGAACGGTTGCAGCGCGCGGGTCTTGAGGGCTGTGAGGTGAGTGGTCGGCCCAAACATCTCTATGGCATCTGGAGCAAAATGGAACGCCAGCAAAAGGCGTTCCACGAGATCTACGACGTGGCAGCCCTGCGCATCATTACGCCCAGCGTTGAGACGTGTTATCGCGCCTTGGCCGTGGTGCACGACACGTTTCGCCCAATCCCCGGACGGTTCAAGGACTACATCGGTTTGCCGAAGCCGAACGGATATCAGTCGCTGCATACGGCAGTGATTGGTCGTCATCGACCGATCGAAGTGCAGATTCGAACCTTGGAGATGCACCAGGTTGCCGAATTCGGGATTGC
The DNA here is from genome assembly GCA_963990675.1 of uncultured Synechococcus sp. Lineage (GTDB taxonomy): Bacteria > Cyanobacteriota > Cyanobacteriia > PCC-6307 > Cyanobiaceae > Parasynechococcus. The sequence goes on from CAXDNN010000019.1 coordinate 22,603, forward strand.
GGCCCACTGGAAATACAAGGAGGGCGGCTCACCCGCGAGTTGCAGCAGCGATGCGGAACGGTTCAACTGGTTGAGGCAGCTGGTCGATTGGCAACAGG
>CAXDNN010000020.1:0-21530 GCA_963990675.1 uncultured Synechococcus sp.
AATCAGGACGTGTCGCGGTTATGCGATCGCGTCCTTCGTCGCTGCGAATGATTCACTTTGACGGACTGCAATATCGATGCTCTGTTTAACCCGCACGCCCGTCGTGCCCTTAGCGAAGTCGGTGTAGGGGTCTACAAGTATTTCGAGCGTCCCAAAGAGCCCGATAAGCAGGTCGGAGAAATTTCCGTAGATGACAGCGGACAGGTCGGCCCCTGAACCCTTTGTGAGGTTTGAGGGGACATTGTTGCTGACCTCAAAACGCCGCCCTGCAATTTGGGAATGGCCAAGTTCAGCTCCATAAGGGCTGAGGAGGTACTGGCCTTGACTGTCCTTGAGCTTTCCAAGAACCGACTCGACTTTCGTATTCGTGAGGAACCCGCAGGAGGCGACATCAGCGTTATCGACGGCGACCTCTTGTTTGAGATCCAACAGGTTGTCCAACGTTGGCGCGGCACCATTGGTTCCGCCCGCCACACTTCCAATCCCTGACGTGTTCAGGATGCCAAGAGGTTGATTGCTTGATCCACTGCCGTTGATTGCAGCGGTGTCGATTGCATCGGCGATCAGCGCGACGAAGTCGGAGCGGATGAGCTGTTCGATGTCAGGTGTCGACTGCAGGCTCATCAAGTGGGAGAACTTGATGAGTGCACCAACGGTTTTGGGTGACATCGTCACGGTGCCGATGGTCCCAGTTGATTCAGTTACTGAATCCGAGTTATCAGCACCAAACCAATACGCAGTGGCACTGCCGGTGCGCTTGGGGATGCTCACGTCACCGACCAAGCCGCTCAGGAATGTTGCGCCGAGTTCTGCAACGGCGAGACGAGCGCGCAGTGCATCGATGAAGTTGTCAGCCAGGTGATCAGTGGCAATTAAGTTGCCGCCTGCAGTCGCTGTACCTGCGACATAAGCGCGTTTCTTCCAGCCGTTATCTGGAACAAAAAAACCCCGGAGAAATCTCCAGGGCCTCTACCGGTTGACCCCCATCACCCGGCTGCATGAATCAAAAATAGCCTCACAAGTCTCAACATGCAAACTCTTGGTGCTTCCTGGATGGTGGCGGAATGCATTCACTAAAATCTGTAGATAATATTTGTGGGGCTAGTCACCAAATCGCTGGTGGGTCATATTTGAACTTCCCCCATCACCTGGCCCGGAGTGCTCCGCACACCGGGCTTTTTTATTTATACAGTGAACTATCTCTAGTAGTCGGGAGCCCATAAGTAGGCGCTAGGCACAAAGTTTTCCATAGCGGTTGTGGATCCAAGCTCCCCTACAAGCTGATTACTCTGCGCCGGCCAACTCAAGGTGATGACCTTCCAAGACATTTCTGCACTGGCCTACGTTTCAGGTCCGATGTACGAACGCCATGTGGCAACAGGCTAATTAACGACTTTTATAAATTTCCATCTGATCTGGACAAACAGACAAGATATAACCAGTCATTTGAGAAGTAATTCTCCTTCTCTCTGATTCCGAGGGTTGGATAGGGATATCATTGTAATTCATAGTTGTTTGCTCTTCAAAAAGTGTAGCGAACTTATCCTCATCCATTGAATAAAACTCATCAATACCCATCTTGCAGATGCTTTTCGCTGTCCATTGAGCTATTATTTTTTGTTCTTCTCTAGTTGTATTACTCAAAGCACTTGAACAATGAGTTGCAAAAATTAAAAGCACTGCCAAGACTGTTTTCATGTAACTGCTCTAGCGACCCTCATGTTTTAGCCTTGGTCGGTTGATTTGGTCAATAAAATGTTCTTCTTAATTAATATTGCTCAGGGCAGCCTCCCGGCAAGGAACCAGAACGAAGTTTGAATTAAATTTTCATGCCTTGACGCAATTAGAATTTAATGGATTTTTTCATTACAAAATCAATTAAAAAGTCTGGAAATAGACGAGTCATGGCCGAACCTACATGAGCTGGAATAGTTACAAAGTATCTGCTTCTTGGGTTATTGCTTGTGATCGCATGGTGAACCTTTTTTGCAACATTTTCAGGCCCCCTTGTGAATTTATTTTTCTTTTGATGCTTATCTTTTTTGCGTTTCAAAGCTTGGTTATAATCGTTAGAGAAATAATCTGTTTCCGAGAGCCTTTCTTCTAGCATTTTATAAGCATTTTGTCGGAAGTTTGAGTGTATGGGACCAGGTTCCACAAGGCTTAAGGAAACTCCGCTTCCACTAAGTTCCATTCTCTGTGCATTTGAAAGAGCCTCAAGTGCGTATTTAGATGCACAATAACCTCCTACCATTGGAGCAGTAACAACTCCATATATAGAGCTTACGTTGACTATTCGTCCCCATCCTTGATTTCGAAAAGTGGGAATAATAGTATTAGTCAACTCTTGCAGGCCAAATACATTGACCTCAAACTGCTCCTTTAGATCTTTTCGCGAAAGGTCCTCTACTGCACCAGGAATGGCAATACCCGCATTATTTATAAGTGCACCAACTCCGTATTTGCATTTCTGGAGTAGAGATAATACACAGCTATTGATGGAATTAGAATCAGTCAAGTCAAGATGCAAAGCTTCGAAGCCATTGGAACGAAGTTCTTTTAAGTCTGCCTCTGATCTAGCTGTGGGATAGACATCCCAGCCTGTTCTACGTAAAAAAATCGCAACTTCCTTTCCTATGCCGGATGAACATCCTGTTACCAAGACAGTTTTTGACAGAACTTTTTCGGCCTTCATTTAAAAGTCATGAGAGTGATCAGACAAGTTCACGCGGTGCAAAGCATCCCCCTTGCTGCCATAGGACAAGCTGTAGGAGAGTGGAGACACTCGACATTAAGTTGTTGAGAACTTTGATCACCCTTATTAGGAGACATTCCAACTGGTAGCTCGCGGATAAGCATTTCTTTCAGTTAAGGATCATATGGCAGCTATCTTCATGGCGAAAAAATGGCTAGAACTTGATTAGTATATTAAAAACTTGTAGATCCCATCATCTTCCCAATTCTTTTCAGCATGTGGGCACTATCAATGTTAGCCGACTTAGTAGCGGATGAATCCTCCGGCCAATCGACAAAGTGAGGAGAAGCAAAGCTGCATCATGCCTTTAAAAACCATTCTGCTAATCCTGCCACTCCTCCTGACTACACCTCCAATGGCTGTTAGCCAAGAACGAGAGATATATCTCTCAATGCAACAATTTGATCGGACTATTGATCATGCTCATGCGCAGTGTGCATCCATTGACCTTGAATTTTCGCAAAATTTTTACAATTGTCTTGAAGACAAGATGGAAGGCATCTACATCGATAGCAGCACTATCCACTCACTAGCCGACAGCTAATATCTTACTATATTTATCCATTTTATTCGTTCACTTTCAGTTTTTCCCAATGAGGCTATTGCTTAAAACTGAATACATAAATTCCAACTCTCCTTTCAACAAGTCGGGCATGCCAAGCAAAAGCTTTTAGGTGCAGTAAACTCCGCCCCTTATTATTATCTTACTTATCAGCTTTTAATTTCAATGAGATACTCTGGCAAACCGTCGCCGTCCTTCAGTACCGGTCTCATCGTGCCTTTTTCTCGGTCTGCTTTCTTTGGCTCTCCCTATGCAACACCGGAGGAAATCGAGGCGGAGATTGCGAGTAACGCCGGTCAGTTCGCTGTGATTTCCAAATCGCCCAGTTGAGCTGTCTTACATCTCTGCTCCATGAATCGTGGGCGTGAGTAAGTTCCGGGAACCATGATTCTTAACTCCACCAGCAGTTCAATGTTGTGACGCTGCAGGTTGAACAGTCTTGGCGCTGTACCGCCTGGAAACACTGCTTCTCAGCCCAGCTTCGGGTGCATCCCGAACCACTCGCAGCAGTAGCCCAGCCTCAAGACCAAAGCAATCAGGACGGCAAAGGCTGCTCCTGCAAAGGCGATTCCCAGTGAAAGCTGCCGCTTTTTCTCTTCCTGTTCCAATCAGACCCTTCACAGGGAACGGCACATAGTATTTATCCACATCTTCTCGATTTTTGCAAGGTGCAGCTTTCAGAAGCCCAGTCCAGCCTTTTTCGCGGGAGGCCCTAGAGCGCATGAGCTCAAGTGGAAGCAAAGCGCCCTAGTGCTGGAATCGGTGCTAGGGCGATGAAAACTTACCTATGAAAGATGGGGTTGAGTTCGCCTGTTTTAGGACGAATGTTCCTCATCATTGAGGCCATGCTGAATCAATGATGTCCATGCTGATCCGCTTGCTCATGCATGGCGCACACCATCCACATGGACCCCATTTGATGTGCCCCCTCGCAACCGAAGCCTGGCGCTGCCGCTTCTGCCTCCTGCTGGGTTTTGAACATCGCCTGCTTCGGCTGATCACCGTGGGGGTTGGCGACGGCTGAACCTGCGGACATCACCAGGATGGAGCCGTACAAAAGAGCTGCGCGCTTCATCAGTTGATCTGATTCAACCCTCACTATGCAACTGAGGTCAGTCATTCGCCGCAGATCCTGTCGTGCCTCCAGCAACGGAGTGAGAGCTCCGCAGTGTCTCGTTTGATCTTGGCTCACCGTTTGGCTCTTGCCTCTGCCATGGCCTGATCCGAGGTTGCGTGAAGAATCTTTTGCTTCCGTGTGTCGGCAGGGCTTTGGTCGCATAATCCATGAGTTAAATGACCTACGCATGCGTAACTTTTTTTCACTCGCGCTGGCGGCTTTGATCGCTCTGTTCTCCCCGTCCGTGGTAATGGCTGCTGATGCTGCACATGGCGCACAGATTTTCTCTGCCAATTGCGCTGCATGTCATGCGGGTGGTGGCAATGTTGTTAACGGACAGCGCACTTTGCAGCAAGATGATCTCAAGGCCTATCTGGCTAATTACAACGAAGGCCATGAAGACGCCATCGCTTACCAGGTGACCAACGGCAAAAACGGCATGCCTGCTTTCGGTGCCAACCTGGGTGCAGACGACATCGCTGATGTTGCCGCTTACGTTGAATCCCAATCGATCAACGGCTGGGCCTAACCCCCAACTGTTTTGATTTTCGAGTTAGAACGTCTCGAAACGGGCTCCTGATTGATCCACCAATCAGGAGTTTTTCTGATCAGTAACCGTTCCGAGCGTCTCTTGCTTGTCTCACACATAGTGGCATTAGTAAATCCCACCGTAACTCTCCGATTGTTTAAATATTTTTAGTGGTTTTTTGTTGGACGGAGCGCCTCTGATCAAAGATCGATCGTTACCAGCTTTCAGGCCCTAGCCACAAGACGGGCGCTGCTCAGCATCACCTCCATGCAGAATTGTGAGATCTGATCTTGGGTTGGTTGACTGGAGACGGCGTTAAACCCTCAGATCAACGCTGGTCTTGGTGGCCGCTGCTGCCGTTGTACCCCTACGGCAAGCGCGCCACCCATGTTGAAGAGCTAATCCCCGGACAGGTGTGGAGCTTTGAGCAGCTCCAAGGCGTTTATTACGTGGCCGTGCCGATCCGACTCACCGTGGTGAAGGTGCCCGGTGGCTTGATGTTGATCAACCCGTTGCCGCCCACGGTTGAGTTATGCGCCGCCATCACAGAGCTCGAAGCCGAGCATGGCCCCGTCTGCACAATTGTTCTGCCTACCGCTTCTGGTTTGGAGCACAAATTGCCGTTGCCGGCACTGGCGCGTGCGTTCCCTGAGGCTGAACTTTGGGTGTGCCCTGGGCAGTGGAGTTTTCCGGTGCAACTGCCACTGAGTTGGCTTGGTATTCCTGCGGGACGAACTCGAGTGCTTCTCGATGATGGTGTTCCCCACCCCGACGTTTGCGACTGGATTTCGCTGGGTCCACTGGACCTCGGCGTGGGTCGCTTTCAGGAGATCAGTTGTTTGCATCGCCCGTCCGCTGCCCTGGTGGTGACGGATGCCTTGGTTGGCATCGCGGCCAACCCCCCCGCCATTTTTGATCGAGATCCAACCCCCTTGTTGTTTCATTCCCGCGAGCGGGGCGATGAACCTTTGGCCGACAGCCCGGAGGCCCGTCGCCGGGGCTGGGCTCGGTTGGTGTTGTTTGCGTCCTATTTGAGGCCCGAACCCTTGGTGGTTCCCTCGTTTGCGGATGTTTTACGCCATGCGATGAAGCCTGGCTTGCGGTCCGCCCGTGCCCATTTCGGCCTCTATCCGTTCCAGTGGGAGCCCGATTGGCGTTCGTCCGCCAATGCGTTGATGGGAGAGCAGGAGCCCCACCTCCAGGTGGCGCCAGTGCTTGAGCGTTTGGTGCTGCCGCGGGCTCGGGCCACGCTTTTGGCCTGGTTGGATCAACTGTCGCAACGCTCTGAACTTTGCTGGCTGGTGCCCGCCCACTACAGCGCTCCGCTCAGTTTCACCCCTGAGCGCATCCAGGAACTACGCGGCCAATTAACCCAACGAGATTGGGCTCCCAGCACCGGTAGTTGGGAATTTCTGGGTTCGATTGATCAACAACTCCTTGATTTAGGGGTTGTTCCAAAACAGATCTAGTGATCACTTGCGTGTTTCCATAATCTGATGAATATCATTCTGCTCTCATCTAAGGATCACTGGCTGGATGATCATTCAGTGTTGCTTCGTGATCAACGTGCCATCCATATTTGCGATGTTTTGAAATCAACTGTGGGGGACCACCTGCGTGTTGGTTTGAGAGATGGCCTGCAAGGCCATGGCGAGGTGACATCGATCCAGGATGGTGTGGTGCAATTAAGCGTTGAACTCCACGATCCACCCCCACCTCGCCATCATTTTGATCTTGTTTTAGCCCTGCCTCGGCCCAAAATGTTGCGCCGAATTTTTCGCGCTGTTGCCGAATTTGGTGTCCAAAATCTCTACCTAATCAACAGCGCCAGGGTGGAAAAAAGTTATTGGCAGAGTCCGTTATTACAAGTCGATGCAATTGATCAAGCCTTGGTCGCTGGTATGGAACGGTCGCGGGATACCATCGCGCCGCGTGTTCATTTGTGCCCCCGATTTCGACCGTTTGTGGAAGACCAACTCACTCAGATTTGTGCAGGACGCCCCTGTTGGATTGCTGATATGGATGCCCCAATCGCCCTATCGGATTGCTCTTCAACCCCAGCGGTGGTGATGATCGGGCCGGAGGGTGGTTTTGTTCCGTTTGAAATCCAATTGGCGGAAAAAACGATCGCCCAACGCGTCAATCTCGGCACTCGAGTTTTGAGCGTTGATACGGCCCTTACAACCGTTCTTGCCCAAGCGCTCCCAGGTTCAAACGAGATTTGAATGTGGTTGCGCTAATGGAGGCAAACCATCAAAGATTGAGTTCGTCGTCGTCGACGGCCATTTGCTCATCAGCAAACAGGGTTTCTTCCAACTCCTTGCGCTGCTCCATTTGGCGCAGGAAGTACCCAGTCATCATCGCGGAGGCCAGCATGTTCGCGAGGTTGTCGCGATTGGCCGTCACCTTCACTTCAAAGTGCTCACCGGGCAACACACCCAACAACCCTTGAACGTTGTGGCGAATGATGTCTTGAATATCGTTGCTGGCTGATTTCGCGACACGTTGAAGAGTGTCGGGAGACTGATCCTGCAGGTACTGAATCAGGCTGTTTCCCGCTTGACCGTCACTGTTGTCTGTGGCCAGGAACTCGGGGTTAAACATCCCGTGTGCTCTGCATCCGTGTCCCGACACTAACCCAAGCGCTTGGTTTTAACCGCGATCTGAGGTGGGGGAGAACCGTATCGGACCGAACCGTCGAAGCGGCCAGTACCGCCAAATCGCGGTACCGATCACGTTCTGTTCCGGCAGCGTTCCCCACAGATGGGAATCCAGGCTGGCATTGCGGTTGTCTCCCATGACCCAGAGCTGATCCTCCGGCACGGTGATCGCTGCCATGGCGTAATCCATGCGTTCCGACAGCCAGGGTTCATTGACGGGCTCTCCATTGCGGATCAGCACGCCCCCCTCAACGGCCAGAACATCTCCAGGGAGGCCCACCAAACGCTTGATCAAAGCCGCATTGGCGTCGTAGCCCGAAGCAATCAAGGCCTCGGGCGGTTCGAACACCACCACATTATTGCGATGCAGGTGGCTGTGTTGAATCCGCTGAACGCGTGGACGCACTTTCTCGACCAGAATTCGATCCTGCAATTGCAGGGTGGGCAACATCGAGCCGGAAGGAATCCAGCGCGGTTCGAGCACATACCAACGCAACAAGAGGGCGAGAACGGCCCAAAGAATCAAGCTGCGCCAGAAGCCTTTGTTCTGGTCAGTCTTCGACGGAGGCGTGGGATTGGTCATCGTTGACCGAAGATCGCACTAGCTTGACCTGTTCCCCTGTCGATTGCGCGCGACAACCTTTGTGCCTCTCTAACCCTGTTGCATGGGTTGATCCAGCTTGGTTTGCGGCGCCTGGTGCTCTGCCCTGGAAGTCGCTCTGGACCGTTCGCAACGGCAGCGGGATTATTGGCGTCATCCGGGCATCTCCAGCTCAAAACCGCCGTTGACGAGCGGTCGGCTGCTTTTTTGGCGTTGGGGCTGGCTACCGCTGGTGGCACTGGCGTGGCTGTGGTAACCACCTCGGGAACGGCTGTGGCGAATCTGCTGCCGGCGCTGGTTGAAGCCGATCGTTCCAGCCAGCCTTTGCTCGTTATCACCGCCGATCGTCCGCTCCGACTCAAGGAGTGCGGCGCCAATCAAACCGTGAATCAGGAGGACTTTTTGCGTCCTGCCTGCCGTTGGTGTGGCATGGGTGCTCCGGAGGGGTTACATGCCATGCCCACCTCTGCCCTGATTGAGCTTGCGGCTTTGGCCTGGAGCCAGGCCCACGGTTCTGATCCCGACACGGCTCAAGCGGCACCGGGGCCCGTGCATCTCAACCTTCCGGTCGAGGAACCGATCCACGCAGCACTGGCAGAGCACCAGCCCCTGCTGGATGCCGTCTTCGCGCGTCAAGACCAGTCGTTCTTGTCCCCTCGCTCGTCCCCAGCGACGGTTGATTTGGATGCCTTTCGCGATGCCCCTCGATTGGACCCATCGCGTCCCGGTGTTGTTATCGCTGGCCCGTGGCGTGGTTTGGCCAAGGATCTGTCCGCTTATCAACAGGCCGTTCGCTCTTGGTTGTTAAGCAGCGGTTGGCCTCTGCTGGCGGATCCCTTGGCGGGCTTACCCGGCGATCTGCCAGGACGATTGCACCATTGGGATCTACAGCTCGAGAAGCTCATCAGCCCGGAGCCCCTCCAGGTATTGCGGCTGGGCCCGTTGCCCGCGAGCCGGCGTTTAGAGGTTTGGCTCCAGCGCAACGCAGGTGATCAAGTGTTGATCACAGAGGGAGAGCCTCGCTACTTGGATCCCCTGGGGTTGGCTACGCAGTGGAGCGCTGGACTCGCGGCTTGGTGTTCTGCGCAGCCGTTGGATCCAGCTTCGCGGCCACTATCTGCAGACCATTCGGCTTGGTTGCGACGCGACCAGGCGTTGGGGTCTTGGCTTGAAGACCAGTTGGTGCCTGAGGGCCCAGTTTCTGAACCCGCCTTGGCGTTTCAGCTGGCAAAGCTGTTGCCGCCTGGCCTTCCGGTGATGCTCGCCGCTAGCTCTCCAGTGCGTGATTGGCTCACCTGGAGTGGCCGAGCCGGAAGCAACCGCCGCTGTTTCAGCTTTCGCGGGGCCTCCGGCATTGATGGCACCTTGTCATTGGCCATGGGACTCGCCATCGAAATCGGTCCGATGGTCCTGATCACAGGGGATTTAGCCCTGCTTCACGACAGCAACGGTTGGCTCCATGGCCAATCGGTTGGTCCGCCACTGGTGGTGGTGCTGATCGATAACGGCGGCGGTGGCATCTTCCAGCAACTTCCCATTGAACAAGCTTCGCCGCAGCGGTTTGATGCGCTGTTTGCCATGCCCCAGTCGGTGAACCCCATGGCCCTGGCGGCGGCCCACGGTGTGCCAGGACGTTCCATCGCAGTGATCGACGATCTGCCGGAGGGGCTTGCCTGGGCCTTGGCTCAGCAAGGTCCGGTACTCCTGCGCGTGTGCACGGATCGCAATGCAGATGCTGCCTTGCGCGGCAAGCTGCGTTTGGCTGCCCAGAATGTTGAGCCTGGGGTTTAGGAGCTATGGCCGAATCGCAACAGGTTCTACCCGGAGCGTCGTTGACCGAATGGCAGCCGTGGGGTAGCTACCAGGACATCTTGGTGGACCGTTCCGCGGAAGGGATTGCCCGGGTGGCGATTAATCGGCCCGCCAAGCGCAACGCCTTTCGTCCTCAGACGGTGCATGAGCTTTGTGATGCGTTCACCCGCATCCGCGATGACCGTGCCATCGGTGTGGTGCTGTTCACGGGGGTAGGTCCGGCTGAGGATGGTGCCCATGCCTTTTGCGCTGGCGGTGACCAAAGCGTGCGTGGTGATGGCGGTTACGTCGGTGATGACGGCCTGCCGCGGCTCAACGTTTTGGATTTGCAGCGGATTATTCGCAGCCTGCCCAAGGTGGTAATTGCCCTGGTGGCGGGATACGCCATGGGCGGTGGTCAGGTGTTGCATTTGCTCTGCGATCTCAGTCTGGCCGCCGAGAACGCTGTCTTCGGTCAAACCGGCCCGAAAGTGGGCAGTTTCGATGGGGGGTTTGGCGCCGGTTACTTGGCCCGGGTGGTCGGTCAGCGCAAAGCCCGTGAAATTTGGTTTCTGTGTCGTCGCTACGGCGCCAAGGAAGCCTTGGAGATGGGTTTGGTGAATGCCGTAGTTCCGCTAGAGCAGCTCGAAGCGGAGGGGGTGCGCTGGGCCCGGGAGGTGATGCAACACAGCCCGACGGCGATTCGGTGCTTGAAGGCCGCCTTCAACGCTGAAACCGATGGCCTGGCCGGCCTTCAGGAATTAGCCGGCAATGCCACGCACCTCTTTTATCGAACGGATGAAGCGAAGGAAGGGCGCGATGCCTTCCTTGAAAAACGTCCTCCCGATTTCGGCCAGACAGGCTGGTTACCTTGATTTGATGATTCCGACGCCCCTGCCCGAACCCATCCCGCTGTTGCAGGCAGCGTCGATGGACACCGTGATGGCGGCCTTGGTGGCTCTGCCCCAGGAGCTGCGTCAGAAGCCAGGGCTTCACGTGGTGATGTTGCGGGACCGCCGTCGCGTGTTGCTGCTTGAAGGCGGCGCCTTGCACGAATCGTTCCCTGTGGCCATCGGCATGTCCGGCTGGGAAACCCCCACCGGTCGCTTCAAGGTGTTGGAAAAAATCGACAACCCGGTGTGGGTACATCCGGTATCGGGTGATCGCGTTGCCGACCAGAGCAGTGCGAATCCCCTCGGGAGCCACTGGATTGGCTTTCACCGTGATTGCCGTGGCCGTGATGCCCATGACGGTGATCAATGGATCACGATTAAGGGCTGCACCAGCACCGGCTTTCACGGCACACCCCACCGCTGGACGGTGGGTCGGGCGGTGTCCCACGGCTGTGTCCGGCTCTTGAATGAAAATGTGCGCACCCTTTACGGCCAAGTGAGGCTGGGAACGCCAGTCACTGTGCTGCCTTGAGACGGGAGCAGATGGGCATTTCCCCCCTAAAGTCGCCGCGCTAACGCTGAATCTCATCCATGCGCATCCTGTTCGCTGCCGCGGAATGCGCGCCGATGATCAAGGTGGGTGGAATGGGCGATGTGGTGGGATCCTTGCCACCCGCCCTCGCCAAGCTCGGCCACGATGTGCGCCTGATCATGCCGGGCTACAGCCAGCTCTGGAGCAAGCTTCAAATCCCTGATGAGCCGATTTGGCGGGCTCAAACCATGGGAACGGAATTTGCCGTTTATGAGGCGAAGCACCCCACCAATGGCATGACCATTTATCTGGTGGGTCATCCCGTTTTTGATCCAGAGCGCATCTACGGCGGCGAAGACGAAGATTGGCGCTTCACATTTTTTGCCAGCGCAGCGGCGGAATTTTCATGGAACGTGTGGAAGCCCCAGGTGCTGCATTGCCACGACTGGCACACCGGCATGATTCCGGTCTGGATGCATCAAGACCCAGAGATCAGCACCGTTTTTACGATCCATAACCTCAAATACCAAGGTCCATGGCGCTGGAAGCTCGACCGGATTACCTGGTGCCCTTGGTACATGCAGGGTGATCACACCATGGCCGCTGCCCTGATCAATGCGGATCGGGTGAATGCGGTATCTCCCACCTACGCGCAAGAGATCCGCACCGCTGAATACGGTGAAAATCTCGATGGCCTGCTCAATTTTGTGTCGGGCAAATTGCGCGGCATCTTGAACGGCATTGATCTCGAAGCTTGGGATCCCGCGACCGATAAGGCTCTCCCCGCGAACTACAGCGCTGCAGACCTTTCCGGTAAGGCGGTTTGCAAAAAGGTGCTCCAAGAGCGGATGGGGTTGGAAGTGCGCGATGACGCGTTCTTGCTCGGGATGGTGACCCGTCTGGTGGACCAGAAAGGTGTTGATCTCCTTCTGCAGGTCGCCGACCGCTTGCTCTCCTACACCGACTCGCAGATCGTGGTATTGGGAACGGGCGATCGTGGCCTTGAATCCGGCCTTTGGCAGCTGGCCTCGCGCCATCCCGGCAAGTGCGCTGTTTTTCTCACCTACGACGATGATCTCTCCCGTCTGATCTACGCCGGCAGCGATGCGTTCCTGATGCCGAGTCGCTTCGAGCCCTGCGGCATTAGTCAGCTGTATGCGATGCGTTATGGCTCCGTGCCTGTGGTGCGGAAAGTGGGTGGTTTGGTCGACACCGTTCCTCCCCATGACCCAAATGCGGATCGCGGCACTGGATTTTGCTTCGACCGTTTCGAGCCAGTCGACTTCTACACAGCCCTAGTGCGTGCTTGGGAGGCCTACCGCCATCGCAGTAGCTGGCAAGACCTCCAGAAACGCGGCATGACAGAGGACTACAGCTGGGATCGTTCCGCCGTGGAGTACGACTTGATGTACAAAGACGTTTGTGGCATCAAGGAGCCCACTCCCGACGCAGCGTTGCTTGAGCAGTTCTCCCGGGGCCAAGACGCGGATCCGTCCCGCGCTGATCAAATCGATATGGAACCGTCCAGCAGCAGCTCCGCGCCGATGACGCCCCCCGGACGGAACCCATTAAACCGATTGTTTGGCCGTCGGTCTGGTTAATCCCCCTTGAGCGTGCAGGTCGGCAGCGAATCAGATTCCCGTCAGGAGCCAGGCAACCTCCCAGCTCCCTACGTGAGCCCATGGATGGAATTTGCCCGCAATTTGCAGGCATTGTTCGCGGATCTGCAGTTGAGGGCGCAAGAGCTTTGGCGACGAAACGGTGAGGGGGACCTCTCCGTTCCAGGCTTTTGGCCGCGGAACCTCGCCTCGATTTTTTGGCCTGTCGTTCTTCTGTTGGTGGTGGCTGTTCCTCTGGCCGGTCTGCGCTGGTGGCAGAGCGCCCATCCAACCCTTCCTGAACCAGTGCCGAGTGTTGTGACCAGTGATGGGTTTGTGCCCGATGGCGTCCTTCCGAAAACGGTGGTCCCAGAATCGGTTCTCCCACAACCACTCCTTCCAGAGCCGCTGATCACGCCGCAACCCCTGCCACCGTTGGAGCCTGAACCAACGCTGTTCGACGTCGAGGATCCCCCTCTTCCCGTATTGGATCTCAATCCCTTGTTGGATCTATTTCTGGATGGCTCGGTCCCGGAAGGGTTGTTGGTATCGGCTATACCCCAACCGGCGCAAAACCAATTGGTGCTTCAGGTTTCGGATGCCTGGTTCAGCCTTCGGCAGTCTGACCGCGCCTCAATCTCCGACGACTGGCAGCAGCGGTCTAGGGATTTGGGCTACAGCAGCTTGCAGCTTGTTGATGGTCAGGAGAAGCTGCTGGCACGCACGGCTCGCGTGGGTAGCGGCATGATCCTGTTCGATTCCAGCCCAGTGGAATGACCATCACTGTTCGTCAGCTGATCGCCTGCTGGGGACCTCCATTGGGGCCAACTCCAGATCCTGATATGGCCCTCGGTCGCATCTGGACCGACAGCCGCTCGCTCCAAACCGGTGACTTTTTTGTACCGCTCGTTGGCGAACAATTTGATGCCCACCGCTTCCTAGGCCAGTTGCCAGCCCTTGGCGCCCAGGCGGCTGTGGTGGCTCAGTCCTGGTCGGACCCCGTGCCGTCGGATCTGCTGCACTGGCGTGTCGACGACACCCTGCAGGCGTATCAGCAGTTGGCTTTGCTGCACCGTCGCACGTTGGCTCAGCCGTTGGTTGCTGTGACCGGTTCAGCGGGAAAAACCACCACCAGGGAATTGATTCGTGCGGCTCTGGCTCCCCTGGGACCTGTTCACTGCAGCGAGGGAAACAACAACAACGACATTGGCGTCCCGCTCACCGTGCTGTCTGCGGACTCTCACCATCGCGCCTTGGTGATTGAAATGGGCATGCGCGGTCCCGGTGAAATTGAACGCTTGTCCCGTTGTACCGAGCCGGATGTGGCGGTGATCACCAATATCGGTACAGCTCACATCGGCCGCCTTGGTAGCCGGGAGGCGATCGCCGCCGCGAAATGTGAAATCACAGCTGCCCTGAAACCCGATGGTGTGGTGGTGATCCCAGCGGGTGATGGTTTGCTCGAGGCAGCTCTGTCAAAGGTCTGGAGCGGTCGTGTTCTGCGGGTTCGGCTGGATGACGACACCCCTGTCGAGGCTGATTGCATCGGTGCCATCGACGCGGACCAGCTTGAGGTTGGTTCGCATCGCTTGCGGTTGCCCCTGGAGGGCCGTCATAACGCCCGTAATGTCTTGCTGGCCCTGGCGGTGGCAGACCAGCTCGGTGTTGATAGAGCGTCTCTCAATTCGATGGAGGTATCGGTGCCGGGTGGCCGCAATCGACGCTTGCTCCAGGGAGGACTCACGCTTCTCGATGAGACCTACAACGCCTCTCCTGAAGCGGTGATGGCTGCCCTCACGTTGTTGTCGTCCCAACCTGGTCGGAGGTTTGCAGTCCTCGGCACGATGCTCGAGTTGGGTGCACAAAGTCTGCAGCTACACGCTGATGTGGCCACTCAGGCTGCGGCCCTGAAGCTGGATGGTTTGGTGGTAGTGGATGGCGGTGATGAGGGGCGGGCGATGGCCATCGCCGCATCTGGTTTGCCCCGTCTGGCTGTGGTGTCCTCACCGGAGGATGCCGCACAACCGTTAAAGGAATGGCTTCGGGCCGGGGATGTGGTGTTGCTGAAGGCCAGCCGAGGTGTAGCCCTGGAGCGGCTGCTTCCCCTGTTGCCGTCGTTTTAGACCTTTGGATCTAGGTCGAGCGATTCGCCCAGTTGTCCTTGGTCATTTGACGGGCGCGGCCGATGGAGAGCGCTTTACTGGGAACGTCCTTGGTGATCGTTGAACCGGCTCCAATCGTGACGTGATCACCAATGGTGACTGGCGCGACGAGAACGCTGTTGGCACCGGTTTTGCTGTGGTCTCCGATCACGGTTTGGTGTTTGTTCACGCCGTCGTAGTTCGCGGTGATCGTTCCTGCGCCCACGTTCACGTTGTCGCCCAATCTGGCGTCGCCGATGTAGCTGAGGTGGTTCACCTTGCTACCGGCTCCCAAGCTGCTCTTCTTCACCTCAACGAAGTTGCCGATCCGGCAGCCGTTGCCGATGTCTGCGGCGGGTCGTAGATGAGCGAAGGGGCCGATGCTCACGTCATCCCCCACCCTTGCGTCCCGCACCACCGACTGCACGACCTCGACGCGATCGCCCAAGCTTGCATTGTCGATCAATGTTCCAGGCCCCAACTTGGCGTTGTCTCCGATCGAGCAGCTGCCACGGAAATGGGTTTGCGGTTCAACCACCACGTCACGACCGAAGCGACAGTTTTCGCTGAGGGTGCAGCTTGCTGGGTCCACAAAGGTGACCCCTTCATCCATCCAGTAGTCCCGCAGGCGTTGCTGCAACACCCCTTCGCATTGGGCGAGCTGTTTGCGGTTGTTGATGCCGTTCACCTCATCGGGATCATCGACCTCCAGATGCATGGCGCGGGGCAACATCGCCACGGTGTCGGTGAGGTAGAGCTCCCCTTGATCGTTGTCGGTGCTCAGCTGGGGTAAAACGGCGGCTAAGGCTTCCCAGTTGAAGCAATAAATACCGGCGTTGGTGAGGTTGTTGGCGCGTTGCTCTTCGCTGCAATCGCGATGCTCAATGATGCTGCTCACCTGGCCGTCCGTACCGGCGAAAACGCGGCCGTAGCCGGTTGGGTCGGCCAGTCGCGCCGTGAGCAGCGTGACATCAGCACCACTGCTGCGGTGTCCTTGCACGAGGGCATCGATCGTCGCTGCCCGCAACAGCGGAACATCACCGTTAAGAACGAGGAGTTCCCCCACAAAACCGTCCATCACCGGCAGGAGTTGTTGCACCGCATGGCCAGTGCCGTTCTGGGGAGACTGCAGCACAAATTCCAAGCCGCTTACGTGCTCCAGCGTTTGTTCGACGCGTTCGGCTTGGTGACCAACGATCAGCAGGCGTCGCTCAGGCTGCAGGTTCTTGGCGCTGGCCAGAACCCGTTCCACCAACGTTGCCCCCGCTAGGGGTTGCAGCACTTTCGGTAGGGCACTCTTCATGCGGGTGCCTTTCCCAGCGGCAAGAACGGCAACAGCGAGCATGCGGAGCAGGAATCGGACCGGCGGAATCTACCGGGAGAGTTTGGTGCTGCCTATGCCCCCGTTCGCATCAGAACTACGCCAGCGTCGGAGCCAGGGGTTGGTGCCGCTCTTGAATCCCCTCTGGATTTGGTTTCGGGTTAACCCCTTAGAAGACGGTGGTCAGTGGATGGGTGGATAGAAAGATTCAGTTGCTCAACTTGGTGGCGTCAGGTGTGAGCGCTTCGCGTACGTCTTTTGCCGTCTCCCCCATAGAGAGTCACGTTTTGGAAGAACTGGCCTGTGGACTGATGGTTTCAGCCAGAGACAATGAAACAACTAATGGCTAATCACGAGAGACGTAGCTATGGATGAAAGCGGTGAGTAACAACAATCCCCGTGAGAAGGCTATTTTTTATCAAGGTATCTATTTATTTGTTGCCGCTATTGATATTTATACCCGTCAAAGCTTGGACCAATGCGCAGGTCAAAAGCTATGCCGAGATGATATGTGGAACCAATCTAAAAACGGCTGAACCAGAAGAACTAGAAACGAAGAAGCGCTGTATTTCCGGACTTGTCAGGCTTGGCAAAAAAGCGTTCAAAGTCTCAGGCACTAGCATTCAAAGCTGCAAAGCTGAAGCCGACTTTTTCGGCTGCGTTAAAGGTCATACCTCAGATGCCAGCCGATTTGCTAGGGCAGCACGTGAACATGCTGTAGAAATCCGATCGATATCTCAAACCCCTCACCATCTCAACAGTCCTCGCCTAGAAAAACTTGGTCAAACTATTAAAGGTGTTCTTGGGCCAAGGTCAATCATTTGGTCCAATAATTCAAAGACCTTTGGATGCAAGGGGCGAAGTCTGTATGGCTATTACAATATCCCAAGAGGATTTGTGGTGATGTGCGAAGGCTTTCATAAGGGTGATTTTCATGAGCTCGTCGACACCCTCAAGCATGAAGGATGGCATGCTGTTCAGCACCAATGTCGAAAAGGAGCTCCATTTTTAAGTGAGCAGCAAATTGCAACCCAGATTAGGCGTGAAGATGCTTTCAATGTCCACAATTATCACCCCAAGCAACAGCGCCTTGAAAGTGAAGCGCGGATTATGGCAAAAGTGAATGACAAGAATTGGATGCGCCTTGTAAAACAAGAATGCCGAGGAAAGAATAAAAAACCTTATACAAATTCGATATTGGGTTAAGCAGCCACCAATCACTTGGCATCGACCCAGCGTTATTTCCCGAGGTGATGGCAAGTGGAGCAGCTTTTCATCCCGCAGAAGCGAATGAGCTGGCGGTCTTCGATTGTTTTGCTGCTGAGGGTCTGGGTTAGGCGTAATTCTTCCGGTTTGCGTCGGATGAGCAGCATCTAAAAACGATCTACGACGATCTAAAAGATGTAGCGAGTCCAGATGGCTTGATTGAAGCTGTGCTTGTAACCCGTTGCTATGACTGCTGTTTTAGTATCTTTCGATTCGGTCTTAAGTGCGCCCATCTCCGTTGCCAGGTGTTGGTGGCTTCGAGGCCGCAGTGAAGTTGCTCTTGTTGACGGCGCTCCAAAATCATGGGGGCTAGATCCCGCTGATCTGGATCGCGGAAGGGAATGGCAGCACGGGTAAGCAAATGCTCCTGTTCCATCCTCGAAAGCGGACACCAGTTCACCGTTGTCTGCTCCTGAGGTTTAGGTGCTTTGCTTCCCGCCTTAATGGCCACTCTTTTGATGGCAACTGTTCCACTGCTCCATCCCACCCGTTCACCTGGAGCGGGTCGCAACGATCGAAGTTCCAATCCAGCCCGCTTCAGGCTGCCCCGGATCGCGGCCGCTCGGCTATAGGTGAGCAGTCGCCCCCCAGGCGCCAACCGCTTGGCCAGAGCACCAAGAAATTCTTCCGACCAAAGCTCTGGACATCGCTGCGGGGAAAAGGCGTCGTGCAGGATCAGATCGAAGTGCACTGTCTCGGGAATGGTGGGCAGCTTCCTACGCGCATCCCCCCAGAGTTGTAGGCCCTCATCCCCCGGTGTCGACCAGCCCCCTTGATCGCGGATGGCGGCAAGTTTGTGCAGCACAGCGTCGGGCCACAGCGCTTGAAAACTGGGTTGCGCCAAAGCGATCTCGAGGGGGCGACGATCCAATTCCAGGCCCCACCAACGCACGGCAGGGGCTGACGTTGGCAGGCCCGCCAGCACCGCGGCGGTGTTGTAGCCAAGCCCAAGGCACACATCAAGAATGCGCAGCGGTTGGCCGCTTGCAAAACGGTCTAATTCTGCTGGTGCCACGAATTTGGCTCGAGCCTCATTCAGCGCACCAGCGGAGTTGTGAAACGCTTCTCCGAAGTGCGCACTGTGAAGACTGAAGCTTCCATCGGCAGTCGGAAAGGCCTGGAGTTCCCCCAGATCTCTCCAATTGCCACCCTCAGCGATGCAATCGCTCAAGGTCGTCCCAGAAGGTTGGATAAGAGACGGCTGCCGCTTCACTGCGGGCCAGCGTCGCTGGCCCGCTGGCCATCAATGCTGCGACGGCCATGCTCATCGCCACCCTGTGGTCGGTTTCGCTGTCTAAGGCCGTGCCACGCAATGGCCTGCCACCCCGAATCGTCATCCCGTCCTCGTGCTCCTCAATCTCAGCTCCCATTGCTTTGAGCTGTCGGGCCATCACCGCTAAGCGATCGGTTTCTTTCACCCGAAGTTCTGCAGCACCGCTGATGCGACTTTCACCGTCGCAGAAACAGGCCGCAACGCTCAGGATGGGCACTTCGTCGACGAGGCGGGGCATGATCTCTTCGCCGAACTGGAAGGGTTTCAGTGGGCCGTGCTTCACCCGGAGATCTCCCACGGGTTCTCCAGCAACATCCCTTGGATTGAGTGTTTCGATGTTGGCGCCCATTTGATCCAGCACCTCCAGGATTCCGGTGCGCGTCGGATTGAGCCCCACGTTCTCGATGGTGAGATCCGATCCCGGTACGAGCGCTCCAGCCACAAGCCAGAAGGCTGCTGAACTGATATCACCCGGCACCACAACAGTTTGGCCGTGCAGCGTTGCGCCTGGCTTCACGCTGATGTGACGCCGCATTTCACCGCCCACCTCCAGGTTGGCTCCGAAGGCCCGCAACATGCGTTCGCTGTGATCCCGCGATTGCGATGGTTCGATCACGGTGGTGGGCCCATCGGCAGTGAGGGCCGCTAGCAGGATGGCCGACTTCACCTGGGCACTGGCGACAGGAGTTCCGACGATGGTTCCGCGCAATGTTGTTCCCTGCACGGCCAGCGGAGCCAAGTTGCCGTTGTCACGGCCCCGCACATCGGCTCCCATGGAGGCCAAGGGTTGACCGACCCGTCGCATCGGCCTTCGGCGTAGGGAGGCATCGCCATCCAAGACGAAATGCCGCCCCGCTCGGCCCGCTAGCAAGCCGAGCATCAGCCGCATCGTGGTTCCGGAATTACCGCAATCGAGAATTTGCTGCGGTTCTTGGAGACCATCGAGGCCCACCCCTTCCACGGTCACAAGTTGTCCCGCTTCAATGGGGCTAATGCTCACCCCCATGGCCCGCAGGCAAGCCGCCGTGCTGATTGGATCCTCCGCTGGTAGTAACCCTTCGATCGTGGTGGTGCCTTCGGCAATGGCACCAAATAGAAGGGAACGGTGCGAGATCGATTTGTCACCAGGGACCTTGACGCGCCCTTGGAGGCATCCACCAGTCTTGAGATCTCGGGATGCGGAGGCGCTCAAGGCTCAGACAATGCTGCTTTGATCCTATTGGCCCAGCTTCATGCCCTGAATCAACCGATCGAGGGCGTAGCCAAACAGGCTTGGATCTGCTTCTCCATCACCAAGATCATCGAGCCCCAGCTCAGACCAACGCTCCGACACCCGTTGTTCAAGATCGGCCGGCCGACTGAGGGGCTCACCCCACTCATGATTTTTCTCAGGTCCGATTTTTGTGGTGGCATCAATCGCAAGGCGGCCGCCGAGCCCCAACTGTTCGCTAGCGAAATCAAGGCTGTCGAATGGAGTGTTTTCCAGGGTGAATAAATCCCGCTGCGGATCCACTTGGGCGGCGATGGCCCACACCACTTGGCGTGGGTCCCGCACGTTGATGTGCTTGTCGACCACCACCACGAACTTCGTGTAGGTGAATTGGGGTAAGGCGCTCCAAAAGGCCATGGCGGCCCGTTTCGCCTGGCCCGGATAGGCCTTATCAATGGAAATCACCGCCAGTTTGTAGCTGAGGGCCTCCATGGGGAGGAAGAAATCGGTGATTTCGGGAATCTGCTGGCGCAGGATCGGCGTATAAATCCGGTTGAGGGCGATGGCCAGCATGGCTTCTTCCTTCGGCGGACGGCCGCTGAAGGTGGTGAGGAAGACGGGATCCCGACGCTGGGTCATGCAGTGGAACCGCACGAGCGGTGAGTCCTCCACCCCGCCGTAAAACCCCATGTGATCGCCAAACGGACCATCAGGCCGAACCTCTCCGGGGGTGATCGTTCCTTCCAGCACCACTTCGCTATGGCTGGGAACTTGTAGATCGATGGTTTTGCACGGTGCCAAACGCACGCCTTCTCCGGCATAAATGCCAGCGAAGAGCCATTCGCTGAGTTGCACCGGAATGGGGGTGGCTGCTGCCATCACCAGCAAGGGATGCACGCCAATGGCCACCGCAACATCCAATTTTTTACCCATGGCCGCCGCCTTTCGCAGGTGACGTGCACCTCCCCGCACACTGAGCCAGTGCACCGTCATAGTGTTGACCGACTGTCTTTGCAATCGGTACACCCCCACATTGGGCACACCGGTTTCTGGATCTTTGGTGATCACCAACCCAAGGGTGATGACACCCCCGGCATCCCCTGGCCAGGGGCGGATTAAAGGGATTGCATCGAGGTTCACCTCATCGCCACGAAACACCTGTTGGCGACAGGGAGGGTTGAGGTCTCGATCGGGTTTGGCTTTGACCAAGTCCCAGAACACCCGCGCAAATTGCTTGGTTTCTTGCAGGCCTTTGGGGGGACGTGGCTGTTGAAGCAACGC